>NZ_JADBZL010000024.1:0-41412 GCF_020402505.1 Phenylobacterium sp. | reverse complement strand
TTGTGCTGGGGTCGGCTCTTGGGCGGGCGAAGTCAAGATGTCGCCCTTGCGCGGTCCCCCGCGGGCTTTGCTGTGCGGCGCCGGCGCCCTAGATAGGGCTCACACGCAGGAGCCCCGACGTGGAGGAATACGACCTCACGACGCCGAATGGGCGGCGCAGAGCATAGTTCGAGTATCTGTTGAATGACCATGCCTTCCTGCGCCTGCGGTTTTCCAACGCCCATGCGGTGTCAGAAGAGCTGTTCCGAGCCAACCAGCCCTGGCCGTTCCAGCTCGAGGCCTGGAAGGCGAAGGGGATCCGCACCATCGTCAACCTGCGGGGGGGCTTCGACGCCAGCTTCTACCCCCTGGAAAAGGACGCCTGCGCGCGCCTGGGCCTCAACCTGGTGGACTTTACCATCACCTCCCGTGAGGTCCCCAGCCGCGCCCGGGTGCATGGCGCCAAGGCCCTCTTCGAGCGCCTGGAGTACCCCGCCCTCATGCACTGCAAGTCCGGGGCGGATCGGGCGGGGATCATGAGCGTCCTCTACCTGCACTTCCGGAAAGGCGTCCCGATCCGCCAGGCCCTGTCCCAGCTCAGCCTGAAGTACCTGCACATCAAGGCCGGCAAGACGGGGGTGCTTGACTACACCTTCGAGCGCTACCTGGCCGAGGGAGAGCCGGTCGGCCTGACCTTTCTGGAATGGGTCGATAGCCCGGCCTACGACCCCGACGCGATCAAGGCGGACTTTCAGTCCAACATGTGGGGTCGGGCCCTGACCGAGACCCTCCTCCGCCGAGAGTAGGTCACGGCTCGTGGCTGTCGGTGTCGGGGTTCAGCAGCTTGTGCGCGTGGATGATGAAGTACCGCATCAGGGCGTTGTCCACCGTTGACTGGGCCTTGGCGCGCCAGGCGTCCACCGCCTCCTGGTAGCTGGCGTAGGCGCCTACCAGGTCGATCTTGGACAGGTCTCTGAATTCGACCGTGTCGACATCGACGAGCTCGCCGCCGATGACGAGGTGAAGAAGCTGACGATGGGGCATGTCTACGCCTCCTGGAATTCACACCTGGACCGAGGCGATAGTCCCCGGGAGGTTAAGGATCAATGGACCCTGCCCATCTGCGCGCCAAACCGGGGCGACTCCGTGCTATATTGGGCCTGATCGGGCAAGGACCACCTCGAGAACAGCCAATGCCTGGGGACTACTTGCCGGCGATGGACAGGCTGTCGACCAGCAGGGAGGGCGAATTGGCCGAGCCCCGAGACTCCAGGTCCGAACCGGGGACCAGACGGGCGTAGATGTCGGGCAACGCACCCGCCACGGTGATCTCCGAGACCGGATAGGCGATCTCCCCGTTCTCGAACCAGAAGCCCGAGCAACCGACGGACCAGTCGCCCGTGTTGGCGTTCAGCGAGGGACCAAACATGGAGGTCACCAGGAGCCCGGTCCCGGCGTCTGACATCAGGCCGGCCAGGTCCCGGTCCCCGGGCTCGAGGGTCAGGTTGGAGGTCCCCACGCCTGCGGGTCCAGCGGAGCCACGGGAGGCATGCCCGGTGAGCGCCATCCCCAGCTGCCGCGCCGAGGCGGCGTTGTGCAGCCAGGTGGTCACGACGCCCTTGTCCACCAGGGCGATGCGGCGGTTGACCGCGCCCTCGTCGTCAAAGGGGGAGGAGCCGAGTCCCCGTGGCCGGTGGGGGTCATCCACCAGGGTCACGCAGGAAGAGAAGACGGCCTCGCCCAGACGATCCTTCAGGAAGGACACCCCGCGGGCCACAGAGGGGCCGCTGATGGCCCCGAGGAAGGGGCCGATGAGTGAAGTGGCGATCCGGTTCTCGAAGATGACGGGCGCCATGGTCGAGGCGATCTTGCGGGCGCCGAGGCGGGACGCGGCCCGGCGGGCGGCCTCCCGGCCGACCTTTTCAGGTGCGGGCAGGTCTGCGAACCAGCGACGGGACAGGCCGTCATAGCCGCTCTCCATGCCTTCGCCCTCGCCGGCGATGACGGCGGCGCCGACGTGGAAGCCGGTCGCGCGATGCTCGCCAAAGAAACCGTTAGACGTCGCCAGACGCCAGGCGGACCTCGACGAAGAGGCCGATCCCCCATCGGAATTGGCGATGCGGGGCATGTCCAGGGCGGCCGCCTCGGCCTCTCGGGCCAGGGCCTCGAGTGTCTCGGGATCGGGGTCGGCGGGATCGAACAGGTCAAGGACCGGGCGGGGTCCGCCCGCCAGGGCGTCCGCCTCGACAAGCCCCGACCAGGGATCCTCCGGCGCCAGACGCGCCATGGCGACCGCCCGCTCCACCAGCCGGGCCCGGCCGTCGGCGGTGATATCCGAGCCGGAGACCGTGGCGTGGCGCTTGCCGATGAAGACCCGCAGGCTGAGGTCCCGGGACTCCTCGCGCTCGACCTCTTCCAGACCGCCATGTCTGACGGTGACCGACAAGGACTGATGTTCGGCTTCGATGGCCTCGGCGGCGTCCGCACCCGCCCTGAGGGCGGCGGCGACGAGGTCTGCAGACATTTCGGTGCTCATTCACACCATATGGCCGCCCGGCGCCGTGGGGGCAAGCCGCCGGGGCCCGGCGTCACGGCAGGGCGTCAGGGCAGGGCGTAGAAGAGGAGCGCAACCGCCAGGTAGATGTAGGCGCCCCAGGTGACCGCCACTCCGGCGGCCCTCAGGGGGGAGGCCTCTCCGGACCGGGACAGGACGATGGCGTGGGTCAGCCGGCCACCGAACAGGACGAGGCCCGCCGGATGGACCGCAAGGGCCGGGGCGCCGGCCAGGGTCAGGGCGGCAAGACCGACCAGCCCCATCGGGATGTACTCCGTGGCGTTGCCGAAGGCGCGGATGGCGCAGGCCAGTTCCGGCACGCCGCCGTCGCCGAGGGCCACGCCGTGGCGACGGCGTTGGCGCACCACAAGAAGGGACAGGCCCAGCAGCAACAAGAGATGCAGAGCGGTCCAGAGGGCCAGGGCGTGGCCGGCGGGGATCGGGTCCATGAGCATCGCCTCCGGGTTCACCACCGATGATTGTCGCCTCTTCCCGCCTCCGCGTCCACGTCCGAAGCGACGATCGCCCGGCCGGGGTGCACGGTCCTGCCCCGACCTGCCGTCTTGCCGACGGCCCGGGCCGGTCTAGAGTGGGGTGCGATGAAGCAGATCGACCTCGACGACCTGCCGCCCCGGGCGGCCCAGATTCTCGCCGGCCTCGCCGCCGGAGAGCCCCTGCTGCTCGTCCAGAACGGCCTGGTCATGGGTCGGCTGACCGGCGGCGGGGCGGAGCCTGGCGTCGACGCGGACGCCGCCGCTGGGCCGCCCCCCGCCGGAGAGGCCCGGGCGGCTGAGATCTTCGAGCATTTCCGCTCGCTTATGGAAGACGACTTCTAGGCAAGGAAAGCCCCGGAACCGCTACCAGGCCAGGGCGACCCCGTCCTTGCGCATCTCGGTGGCCGCAGCGTACCGGCCGGGCCAGCGCTCGATGGCCTGATAGCCCCCGAACCCGCCGTCGCTCTCGCCGATCGACCAGCCCAGGCCGGCGAGCGCAGCGCGGGTCGCCTGCGGGACGCCGCGCTCCAGCCGAAGCAGCCCCGCGCCGGGGCGAGCGGCCTCGCCGGTGGGTTCAGGGGAGCCCTCATGGCGCCAGCGTGGGGCGTCGCCGGCCTCCTGCACGCCGAGGCCGAAGTCGACCATGTTGGAGATGATCTGGGCCTGTCCCTGGGGCTGCATGTCCCCGCCCATGACGCCGAAGGCCAGCCAGGGCGCGCCCTCGCGCACCGCAAAGCCGGGAATGATGGTCTGGAAGGGCCGCTTGCCCGGGGCGTAGAGGTTGGGGTGGCCGTCCTGGAGGGCGAAGAGCTCGCCGCGGTTCTGGAACATGAAGCCGAGGCCGTCGGGCGCCAGTCCGGATCCCATGCCCCGGTAGTTGGACTGGATGAAGGAGACCATCATCCCGTCAGAGTCGGCGGTGCAGAAGTAGGTGGTGTCGCCTCGGGAAGGCGCCTGGCCCGGGTGCAGGTCGGAGAGGATGGCGTCGGGCCGGATGCGCCGCGCCCGCTCTGCGGCATAGGTCTTGGACAGGAGCCAGTCAGTGGGAATCCTGGCGAAGTCCGGATCGGCGAAGTACCGGGCGCGATCCTCGAACGCCAGGCGCTTGGCCTCGACCCCATGATGGATGGCGGCGGCGGACTGGAAGCCCATGCCGGCGATGTCGAAGGTCTCCATCATGTTGAGAATCTGCAGGGTGGACAGGCCCTGGCTGTTGGGCGACAGGCCGAAGACTTCGACCCCGCGGTAGAGGGTCTTGCGGGGCGGATCCCAACGGGTGCGATGTGTGGCGAGGTCGGACCGGGTCATCCAGCCGCCGATCCGCTTGAAGTAGCCTTCGATCCGTTCGGCGATTTCGCCCTCGTAGAAGGCCTCGCGCCCGCCTGCGGCGATGAGGTCGTAGGTCCGGGCCAGGTCCGGATTGGCGAAGATCTCGCCTTCCACGGGCGTCCGCCCTCCAGGCGCCCAGGTCCGGCGGAAGTTCTCGACTTCCTCGATGCCGGCGCCGGGCCGGGTGAAACCCCTCAGCGATCTGGCCAGGTAGTAGGCGACGTTCTGGCTGACCGGGGCGCCTTCCCGGGCGAGGGTTGCGGCCGGCGCCAGAAGGTCCTTCCAGGGCAGCTTCCCGTAGCGCTGGTGCAGGGTCCACCAGGCGTCCACCGCGCCGGGGACGCTGACGGAGATCGCGCCGAAGGAGGGGATCAGTCCCTTGACCGCCCGGGAGCGCACGGTCTCCAGGCTCAGCCCCTTCGGGCTGCGCCCCGATCCATTCAGGCCCTCGACCCGTCGCGTCCGCGGGTCCCAGAGCATGGCGAAGGCGTCGCCGCCGATTCCGCAGGCGATGGGCTCGACGAACCCCAGGACGGCGTTCGCAGCGATGGCGGCGTCCACGGCCGAGCCCCCCCGGCGGAGGATGTCTATGGCGGTCTGGGTGGCCAGGGGATGGGCTGTCGCCGCTGCGCCATGGACGCCCCAGGCCGCGCTCCGGCTGGCGAAGGTGGCGCCGTCGATCCGGTCCCCGGGGCCGACGTCCGGGCGGTTACGGTTGGGATTGGCCTCCCGGCTCTGGGCGATGGCGCCGCCAGCGGCGGCCAGGCCGGGCAGGGTGGCGAGGAAGGTGCGTCTCAGCATGGGCCGGGTTCCGGGTCTCAATGCGGGCAGGCAGGCCCGGCGGCGTCGCCTGAGGACTAGCGCGGCTCGAAGGTCAGGGCCAGAAAGCTGAGGGCGTCGTCGATGGGAATGAAGAAGTTCAGGCCCTGGGTGCGGTCCGCGGGTTCCGAGGCGTACCTCGACACCGTCACGGCCACGACCCTGCCGGATTCGTCGAGGAGGGGGCCGCCGCTATTGCCGGGATTGACCGCCGTATCGCTCTGTATGAACCGGTATCCGGCCAGGGTCCGGCTGGCCGAGATCACGCCGCGGGTCAGAGTGCCCTGAAGCCGCGTCTCCATGGGCGTACCGATGGCGAAGACGGTTTCGCCCTGCCGCACCGGCTCGCTCCGCAGGCGCAGGACGGGCCCCGTCCGGGGGTCGGTGCGGATCAGGGCCACATCGCGCCCGGCGTCCGAGCGGATGACCTCGCCGATGCTTTCCGAGCCATCGGACCAGCGAAGTTTGAGGAGGCGGGTGGAGCCCACCACGTGGCGGTTGGTCAGCAGATACCCCTGCTCCGAGACCAGGAAGGCGGTGCCCAGGCTGGCGCCGGTCACTACAGCGGCCACCGCCTGATGCGCCTCGGGCACGCTCGCCAGCGTCTTGCCTGACGTGAGCCGGAGGGGTTCGCCGGGCTGGGGCTCCACAAGGCCCGAAGCGGCTCGGATGGGGGTGGTGACCGCCTTCCGGAAACCGTCGTCGGCGGCGAGGGCGCGCAGGCTGTCCCGCATGAGGGCCTGGTGGATCGCCTCGGGAACATTGATGACCGGGGTGGCGGTCTCGACCCTGACCGTGGTGCGAATCCTGGCGATGGTCCGGGACAGGGCCGGGACGTAGATCTGCCATTCCACGGTCATCTGCCCCACCCCGGTGCCGATGGCCGTCTCCATGTCCAGTTTCTGCTCGCCCGGCATGAAGCCGCCGCAGGCCGAGAAACTGTAGTCGGTGATCAGGCCGCCGACCTGGAGGTCGCCTGCCGGGGCCTCGGCGTCCCGGAACAGGTCGGTGGGATCCCCCGCCACACGGAAGCCGAGGCCGGTCAAAGTCTCGTGGAAGATCCGGTCATCCACCTCGGTCTTCTCGAACGCGTCATTGGCTTCGTCCCAGGTCACAAGGCTGTCCGGGGCGCACTTCCTGCCCCAGAGCACGAGTGCGTATGAGGCGCCATGCCGGATCGACGAGGAGATCCGGGCCAGGCCGAGGGTCTGGCTGGGCCTGTCCGCCTCCAGGGGCCGGTCGACGACGGCCGCCGGCGGCGGCTTGGAGAACACCGACAGGTCGGGCAGTTCGGCGGCGATGACGGGCCCTGCAAGGCTGAAGGTTGCAATGGCGAGGAAGGCGCCGAGCCAGGACGGACGCATCGGAGGGGAGGCTGCCGGCGCGCGCCGCCCACAGGGCTGGTCCGGGGCAGTGGGCAGGAGGTTCATGGCGGCATGCCTTCCGATTGTTCCTTTTATGTTCACACTGGATCAGCCGGGCGGGAATGTCCAGACCGCTGTGCGCTTCACTTCCATGTCTTCGAGTTCGCGGGTCGTGTGCACCTGGTACTCGGCCAGGCGGACCAAACCCTCTCGTGGAAAGTAGGATCGCCCCGGGTCGCCGATCAGCACTCGGGCCCCGCGCCGTGCGCGCGCTTCCAGCCAGGCCATGACCCGGGCCGCCAGCGGTTTCTCGTAGCAGATGTCCCCCGCGAGGATGACGTCGGCCTCTGGCGGCGGGTGATTCAGCAGGTCCTGATCGGTGAAGTCTGCGGAGACGCCGTTGGCCTCGGCGTTGAGGGCCAGGGCCGCGCCGCAGAACCCGTCGATGTCCGCCGCCAGGACGCTTCGGGCGCCCGCCCGCGCCGCGGCGATGGCGACGATCCCCGACCCGGAGGCGAAGTCCACCACTCGAAGTCCGGCGACGGTCTGCGGCGCATCAAGGATATAGCGGGCCAGGGCCTGCCCCCCTGCCCAGGCGAAGGCCCAGAAGGGCGGCGGCAGGCCGATCTCCTCCAGGGCCTCCTCCGTCATGCGCCAGATGGGCGTGATCTCGTCGGCGAGGTGCAGAGACAGTTCGGGGGTGTGGGGTGGGGACTGGAGCCGGGTGTTCGTCAGGATGAAGGCCCGTCGGCTTTCGGGATCTGCGCCGATCATCAGACGGCTGCGGCGGTCGCGGCGGGCGTCTCCGGGCGGGAGGTGGCGCGGGCCAGGACGACACGGTAGCCGCCCGGCTCATGCAGCATGGCGTCCAGCACGCCCTTCTGCGCCAGCAGGCGGTGCGCCCGGGGCAGGTTGTAGCAGGGCAGGTGCATGAACATGTGGTGCTCGCAGTGATAGTTGACCCAGTAGGGGGCGAGCACCGCCCGCGCGACCCAGCCGGCCCGGGTGGTCCGCGCGTGGCGCAGGGGATCAGGCTCGCCTCGGGCGATGCAGGCATGTTCGGCGATGTTGCGCAGCCGGGTGATGACCGGGAACCAGGTCGCCTGGGGCAGGACCCAGAAGACCGGCCAGGCCCACCAGACGCCGAACGCCCCGCCTATGAGGGTGATGATCAGGCCGCCGAGCAGCCACCGGCGCTTGCGCCGAACCTCTTCGACCAGGATCGGCAGGACCGGCTGGCCCGGCGCGCGGTCCTTCAGTCTCCGGACGAGGTCCCCGAACCTCTGTTTGAAGAAGGTCTGTCCGGTAAGGTCCCGCCACATCTTCCGCTTCAGGGAGGTGCGGGTGATGGGGAAGGGCGCCGAAAGGCCGATATCCGGATCCTCGTCCTGCTGGGCGTACTTGTGGTGACCCAGGTGATAGGTCCTGTAGCGGACCAGGCCGCCGCCGGTCAGCCACTCGCCCGCCAGGTCGTTGACCTTCGGGTCCGGATGCAGGGCGCCGTGGGCGGCGTCGTGCATCAGGATCGACAGTCCCAGCTGGCGCCCGCCGATGGTCATCACCGCGAGGGGAAGGGTCAAAGGCCAGATCACCGCCATCGCCGCGGCCGCGAAGATCACGCCCCAGGCGTGCGCCATGAGGGCCAGGCCCTTCCAGCGCGAGCGGCGGGCGAGGGCCGCCCATTCCGGGGGGCTGAAATAGGCCTTGGGGTCGACGCGGGCGGCGGCGGGCATGACAGACAGGCCCGGATCAGCCGGTGATCGGCTTCAGGATGACCTCGACCCGGCGGTTCTTGGCCCGGCCGTCCGGTGTGCTGTTATCGGCGATGGGCGCGCTGGAGCCCCGGCCCATGACGAAAAGGCGCTCACGCATCACGCCACCGGCGGTGACGAGATACTCAGCGACCGACCCGGCGCGCCGCTCGGAGAGTCCCTGATTGTAGTCAGCGGCCCCTGTGGAGTCTGCGTGCCCGATCACGTCCACGGTCGTCTGGGGATACTTGTTGAGGGTGCCGGCCACATCGTTCAGCACGACGTAGAACTGCGGTTTGATCTCCGAGCGGTTGGTGTCGAAGGTCACGTCGCCGGGCATCTGCAGGACGATGTTGTCGCCCTGACGCTCGACGTTGACGCCGGTGCCGGCCAGCTCCCGGCGGAGCTCGGCCTGCTGCCTGTCCATGTAGCTGCCGACCGCTGTGCCGGCCAAGGCCCCGAGGCCGGCGCCGATCAGGGCGTTCTTCCGACCCTGATCGGCGTTGTTGGTGTTGGTCAGGTAGCCAAGGGCGGCCCCGGCGAGGGCTCCGGTCAGGGCGCCCGTCTTGGTGTTGCTGCGCACCGTCTCGCCGGTGGTGGCGTCGATGGTGGTGCAGGCGGTGAGAGCCAGGGCGCCGGCGAGGCAGGCGGCGAGAGAGAGGACCTTGCGCATGAAACGGTCTCCGGTTGCGATGAGGCGGGGTTGCCGCGGGAGAGGTCGAGTGTGGCGGTCGGGTGTGACGGGATTCAGGCGCCGGTCCGGACGCGAAGGGTTTCCAGTCCACGGAAGAAGGGCAGCTTCCTCCAGGCCGGTTCCTCCGTCGGGTCGGCGAGGGCGAGGTCCGGGTAGCGGGCGAACAGGCGCGGCAGGGCGACCTGGGCCTCCAGGCGGGCAAGAGGCGCGCCGATGCAGATGTGCGCGCCGCCGCCGAAGGACATGTGCGGAACCTTCTTCCGGGTGATGTCGAAGACGTCCGGGTTCTCGAAGGCGTCAGGATCTCGGTTGGCCCCCCTCAGGAGGAGGTTGACGCTTCGGGTCTTCGCGATGGGGCAGCCGCTGATCTCGAGGTCGCGGGAGGCGACCCTGGAGGTGGCGTCGACGGGCGGGTCAAAGCGGAGCACCTCCTCCACCAGGGCGGCGGCGAGACCGGGATCGGCCATCAGCTTGGCCTTCTCCGACGGGTTCAGCATCAGAAGCCGGGCGCCGTTGCCGATCAGGTCGGTGGTGGTCAGGTTGCCGCCCACAAGAAGGGCAGTGAGGTTGATCCGCAGTTCGGTGTCGCTGATCGGCGTTCCTTCGCCCTGCAGGCGGACCATGTCCGAGATCAGGTCGTCGCGCGGGTGGGCGCGCCGGTCGGCGAGGGCCTCGGTGAAGTAGGCGGTGAGGGCCAGGCTGGACCGCTCCATGTGGGCGGTCTGGTCGGGGTTGCGGAAGGGATTCAGGCCCTGGATCAGTCCCTCTGACCAGTCCCGAAAGTCCTCCAGCCGGTCATGCGGCACGCCCAGGATGGAGGCGATCACGTCGATGGGGATGGGCACGCAGAACAGGTCCATCAGGTCGACCTCGGCCTGGTCGCCGATGCGGTCGAGGGCCTCGTCGACGATCCGCTCGACCTCGGGCTTGAACTTGGCGACCCGGGCGTAGAGGGCCCGGGAAAGGGGCCCGCGGATCCGCGCGTGGTCCGGGTCATCCAGGGTCAGGATGCTGAAGGTCTCGCTGCGCGGCAGGTTCAGGTCCGGCGGATCGAAGCGCTGGAGGCGACGGCTCTCGGGATCGGCGCGCAAGGGATCGCGCCAGAGAGTCAGGTCAGTGGCCACGCCCCGGACGTCGGAATAGCGCGATACGAAGGTGGCTCCGCTGAAGGCGTCATGGTGGACGGGGCAGGCGCTGCGCAGCTTGGCCAGGACCGCCGCCGGGTCGCGGCGGTAGTCCTCGTCCAGAGGCGTCAACTGCAGGATCGTCGGAAGAGCGTCGTCGGCCATGTCTGCCTCCCTGGCGTGTCCAGAGACTATCGGGTTCCGCCGGCTGGTCTACAAGCCCCCGCCGCCCCAAAGTCCCTGGCCGAACTGACCGGCGACCAGGGCCGCAAACAGGATCAGGCCGGCAAGGGCGTTGGAGCGGAAGAGGCTGAGGGCGCCGGCCGGGTCGTCGAGGTCAAGCCGGGCGGCCTGCCGGGACAGCTGCACGCCGTAGCCGGCGGCCAGGGGCAGGAACAGGGGGCCCAGGCGCGCGGCGAAGGCGCAGGCCAGGGTGAGGGCGAAGGCCAGGACATAGAAGCCCAGAACCGCCCGGGGCGCCCGTCGCCCGAGCCTGCGCGCCGAGGACCGAATGCCGGCCAGGGCGTCGTCCTCCATGTCCTGCACGGCGTAGATGGTGTCGTAGCCGAGGGTCCAGAACAGGCCTGCCGCATAGAGCAGGTAGGCCGGGAGTTCGAGACTTCCAGTCGCCGCGGCGAAGCCGAGGAGGGCGCCCCAGTTGAAGGTCAGGCCCAGCCAGGCCTGCGGCCACCAGGTGATCCGCTTCATGAAGGGATAGGCCGCCACGAGCAGAAGGGAGGCGATCCCCAGGGCGATCGCCAGGGGCGGCAGGGTGAAGAGGATCAGGGCCGCCGCCAGGCTGCAGGCGACGACGAAGGCCCAGGCCTGCCGCACGGAGATCCGCCCCGAGGCGACGGGCCGGCCAGCCGTGCGGGCGACCTTGGCGTCCAGGTCACGGTCGACGATGTCGTTGTAGGCGCACCCCGCCGCCCGCATCAGGGCGGCGCCGGCGAAGATCTTGGCCAGCAGAAGGAGGTCCGGCCACGTCCCCGCCATCGAGGCGGCCAGGGCGGCGCCCTGCCAACCGGGCAGCATGAGCAGCCAGATTCCTGTCGGCCGGTCAAAGCGTCCCAGCTTCAGCCAGGGCCGCATGCGGTCCGGGGCGTAACGGTCCACCCAGTTGTCGGGCCGGGCGTCCGGCAGGATGTCGTTGGCGCGCGCATCGGGCATGGCCGGGTTTTACCAGACTGTGACCGGCTCGCATCAGTCGAAAAGGATAAGCCTGCACACCTGTTGACCGAGGCGTTCCCCTCGGTCATGACCGCGTCTTCCCCAGCAGCAGGAAAGGAGGGGCAGAATGACAGCATCAGTCGCCAAACCCCTCCGCAAGCCGAAGCGCCAGAGGGGCTGAGCCCCGAACGCCTCCGCGTCCCTCCGGCGATCACCGCCGGACTCCTTCCCTGATCCCGCCGCGCCCCTTCGCGGGCCCGCGCCGACCCTGCTGCAGACATGACCGAACACTATGAAGACGAGGACGAGGCGCCTCGTGAGCGCGCCCTGAGCAATCTCCAGGTGATGGGCTTCATCGCCGGCTACTGGCGGCGTCGGCCCTGGAGGCTGGCCTGGGTCATCGCATTTGGGTTGATCGCCATCGGGCTGGACATGGCCATGCCCTGGGCAGCCGGACGCCTGGTCGACACCCTGACGCGCGGCGCCGACGCTGCGCCCGACGCCTGGCGGTGGTGGGGGGTCTTTGTCGGCGTCAGCGTGGCGCTCGCCTTTGTCCGGAACATCCGCGACAAGCCATGGTGCCGCCTGGCCGCCTTCAACATGAAGGAGATGACGGATGAAGGGTTCGCCCGCGTCCAGGCCTATTCGGCCGACTGGCACGCCGACTCCTTCGCGGGGGCGACGGTCCGCAAGCTGAGCCGGGCCATGTGGGCCTATGACCAGGTCTCGGACGCGATCTTCATGTGGATTGGCCCCGCCCTCCTTGTCCTGCTGGGCCTGACGGTGATGATGCTGCTCAGATGGCCTGCTGTCGGCCTGTTCGCACTGTTCGCCGTCGTCCTCTTCATCGCCTCGAACATGTATCTGATCGCCCGCTTCGCCCGGCCGCTGAACCAGAGGTCCGTGGCCCTGGACACCCGGGTCGGCGGCGCCCTGGCCGACTCGGTCACCGGCAACGCCGCCGTCCGCAGTTTCGGCGCGGAGGCGAGGGAGGAGGCCCGGATCGCGGGTGTCACCGCCCTCTGGCGGGACGCCGCCATGCGGACCTGGTACCGGTTCACCGACCTGTGGCTGGTGCAGAGCCTGATCCTGGCCTTCCTCCAGGCCGGGCTGACCGGTCTCCTGATCCATCTGTGGATGCAGGGGCGCGCCACTCCCGGGGACGTGGTGTTCGGCGTCACCGCCTTCATGGTGATGAGCGGCTATCTGCGGAACCTGGGCGAGAACATCCGCATGCTTCAGAAGGGCCTCGACGACGCCGAGGACCTGGCCCGCTACATGCGCACCGAGCCCCAGGTTCCGGATCGCCCGGACGCCCGGCCTTTTGCGCCCGGCGCGGGGGAGATAGTCTTCGACCGGGCGGGCTTCGGATACGCCAAGGCGGGGCGTCGGCTCTTCAGCGACTTCTCCCTGCGGATCCAGCCCGGAGAGCGGGTGGCCCTGGTCGGCCCCACGGGCTCGGGCAAGTCGACCTTCGTCAAGCTGATCCAGCGGCTCTACGACGTGGACTCCGGCGTGATCCGGGTGGACGGGCAGGACGTGGGCGAAGTGACCCAGGCCAGCCTGCGCCGAGCCATCGCCGTGGTTCCGCAGGATCCGGCCCTGTTCCACCGCAGCATTGCCGAGAACATCGCCTACGGCCGGCCGGATGCGACCCTCGAAGAAATCCGGACGGCGGCCCGGCGGGCTCGCGCCCACGACTTCATCGCCCGCCTGCCCCTGGGGTATGACACCCTTGTGGGTGAGCGGGGGGTCAAGCTCTCGGGCGGCGAGCGCCAGCGCGTGGCCATCGCCCGCGCCTTCCTGGCGGATGCGCCCATCCTGGTCCTCGACGAGGCCACTTCGTCCCTCGACGTGGAGACCGAGCGCGAGGTTCAGGCGGCCATGGAAGAGCTGATGGCGGGTCGCACCACCGTGATCATCGCCCACCGGCTTTCGACCGTGCGCACCGCCGACCGGATCCTTGTCTTCGAGGATGGCCGCATCCTCGAGGAGGGAGCTCACGAGGAGCTGGTCCGGCGGGGAGGAGCCTATGCCCGGCTTCACGCCGTGACCCTTGGCGCCGCGTGAGGAGAGCTTGAGCCCACCCGTCCAGGGGAGCAAGGTGACTCCAAAGCCCCGGAGGGCGGATGGCCAGTTATCTTGAGACGGTCCGGGAATGGTTCCGCGCCCGGCTGGACGGACCCGGCGGCCTGTCGACGCCGGAGGGCGCGACCCTGGGCTTGCGGGTTCTGGCCATCTGGCGTTCCCGGATGATCGCCCAGGCGCTCAGGGCCCAGTCCGGGGGTCTGGTCCTGGGCGGGCCCTTCGCGGGCATGGCCTACCTGGAGTCCGCCACCGAGGGCGCCCTCGCCCCGCGGCTGATCGGGACCTACGAGGACGAGCTGCATCCCCACCTGAGCACCGCCTTGGCGGAGGAGCCCGAGGTCATCCTCGATATCGGCTGTGCGGAAGGCTATTACGCCGTCGGCCTGGCGCGGATCGCGCCGCGGGCCGAGGTCTTCGCGCACGACACGGCTGCAGCCGCCCTGCAGGCCTGCCGCACAATGGCGGAGATGAACGGCGTCTCAGAGAGGGTCCACACGGGCGGCCTCTTCCAGCCGGTAGACTTCCAGCGCTTCCAGGGGCGCCGCTGCCTGGTCATTATCGACATCGAGGGCGCGGAGGATGACCTTCTGCGTCCCGACCTCGCTCCGGCCCTGGCGGGCATGCGGTTGATCGTCGAGACCCATGACGTCTACCGTCCGGGGGTGATGGACCGGGTCCGGGAGCGCTTCGAGGCGACCCATGAGATCACCGAGGTCCACCCGGCCCCGAAGACGGCGCCGCTGCCCGACATTCTGCGCAACCGCAGCCACCTGGACCAGCTGCTCGCCGTCTGGGAGTTCCGCGCCGCGCCGACCCCCTGGCTGGTGATGAAGCCCAGGCGGTCAGCCTAGCTGGGCCACCTCACCCGCCAGGCGACTGGCCAGGTCGCCCCGCGGTGCGACGACCACCGTGTCCAGGCCCAGCCATCCCGCCATGCGCTTCAGAGACCGGGCGAGGGCCTCCGGGGTCTGCCGGCCCGCGGCGGGCTCGGCATGGGCGGCCTGGACGAGGAGCCTGCCGCCCTGCCTGTCGGCCTTCAGGTCCACCCGGGCGGTGATCGCCTCGCCCTCCAGGAAGGGCAGGACATAGTAGCCGTGCACCCTGCGGTGGGCGGGGGTGTAGATCTCCAGCCGGATGCGCACGCCAAACAGGCGCTCTGCACGCTCGCGGAACCAGATCAGGTTGTCGAATGGGCTGAGGAGGGCCTCGGCCTCGGCCTTTCGCGGCGCGCCCGCGTCTGGCGACAGGTAGGCCTGCGCCCGCCAGCCCTCGACCCGAACGGGGGTCAGGTCGCCCAGCTCCACGAGTTCCGCCACCCGCAGCCGGGCGTCGGCGGCGGTCAGGCGGAAATAGTCCCTCAGGTCCGCCTCGGTCGCCACGCCCTGGGCCCGGGCGGCGATCCGGACCAGTTCCCGCTGGGCCTCGGCCCTGGCCGGGGTCGGCGCCGTCAGGAGCCCGGACGGATGCACCTGGTCCGGCAGACCGTAGATGCGCTCGAAGGCGCCGCTGCGGGTAGAGGTGGTCAGCCTTCCCGTCCAGAACAGGCACTCCAAGGCCCGCTTGCCCTCGCTCCAGCCCCACCAGCCGCCGGCCCCCCGCGCGCCCATGCCGAGTTCTGAAGCCGGGAGGGGGCCCCGTCGCGCGATCTCCTCCAGGACCTGGTCGATGAAGTCGCCGTGGCTCCGCAGGAAGGTCGCCACGCCGCGCCAGACACCGACGCCCTCGGCCGCGTCCTGCATCCGCCAGCGCAGAAGGGGCTGGAGCTCCAGCGGCGCCAGCGAAGCCTCGTGCATCCAGTACTCGAAGAGCTCCGGCCGGGCGCCCCAGGCGAGGTCTTCAAGCCGTTCCCGGGGATAGGCGCCGAGGCGGGAGAAGAGCGGAAGGTAGTGTGAGCGGGCGAGGACATTGACCGAGTCCATCTGCACGACGCCCAGCCGGCGCACCGTCTGCAAAACGTCCCGACGCGTCGGGGCGGCGGGGGGCGCGCGCCCGAACCCCTGGGCGCGAAGCGCCAGCCGGCGGGCCTGGGCGGCGGAAAGGTCAGCCCTCACCGGGCGAGGCGACCGTCCGAAAGGGCGCCCAGGTCAAATTCGAACAGCACGTCCGGGTCCGGCGCCTCGATCTCCCGAGCGATGGATTGCGGCGCCAGGGTGCGGACCAGGTGGCGCAGGATGGCCAGCCGGGCGGGCTTCTTCTGGTCCGACCGAACGCAGGTCCAAGGCGCCTTGTCGGAATGGGTGCGCCGGAGCATGCCGTCCCGGGCGGCGGTGTAGTCGTCGAAGCGCGACTGGGCGGCCTCGTCGAGGGGGCTGGACTTGAGAACCTTCAGGGGATCGGTGCGGCGCTCCTCGAGCCGCTTTTTCTGCTCCTTCCGGCTGACATCAAGCCAGAGCTTGACCAGCCGGACGCCGCTGTCGACCAGCATGCCCTCGAAGGCCGGGACCTCGCGCAGGAAGTGCTCATGCTCGTCGGCGGTGCAGAAGCCCATGACCGGTTCCACCCCGCCCCGGTTGTACCAGGAACGGTTGAAGATGACGGTCTCGCCGGCCGCCGGAAGCCACTGGACGTAGCGCTGGAAGAACCACTGGCTCCGCTCGCGATCCGATGGTTTGGGCGGGGCGATGACCCGGGTCGCCCGGGTAGACAGGTGCTCGGTGATCCTCTGAATCGAACCATCCTTGCCGGCCGCATCGCGACCCTCGAAGATGATCAGCACCTTTTCGCCGGCGGCGATGGCGTGCTGCTGGTAGCGGACCAGGGCCAGCTGGAGCCTCTGGAGGTCCTGCTCATAGGCGTCGCCTGTCGGGGTCTTTCCACTCATCCTTAGAGCCTAGGCGGGGGGCGGCTTCGGGTCTAGGAGGAAGCATGATCCGCCTCCATGTCGAAGTTGATCTCGCTGATGACCAGGACCTGGTCCTTCCTGATGCTCAGGCCCGCTACCTGACCCAGGTCATGCGGCGCGGCCCGGGGGAGGAGCTCCTGGTTTTCAACGGCCGCGACGGGGAGTGGCTCGCGGCTGTCGCGGAAGCGAGCCGCCGTGCGACGCGGTTAACGCTCCTGCGCAGGACCCGGTCCCAGCCCCCCCGTGGGAACCTGGTCCTCGTCATGGCGCTTGTGAAGCGGACGGCCCTGGAGACCGTGGTCGCCAAGGCCGTCGAGCTGGGGGTCAGCGAGATTCACCTGGTCACGACCGAAAGGACCAATTCGGACCACACCCGAATCGACCGGCTCGAGGCTATCGCGACAGAGGCCGCCGAGCAGACAGGACGGCTTGATGTCCCGGAGATTCATGCGCCGGAGCCCCTCTCCCGGGCGCTGGACGCCCGGCTGGGCGAAGGACGGCTGGTCTTCTGTGATGAGGCCGGTGACGCGCCGCCTCTGCTGGAGGCCCTCGACGGCCAGCCCCCCGGCCCCCTGGCCGTACTCATTGGTCCGGAGGGCGGATTCTCGACCTCCGAAAGGGCGAGTCTGAGATCGCGGAAGGGCGTCATCGCCGTGTCGCTTGGGCCCCGCATTCTGAGGGCGGATACGGCCGCCCTCTCCGCCCTGACCGTCGTCCAGGCGGTGCTCGGGGACTGGCGGACCTGAATTCCTGACAGTGATCGAGAATTCCTGATTTGCGCGCGGGTGACTTAACGGCGTAAAGATCGCCCCCGCCGGAATGCGGGGCCGGGAAGGGAACCTACGGGAAGAGTGGCATGGCCGACTCCAAGGTCGATGATCGACCGCTGGATTTCTCCGACATCGTCGGTTGGCTGCAGGCGGGCGAGACGCCCCCAGCCGACTGGCGCGTGGGTGCGGAGCACGAGAAGTTCGTCTTTCGCAAGGCCGATCACGCCCCCGTAGCCTATGACGGCGACACAGGCATCCTGGCCCTCATGGAGGGCCTGAAGGCCTACGGCTGGAGCGGAGTCTTCGAAGGGGAGACCCTGATCGGACTGGAGCGAGGCAAGGCGAATGTGAGCCTCGAGCCCGGCGGACAGTTCGAACTGTCGGGCGCCCCCCTCGCCGACATGCACCAGATCGCCGCAGAGACCGCGGGCCACCTGGACGAAGTCCGGGCCGTTGGCGAGCGTCTCGGCCTGGGGTTCCTCGGCCTGGGCTTCACCCCGGAATGGACGCGCGCTCAGGTCCCGGTCATGCCCAAGGGCCGCTACAGGATCATGCGCGCCTACATGCCGAAGGTCGGCGGCCTGGGCCTGGACATGATGTTCCGCACCTGCACCGTGCAGGCCAACCTCGACTTCGCCGACGAAGACGACATGCGGCTGAAGTTCCGCACCAGCCTGGCCCTGCAGCCTGTGGTCACCGCCCTCTTCGCCAATTCCCCGTTTGTTGAGGGGCGACCCTCAGGCTTCCTCACCGCCCGGGCCAATGTCTGGACCGACACGGACCCCGACCGGACAGGGATGCTGGGCTTTGTCTTCGACAAGGGGTTCGGCTATGAGGCGTATGCGAACTATCTTCTTGATGTTCCTATGTATTTCGTCAAGCGGAAGGGCGCTTATGTGGATCTTTCCGGGCGTTCCTTCCGGCAGTTCCTGACCCGGGGCTTCGATGATCTGCCCGGCGACCGCCCGAGCCTGAAGGACTTCGCAGATCACGCCACGACCGCCTTCCCGGAGGTGCGGCTCAAGCAGTACCTGGAGATGCGCGGGGCCGATGTCGGTCCTCAGCCCATGCTGGACGCCCTGCCGTCGCTCTGGACCGGCGTGCTTTACGATGCCGCAGCGCTCGCCGCGGCCTGGGACCTGTGTCGTGACTGGCCGCTGGAGTCGCACGAGCGCCTGCGAGCGGACGTGACCCGTCTGGGCCTGAAGGCGAGGATCGGCTCGCGAACCGTCCAGGATGTGGCCCGGGACCTGGTGGCGATCGCCGCGGGCGGCCTTCGGCGACGGGCGCGCCTCGACGCGTCGGGCGCCGACGAAAGCCGCTACCTGGAGCCCCTGGCTGAGATCGCCGAGAGCGGCCTGACCCGCGCCGACCGGTTGCTGGAGCGCTTCCACGGCGAATGGGGCGGCCGGATTGATCCCGTCTGGCGGGAACTGGCCTTCTGAACCCCGGTGCGGGCCTGCTTGCCTGAACCCGCGGCGCATGGTCTGTTGTGATCACTGGCTCTATGCGGGTGCGTTGCGCCCGCCCCGCGACGGGACTCCCCTTAGATGAACATTGTCATTCTGCTTGGTCTTCTCGTCACCCTGGCCACAGGCATACCGGTTCTGCGCCAGTTACTGAGCGGGCATCCTCGCGGACTGCTTGTCCTCTTCTTCACGGAGATGTGGGAGCGTTTTTCCTATTATGGAATGCGCGGTATCCTGATCTTCTATCTGACCCAGCACCTGATGTTCGACAGGAGCGAGGCGAGCGCCCTCTACGCGTCCTACACCGCCCTGGTGTACCTCCTCCCCCTGTTGGGGGGGTTCATCGCCGACCGCTGGCTGGGGTCACGCAAGGCGGTGGCGTTCGGGGCCCTGCTTCTGGTCGCCGGCCACATCTCCATGGGCTTCGAGGGGCGGCCTTCACAGCAGGACCTGATCTACGGCGGCGCCGTCTATCCCATTGTTTCCGAGGGCCGGATGGACGACCGGGTGGCCCACATCCTGGTCGACGACAAGAAATATGAGTTCCAGGCCCGTGAAGGCGGCGGGATTGAGATACCCGGCGTACCGATCGCCTCCGGCCTTCCGACGTCCATTCCCGCAGGAGACTATGAGCTCCGCACCCTCATCGACAACGGCTCGGCGAGCATGTTCTATTTCGCCGTGTCCCTGATCATCCTGGGGGTCGGTTTCCTCAAGCCCAACATCTCCGCCGTGGTGGGCGACCTCTACGCCCAGGGCGATCCGCGAAGGGATTCCGGCTTCACCCTCTACTATTACGGGATCAACCTCGGCGCCTTCTGGGCGGCCATCCTGTGCGGCCTGCTGGGCCAGCACTTCGGCTGGTGGGCGGGCTTCGGTCTCGCCGGGGTCGGCATGTTCGTCGGCTGGATCGTCTTCGTGCTGGGCAAGCCCCTGCTGCAAGGCAAGGGCGAGCCGCCCGATCCCGTCATGCTGAGCGAACCCTTCGCCGGGTCCATCAGCCGTGAGTGGATGACCTATTTCATGTCGATCCTGGCTATCGGCATCGTCTTCCTGACCGTCCAGAACAGCCGGCTCGTGGGCATAGCCCTCATCGCCGCGATTGCGCTGTCCCTCCTGGCCCTGGCCTGGATCATCGTCCGCGTCTGTCAGACCCGGGTGGAACGTCAGCGCATGGGGCTGGCGGTGATTCTGATCCTGGGGTCGGTCATCTTCTTCACCCTGTTCGAACAGGCCGGCTCGTCCCTCAACCTGTTCGCCTCGACCAATGTCGATCTGTCGCTGACGCCAGAGGCCGGGCGCTTCCTTGGTATTCCCTACGGGACGCCGGAGCAGCTCGCCGCCGCCGGGATCCAACCTTCGGCCTGGTGGAGCTGGATCGATACCTCAGTGGGCGCTGCGCAGACCCAGTCTTTCAACGCCGGCTTCATCCTGATCTTCGCGCCGCTCCTGGCGGCCCTCTGGACCTGGCTGGGGCGTCGCGGGAAGGATCCGAACCCGACCCTGAAGTTCGGTCTCGGCCTGATTCAGGTGGGACTGGGCTTCCTGATCGTGGTCTGGGGCGCTGGCCTGCATGACAGCGCCTTCCGCGTACCCCTGGTCCTCCTGGGACTGCTCTACCTGCTCCACACCACGGGTGAGCTCTTCCTCTCTCCCGTGGGCCTGTCGGAGATCACCAAGCTGACCCTGCCCGGCGTCGTCTCGTTTATGATGGCGGTCTGGTTCCTGGCCTCTTCCATCGCCCAGTATGTGGGCGGCTGGATCGCCGGCTTCCTGGTCACGGAATCGGTGGGTGGAGAGGTGCTGGACCCGGAGCTCGCGCTGAACACGGCGATCAACGGCTTCCGGACACTGGGTTGGGCCGGCGTGGTCTGCGGGGTCGCTTACATCGGGATCAGCTTCCTCGTCCGCACCTGGGCGCACGCGGACAAGCCGGTACGTGGCGAGCCCGAGACGCCAGCCGCCTGATCCGGGTCGCCGGGGTCAGCCGCCGGCGCCGCCCACCGTAAGGCCGGTGATCTTGAGTGAGGGCTGGCCGACGCCGACAGGGACCGACTGGCCGGACTTGCCGCAGACCCCGACGCCGGGGTCGAAGTCGAAATCGTCGCCGATCATGGTGACCCGGGTCAGGGCCGTAGGACCGTCGCCGATGAGGGTTGCGCCCTTCACCGGGCGGGTGATCCGACCGTCCTCGATCAGGTAGGCCTCGGTGCACTGGAAGACGAACTTGCCATTGGTGATGTCCACCTGACCGCCGCCGAAGTTGGCGCAGTAGAGGCCGCGCTTGGTGGAGGCGATCATCTCCTCGCGCGGCGTGTTCCCGCCCTCCATCGCGGTATTGGTCATGCGCGGCATGGGAATGTGGGCGTAGGACTGGCGGCGGCCGTTGCCCGTGGCGGTCAGGCCCATGAGCCGGGCGCTCATCCGGTCGTGCATGTAGCCCACCAGGACGCCATCCTCGATCAGGACGGTGCGGCTCGTGGGGGTGCCCTCGTCGTCCACGGTCAGCGAGCCCCTGCGCCCCGGCAGGGCGCCGTCGTCATAGACCGTGACGCCCCGCGCGGCGACCTGCTCGCCGATGCGGCCGGCGAAGGCGGACGAACCCTTCCGGTTGAAGTCGCCCTCGAGCCCGTGGCCCACCGCCTCGTGGAGCAGCACGCCGTTCCAGCCCGGACCCAGGACCACGTCCATTTCACCGGCGGGGCAGGGACCCGCCTCCAGGTTGACCAGGGCCTGGCGAAGGGCCTCCTCCGCCTGGGCGCGCCAGCGGTCCGGGGCGATCCAGGCCTCGAATCCGGCCCGTCCGCCGGCGCCGGCGAAGCCGGTCTCGCGCCGCCCGTCGCGCTCGACGGTGATCTGGACGTTGATTCGCGCCAGCGGGCGCACGTCGCGGATGAGCCGGCCGTCGGCCCGCAGAATCTCGACCGTCCTCTGCTCGCCGGAGAGGGACGCCATAACCTGGACGACCCGGGGGTCCCGCTCACGGCACCAGGCGTCGATCTCCTGCAGCAGGGCGACCTTGGCCTCGAAGTCGGGGGAGTCGGTGGGGTCGATGTCGTCGTAGAGGCGCAGGTTGGTCGGGCGTGGCCCCTCATCGGCCGTGCCGGAATAGCCGCGGCGGGCCAGGGCTGCAGACCCCGCGGCGCGCTTCAGGGCCGCTTCCGAAACTTCGCTGGAGTGCGCGTAGCCCGCCGACTCGCCGGCCACGACGCGCAGACCGAACCCGTCGGAGGTGTCAAAGGCGGCGGACTTCAGCCGTCCGTCGTCGAAGAGGAAGGACTCGCTGCGTGACCGCTCCAGGAAGATCTCGCCGTCGTCGGCGTCCCCGATCGCCTCGGCGAGCACGCGCCTGGCGGTTTCCGGGGCCAGGCCGTGGGTCTCAAGGAGGGCGGCGGATTCGGGGGGGCGGGACATGAAGGACTCCGGCTGAGAGCGTCGGGAGACAGATAGGACCTGCAGGCCCTTACGTCACCCTGTGGAGGGGCCTTCGAAAGGCGTTCGGGGCGCTTGGCAAGTCGGACGCGAGCGCGTATGGACGCCTCCGAGGGACCCGCTTTCGGCCATCCGGCGGCGCGGCCCACGAAGACGTCGGCGGGGCCGCCCTCCCGGGTCGGAGCCGCCCGTAAGCAATGACCGAGGGGACATGCAGTCTAGGGTTCAAGGCATTCGGGCGTGGCTGGCAGGCGCCGCCGCAGCCGCCATGGCGACGGTCTGGGCGCTTCCCGCCCTGGCCGACGAGGTTCTGGTCGGGCAACCGACGCCCGGGGCCATCGGGCTTCAGCCGGGGGTCACCCCGCTGAAACATGACGCCGCCTTCTTCCATGACGTCATCCTGCTGCCGATCATCACGGTCATCACGCTCTTCGTGCTGGCCCTGCTGGTCTGGGTCATGGTGCGCTACAACAAGAAGGCGAACCCCACGCCAGCGAAGTGGAGCCACAACACGACGATCGAGGTGATCTGGACCGTCGTGCCGGTCCTGATCCTGATGTTCATCGCCATCTTCTCGTTCCGGCTTCTTTACGCCTACCACGACATGCCCAAGCCCTACATGACCGTGAAGGCCACGGGCTATCAGTGGTACTGGGGTTACGAGTACCCCGACAACGGGATCAGCGAATTCATCTCCAACGTACTTCCCGAGGACCAGGCCAAGGCAAAGAACGTGCCCTATCTCCTTGCCGCCACCGAGCCCTTGGTGGTGCCTGTCGGAAAGCCCGTGCGGGTGATCGTCACGGGCGCCGACGTTATCCATGCCTTCGCCGTGCCAGCCTTCGGCATCATTAGCGACGCCATCCCCGGTCGGTTGAATGAGACCTGGTTCAAGGTTGAGAAACCGGGCGTCTACTACGGGAATTGCCGGGAACTCTGCGGCGTGGACCACGCCTACATGCCGATCGAGGTTCACGCTGTGAGCCAGGCCGAGTTTGACGCCTGGGTCGCCTCCAAGGGCGGCTACAAGGTGGGCGCCGCCCCGGCGCCGGCCCCCGCCGCGGCTCCCGCCCCTGCAGTCCTTCCGGCCGCGGCGTCCGACGCTGCGGTCCCGCCTTCCGCCACGCCTGCGCCAGCCTCGGCGCCGGCGTCGAATTGAGGTCAGGATAAGTTCAATGGCCCACGCTTCCACCGCTGATCACGATCACGATCACAAGCCCCCCTTCCTGGTTCGCTGGCTCTTTTCCACAAACCACAAGGACATCGGCACCCTCTACATCCTCTTCGCCATCATGGCGGGGCTGGTGGGCGGCGCCCTTTCGGGCCTCATCAGGCTCGAACTCGCTGAACCGGGCCTGCAGATCTTCGTCAAGGGCGGCTGGCTCGACCAGCTTGGCGTGGTTGAGGCCTCCAAGCACGGTTACAATGTGGTGGTCACTGCCCACGCCCTGATCATGATCTTCTTCATGGTCATGCCCGCCATGATTGGCGGCTTCGGCAACTGGTTCGTCCCGATCATGATCGGCGCGCCGGACATGGCCTTCCCGCGGATGAACAACATCTCGTTCTGGCTGCTCGTGGCGGCCTGGGTCCTTCTTTGCCTGTCCTTGTTCGTCGATGGCGGTCCCGGCAAGGGTTTCGGCGGGGGCTGGACGATCTATCCCCCGCTCTCGACCTCTGGACATGTCGGCCCGTCCATGGACCTGGCCATTCTGTCCCTGCACCTGGCTGGCGCGAGCTCGATCCTGGGCGCGATCAATTTCATCACCACCATCTTCAACATGCGTGCGCCGGGCATGACCCTGCACAATATGCCGCTGTTCGCCTGGTCGGTGCTGGTGACCGCCTTCCTCCTGCTCCTGTCCCTGCCGGTTCTGGCCGGGGCCATCACCATGTTGCTGACGGACCGGAACTTTAACACCCACTTCTTCGATCCGGCCGGTGGCGGCGATCCGGTGATGTTCCAGCACCTGTTCTGGTTCTTCGGGCACCCCGAGGTGTACATCCTGATCCTGCCGGGCTTCGGCATCATCAGCCACATCGTTTCGACCTTCTCTCGCAAGCCTGTGTTCGGCTACCTCGCCATGGCCTACGCCATGGTGGCCATCGGCTTCGTCGGCTTCATCGTCTGGGCCCACCACATGTACACCGTGGGCATGCCGGTCGACTTGAGGGCCTATTTCGTGGCGGCCACCATGGTGATCGCCGTGCCGACGGGCGTGAAGGTCTTTTCCTGGATCGCCACCATGTGGGGCGGCTCCCTGGACTTCAAGACGCCCATGCTCTGGGCGATCGGCTTCATCTTCCTCTTCACGGTAGGCGGCGTCACCGGGGTGGTTCTGGCCAATGCGGGCATCGACTACACCCTGCATGACACCTACTACGTGGTGGCCCACTTCCACTATGTGCTGAGCCTGGGCGCTGTGTTCGCTATCTTCGCGGGCTTCTACTACTGGTTCGAGAAGATGTGGGGCGTGAAGTACAACGAGTTCCTCGGCGTGGTGCACTTCTGGATCACCTTCGTCGGCGTGAACCTGATCTTCTTCCCGCAGCACTTCCTGGGCCTGCAGGGGATGCCCCGCCGCTATGTCGACTACCCTGAGGCGCTGACCTTCTGGAACCAGGTGTCCACCCAGGGCTACCTGATCACTGTGGTTGGCGTCGGGGTCTTCCTCCTGATCCTGGTCGAGGCCGCTGTGCGCCGTCGCAAGGCCGAGGCCAATCCGTGGGGCGAGGGCGCCACGACCCTGGAGTGGACACTTTCGTCTCCCCCGCCCTTCCACCAGTTCAGCGATCCCCCGGTCTTCAAGCCGGATTCGCACCGCTAATCGCGCCGGCCTGGTTCAACAGGCCGGACTTCGTAACCAAATGGGGGGCGCGGGCCGGTCTGATCCGGTGCGCGCCCCTCTCTGTGTCAGGTAACCCGGTCAGATGACCCCGCCCGCCGCCGTTCCGACCGCAACGCCCGCCCGGTGGCAGGACTTCGTCCAGCTGCTGAAGCCCCGGGTCATGTCCCTGGTGGTCTTTACAGCAGCGACCGGGCTGATCTGCGCCGGGGCGCCTATCCACCCCGTCATGGGTGCGATCGCGATCCTGTGCATCGCGGTGGGGGCGGGCGCCTCAGCGTCGCTGAACATGTGGTACGACGCCGATATCGACGCCCGGATGCGCCGGACCCGCGGTCGTCCGGTTCCGGCCGGTCGGGTCCAGTCCGCGGATGCGCTCGCGCTCGGGATCGTCCTCTCCCTGTTCTCCGTCATGCTTCTGGGCCTGGCCCTCAACTGGCTGGCCGCAGGCCTCCTCGCCTTCACCATCTTCTTCTATGCGGTGGTCTACACCATCTGGCTGAAGCGCTGGACGGCGCAGAACATCGTGATCGGCGGCCTCGCCGGCGCCCTCCCGCCGGTGATCGGCTGGGCCGCTGCAACGGGACAGGCGCCCTTGGACGCCTGGATCCTCTGCGCCATCATCTTCATGTGGACGCCGCCCCACTTCTGGGCACTGTCCCTCTACACCAGCGAGGACTACGCCGCCGCCGGGGTGCCCATGCTTCCGGTGACCGCCGGCGCCGCCGTCACCCGCCGTCAGATCTGGATCTACAGTCTTTTTCTGATCCCCGTCTGCCTCGCGCCCGTCGCCACCGGACTGGGTGGAGCCGCCTATCTGGCGGTCGCCGCCCTGGGGGGAGCCGTTTTCCTTTTGCTCGCCTGGCGGGTCCGTCAGGGGCGCGCCGGAGACGCCGCCGATCCCCGGGTGACAGACGGCCTCTACGACGTGAAGGCGGCGGCGCGGGACGCCCGCAACCTCTTCGCCTACTCCATCCTTTACCTGACCCTTCTCTTCGCCACCCTCCTTGGGGAACACCTCCTCGGCGGGGCGGCCCCCGGACTCCCAGGAGGTCTGACATGACAGAGCCTGACGCCGAAACGACGCCCTTGGCGCCGGTTGCGGACGATGCCGCTAACCGGGCCCGCCGCGGAAGGAATCTGGCCATCGCCCTGGGGCTGGTCGGGTTTGTAGTGCTGGTCTACCTCGTTACAGTCTTCAGGATGGGTGGAAATGTCCTCGACCGACCCCTTTGACGTCTCCCGCCGCAACGCCCGGGTGGCCGCCTGGTGCGCTGCGGGCTTCGTGGCCATGATCGGCGCCGCTTATGCGTCGGTGCCCCTCTACCGGGCCTTCTGCCAGCTGACCGGCTTCGACGGGACGCCCCGGCGGGCCGAGCAGGCGTCCACGACGACCCTCGAGCGGAGCCTTGTTGTGCGCTTCGACGCCAATGTCCGGGATCTGCCCTGGAGCTTCCGGGCGCAGCAGACCTCCCAGACCCTCCGGATCGGCCAGACCGGCCTTGCCTATTTCACGGTGACCAACAATAGCGACCGTCCGGTCACCGGCCATGCGGTCTACAACGTGACCCCCCAACTCGCGGGGGCCTACTTCCAGAAGCTGGAGTGCTTCTGCTTCTCGAACCAGACCATTCCCGCGGGCAAGACGATCGAGTTCCCGGTGGTCTACTTCGTCGATCCGAAGTTCGCGGAGGACTTCGACACCCGGGGCAAGTCGGAGGTGACCCTGTCGTACACCTTCTTCCCGGCCCAGGACGCAGCGCCCAAGTCGGCTCAGGCGCCATCCGCGCTTGGCGGAACGCCGAAAGCAGGGCTATAGGGACACAACCAGAAGGGCCTGCCGGGTCTGCGACTCACCGGGCGGGCTGAGGCAGTAAGAGGAACAGGGGCGCAATGTCTGCGGGCGACGTCAAACACGACTACCATCTCGTCAATCCCAGCCCCTGGCCGCTGGTGGGCTCCATCGCCGCCTGCGTCATGGCGGTCGGAGGCGTCATCGCCATGAGGGGGCTGTTCGGCCTGCCCAAGGGCGACCTGACGGTTCTGCTGGCGGGCTTTGCCGGCGTACTCCTGACCATGGCGGGCTGGTGGCGCGATGTCACCGTCGAGGCCAATCAGGGAGACCACACCCCGGTGGTGGGGATCGGCCTCCGCTACGGCATGATCATGTTCATCGCCTCCGAAGTGATGTTCTTCGTGGCCTGGTTCTGGATCTTCTTCGAGATGGCCCTCTTCAATGATGTCCGGACGCAATCGGGCATCGAGGAGGTGCGGAACGCCTGGGCGACCTGGCCGCCGAAGGGCGTGGAGACGATCCCCGCCTGGAACCTCCCCCTCCTCAACACCCTGATCCTGCTGCTCTCAGGCACCACCGTGACCTGGGCCCATCACGCCCTACAGGCCGGAGACCGGCGCGGCGCCAAGATCGGCCTGCTGCTGACGGTGATCCTCGGCGCGATCTTCACCGCCGTTCAGGTCTATGAGTACGACCACATTCTCAAGCACAATTACTTCTTCGGCGGCGAGGGTGCGGAGAACTCAGGCCTTTATGGCTCCGCCTTCTTCATGGCCACGGGCTTCCACGGCTTCCACGTCCTGATCGGAACCATCTTCCTGCTGGTCTGCCTTGCGCGTCTGATGGGGACAGGCTTCACGCCCAAGCAGCACTTCGGCTTCGAATCTGCGGCCTGGTACTGGCACTTCGTGGACGTGGTGTGGCTGTTCCTCTTCGCCTTCATCTACGTGGTGTTCGGCGCCTCCGGCGGACACTGACCTTCGGTGGCCGGCGTGAACCCCCTCCTGGCGGGGCTCGCCGGCCGCTGTCCCAACTGCGGGGAGGGCGCCCTGTTCCGCGGTTTCCTCACTGTGGCGGATCGCTGCGAGGCCTGTAACTACGATCTCAGCCGGGCGGACTCCGGTGACGGCCCCGCCGTCTTCGTCATGCTGATCGGCGGGTTTATCGTCGCCTTCGCCGCCCTCTTCACCGAAATCGCCTATCGCCCGCCCGTCTGGGTGCACCTGGTCGTCTTCCTGCCCCTGACTGTGGTGGTGTGCATGGGGCTCCTGCGTCCCATGAAGGGCGTGCTCCTGGCGGCGCAGTTCGCCAACCGGGCGGGGGAAACCCGCCATGAGGACTGATCCCGCCCGGCGGCGCCGTTTTCCGCTTGGCCTGACCCTCGCCACAACGGTCGGTCTCGCCATTCTTGTGGCGCTGGGCATGTGGCAACTCCAGCGCCTGACCTGGAAGGAGGCCCTCCTTGCCCGGATCGCCCGGCTGGAGACCGCGGCCCCCGTCCCCGCTGCGCAGGCCCTGGACCAGGCCGCCTCGCCTGCGGACCTCGACATGGTCCGGGTCCGGGTGGACTGCCCAGGCCTGTCCCGCGCCGCCTTCGTAGAACTCTTCGGCCTGACGGACGGGACGCCCGGTCGACGGCTGATCTCCGCCTGCCCGGTGGCTTCCAGCCGTTACGGGAGTCTCCTGGTCGACCGGGGCTTCGTCCCCGAGGACATTTCGGCGCGGCCCGGGACGGAAGGTCAGCCGGGGCCTGTTTCGGTGACCGGGGTGCTGAGGGTTCCTGACCGGCCCAGCCTCTTTACGCCTAAGCCGGATTCGGCGGGCAGGCTCTGGTTCAACCGCGACATCCCGGCGATGGCCTCGACCCTTGGCGCGCCCCGGCCCGCGCCGGTCATGCTCATGGCCGAAACCGCCTCTAACCCTGAGTTCACCGCCCTGACGCCCGCACCCCTTCCGGCGGCGATCTCCAATCGACACCTGGAGTACGCCCTGACCTGGTTCGGCCTTGCCGCGGCCCTGCTCGGCGTTTATGGCGCGCTCCTCCGCAAGCAATACAGACCCTGATGCGTTACATCTCCACCCGTGGCGGCTCGCCCCCTGTCGGCTTCGTCGAGGCCGTCCTCGCCGGCCTGGCGCCGGACGGCGGTCTGTATATTCCCGAGACCTGGCCCGGTTTCACCCGGGAGGAGATCGCCGCCTTCGCCGGTCGGCCCTACGCCGAGGTGGCTGCGGCCGTCCTGGGCCGGTTCGCCGGCGACGAGATTGCACAGGGCGACCTCGCCCGCATGTGCCGCGAGGCCTACGCCGCCTTCGACCACCCGGCGGTCGTCCCCCTGGTCCAGCTGGGGTCGGACGTCTTCCTCGCCGAGCTGTTCCACGGACCGAGCCTGGCCTTCAAGGACGTGGCCATGCAACTCCTGGCCCGGCTGTCCGATCACGTCCTCGAGCGCGCTGGGCGTACCCAGACCATCCTCTGTGCAACGTCCGGAGACACGGGCGGGGCGGCGGTGGAGGCCTTCCGGGGCCGCGCCAACACGCGGATCGTCGCCATGTTCCCAGACGGGCGCATCTCTGAGGTTCAGCGCCGGTTCATGACCACAGCCGTCGAGGACAATGTCCGGTGCCTGGCTGTGGCCGGGGACTTCGACGCCTGCCAGGCCATCCTGAAGACGGCCCTTGCGGATGCGGAGCTGCAGCGGTCGGTGGGCCTGTCCGCGGTGAACTCCATCAACTTCGCCCGGATCGTCGCCCAGTCGGTCTACTACTTCACCACGGCGGTCGCCCTGGGCGCACCTCATCGTCCGGTTTCCTTCGCCGTGCCCTCCGGCAACTTCGGGGACGGGTTCGCTGGCTACGTGGCCCATCGCCTGGGCCTTCCTGTCGGGCGGATTCTCATCGCCACCAACGCCAACGACATCCTGGCCCGCACCTTCCGCACGGGCCTGTACGCCCGCGGGACCGTGGCCGAGACCCAGTCGCCGGCCATGGACATCCAGTCGGCGTCCAACTTCGAGCGACTCTTCTTCGAGGCGACGGGCCGCGATGGGCCAGGGACCGCGACGGCCTTCTCCGGGTTCGCGTCGGGGCGGGACATCGTCACGCCTCCCGACGCCCTGGTCGCCATGACCGCCATCTTCGCAGGCGCCTCCACGGACGAGGCGGCCACCACCCGGGAGATGCAACTCACCCTGTCCGAGACGGGCGAGATGGTGGATCCCCATACAGCGGTGGCTCTGTCCGCCCTCAGGCGCCACCCGGCGCCCGGCCCGACCGTGGTCCTGGCCACGGCCCATCCGGCCAAGTTCCCCGAAGCCGTCCAGGCCGCCACGGGCCGCGTGCCCGAGACGCCTGCACGGGCCCGCGCCCTAGCGGAGCGCCCCGAGCGCTTCGAGCCCATCGCCGCCGACGCCGGAAAGGTCTCCGACTATGTCCGGACCTTTGCAGGGGGCTGATCCGCCGCGGATTCACACCCTCGCCAATGGCGTCAGGGTGATCTGCGATCCCGTACCGGGCCTGCAGACCGTCGCCCTGGTGGTGGCCGCCGGGCGCGGCGCCCGCTGGGAGAGCCGGCGGGAATCCGGCTGGTCCCACCTTCTCGAGCACATGGTCTTCAAGGGTGCGGCGGGGCGCTCCGCCCGCCAGCTGGCCGAGGCCATCGAGGCCGGGGGCGGCCAGATGAACGCCGAGACGGGTTTCGAGCGGACGGTGTTCCACGTCCGGACCCTTCCGGAGGGACTGGATGGGGCGTCCAGCCTTCTCTCCGACATCCTGCTGCGCCCCACCCTCGATCCCGAGGACCTGAAGCGGGAGCGCCGCGTGGTGCTGCAGGAGATCGCCGAAGCCGAGGACGCCCCCGATGACCTCGTCTTCGAGATGGCCCAGGAGGCCGCCTTCGCGGACCAGGCCCTCGGGCGCAACATCCTGGGGAACACCGCCAGCCTGAAGAGGGCGGATGTGGCGGCCCTCCGCGACTGGCGCCGAGCGCTGTATGCGCCGGACCGGCTGGTGGTGGTGGCCTCGGGGGCCATAGACGAGGACGACCTGCTTCGCCTGGCCGAACGGGACTTCGCCGCTGCGAAGCCCGAGCCTTCTCCATTGCCAGCGCCGGCGTCCTTCACAGGAGGGATCCGCACGGACGACAGGGATCTCGAGCAGGCCAACCTGGTCTTCCTGTGTCCCGGCCTCGCGGCGACCGACCCTGACGCCTGGGCGGCGCAGGTCTTCGTAGAATGCCTGGGCGGCGGCATGGCTTCGCGGCTCTTCCAGGAGGCCCGAGAGGCCCGGGGCCTGGCCTATGCCGTGGACGCCTGGGGCGAGTTCTGGTCCGACTGCGGCATGGTCGGGGTGTTTGCCGGCTGCGAGGCGGCAAGCGCGACGGAGCTCGCGGTCCTGGCCGCCGGCCAGATGCAGGACCTGGCCGAGTCTCCCCGTGAAGCTGAGCTCGCCCGGGCCCGGGCCCAGCTCAAGGCCGGTCAGTTCATGGCCGCGGAGTCGCTCCTGACCCGGGCGGAACAGGCGGTCCATCAGGTCCTGACCCATGGACGCCTCATCCCGATCTCGGAGATCGCGGCGCGGATCGACGCCTGCGACGCCGCCGCAGTGCGCCGGGCGGGCGCCCGCCTTCTGGAGCCGGGCCTGGCCGCGGCGGCGGTCCTTGGGCCCGGCGCCGCCCATCCTGCGGCCCAGCGCTTCTGCGAGACGATGAAGGCGGGGACTTCGCCGGGCCCTGCAATGGCTTGACGGACGGGAAAAACCCCGGAGTTTGCCCGAATGGCGCTTCTGGACTGGATCACGCCGGGCGACAGCCTCAGGCTGCAGGGGGAGGGGATCGAGATCCGCCCGCCCCGGCCCTCCGACTATCCGGAATGGAGCGAGCTGCGACGCGCTTCCCGGGCGTTCCTTCAGCCCTGGGAGCCTACCTGGCCGGACGATGACCTGACCCGCGGCGCCTGGCGGCGTCGACTGGCCTCCTACGCCCGGGATATCGACCTGGGCGCCGCCTATCCCTTCCTGGTCTTCCGGAAGAGTGACGGCGCCCTCACCGGAGGCATTACCCTGTCCAATGTCCGGCGCGGCGTCGCCCAGATGGGGACGGTGGGCTACTGGTGCGGCGTCGGCTTCACGCGGCAGGGTCACACCCTGGCGGCGGTGCGCACCCTCTCCCTCTTCGCTTTCCGGACCTTGGCCCTTCACCGGCTTGAGGCCGCCTGTCTGCCGGGAAACACGCCCTCTCGGCGACTGCTGGGACAGGCGGGATTTCGGGAGGAGGGCCTGGCCCAGGCCTATCTGAAGATTAACGGCGAGTGGCGGGACCATGTCCTGTTCGGACGGGTTGCGCCGTCACCTCGCGACGAGAGTTCGCAGGCGCCGCTCTCTGTCTGATCCAGTCGATGAACCCCGGGAAATCGGCGGCGCGGCGGTGACGCCGGAGGGCCCGGTGGCTGGAGCGGAAGCCTTCAGGCCTCCCCGGCATCGGCGGTGAGGAAGGACGGGTCCACGCCCAGTCGGCCGAGAGATGCGGTCCAGATTTCCTCCGGGGGCGTCTCGAAGACGATCGCCTCGTCGGCCGGACAGGTCAGCCAGACATTCCGGCGGAGTTCCTGCTCCAGCTGGCCGGGCCCCCAGCCGGCGTAACCCAGGGCCAGGCGTGAACGGCGCGGGGTCCCGTCGTCTCGCGACATCGCCTCCAGAGCCTCCCGGGTCGGGGTGCAGGCCAGGCCCGCCGGCGTGCGCAGGGTGGCGCCGTCCGCCGCCTGGAAGTCGTCGCTGTGCAGCACAAAACCCCGCTCGGTCTGGACCGGGCCGCCCAGGAGCACCCCTTCTGTCCGGCGCGCTTCGGGGCAGGGGATGGAGAGCTGCTCGAAGACCTCGCCCAGCGCCAGGCCCCGCAAGGGATGATTCAGGATCAGGCCCATGGCGTGCTCGGCGTCATGGGCGAAAATGAGGGCCACCGCGCGCTCGAAGCGCGGGTCGCCGATCGCCGGAAGAGCGATCAGGAGCTGGCCGGACAGATAGGACGCAGGATCCATGCTCGGTTTGTCCGACGCTCTTGGGGCGGATTCAAGACGCGGAATCCAACTTGGCCATTGCAGGCCCCGGCCAAGGGGTTATCTCTGCGGCTTCCTCTCAGAACAGAGCCCGGAGACAGGCCCATGACGCTCAAGGTCGGAGACACGCTTCCCGCCGCCAACCTCATCGCCGGCACGGCGGAGGGCCCCAAGCCCACCACGGTCGATGAGATCTTCAAGGGCCGGAAGGTGGCCTTCTTCGCCGTGCCGGGAGCCTTCACCCCCACCTGCTCGGCCCGGCATCTGCCCGGCTACAAGGACCTGGCCGCCGACCTGAAGGCCAAGGGCGTCGACGCCATCGTCTGCCTGTCGGTCAACGACGCCTTCGTCATGAAGGCCTGGGGTGAAAACCAGGGCGTGCTGGGCGAGATCGAGATGATCGCCGACCCTGCGGGCGACTTCACCAAGGCGGTCGACCTGACCATGGACGGCTCCAAGTTCGGGCTCGGCCTGCGCTCCCAGCGCTACTCCATGTACGTCGTGGACGGCGTGGTGAAGCAGCTCAACGTCGAGGCCGCCGGCGAGTTCAAGGTCTCGGCCGCCGACTACCTCCTGGCCCAGATCTGATCCTGGGCCAGGCCCCGCCGCTCGCGGCGGGGCTTGACCGTTCTGCCCCCCAGGTCTGAAGTATCGTCTGACAACAGACGGGGGAGGGCGGCTCATGCCCTATGTCGAGGGTTTCACGGTCCATGATGCGGACTCGCACGTCATGGAGCTGCCCGGAGAGATCGAACGCTATGTCGAGCCGGGCCTGAGGGCGGCCTTCTCCGAGGCCATCCGCAAGCCCAACGACCTGACAGGCTGGGCCGAAAAGGCCCGCGCCCAGCAGGACGACCCGGACTTCCGCGCCGGCGACGAGGACAACCTGCTCCTGCGGAAGAATTACCGGGCCCTGGGGGCCTTCCGCCGGGAGGACCGCCCCCGCACCCTCGACCTCCTCGGCTTCGCCAGCCAGCTGGTCTTCACCACCCACGCCCTCGGCAACTACGGGCTGGAGGAGGCGGGCAGGGTCGAGCTCGCCGTGGCCGGCGCCCGGGCCCACAACCGGATGATGGCGGACTTCTGTTCGGTGGACCGCCGGTTGCTGGCGACAGGCTACGTGCCCCTCGTCGACATCGAGGCCGCGCCCCGGATCGCCCGCGAGGCGATCGAGCTGGGATGCCGGGGCCTGATGATCCCCTCGCGGTGCCCCCCCGGTCACAGTCCCAGCCATGTGGGCCTTGATCCTCTCTGGGCCCTGATCCAGGAGGCGGGCCTGCCGGTCCTCTTCCACGTGGGCGGCGAGGAGAAGATGAACCCCGCCTACTTCGAGAACGGCCTGCCCAGGGTCCTCGACTTCCACGGCGGCGCGGAGAACTTCACCTCGCTGTCCTTCATGACCATCCCCGTCGCCGTCTGGCAGACCCTTTCGGCCCTGGTCTTCGACGGCGTCTTCGACCGGTTCCCCAGCCTGAAGTTCGGGGCCATCGAACTGGGCGCCTCGTGGATCCCGAGCCTGATGAAGTTCATGGACTCCGGGGCGGCCGCCTTCGGTCGAGAAGAGCGGCTCCAGAGGTTATCCGCCCGTCCCAGCGAAATCCTGCAACGCCAGTTCCGCGCCACGCCCTATCCCCACGAGGACGTCGCCTGGATCATCGCCAACGCCGGCGAGGAGGTCTGCATGTTCTCGTCCGACTTCCCCCACATCGAAGGCGGGCGGAATCCCCTCAAGCGGTTCGGGGAGTCCCTGGAGGGCGTCGGGGAGACGGCCCGCCAGAGGTTCTGGCGCGACAACTTCATCGACCTGATGGGCGCCGGCCTGCCGGCCGACCTGCACGATACTCCGGGTCTCCAGGCCGCCTGACGCTGCCTCGGACGAAGGCGGTCTCGGGGGTACAGACGCCCCGCGCCTTGAAACTCCGTCTCCACGCCGCCAGATCACAGGTCCGACGCGGCATCAAAGGAGACGGCTTCCGAATGTTCTCGACGCTCCAGCGTGACCTCCGGTTCGCCTCCGGCCTGTTCCGGACGCTTCGCCGGGTGAAGGGGATCCATCCTGGAAGTCCGCGCCGCATCTGTGACGACCTCGACGCGGCGGCGGCGCGATGGCCCGACCGCGAGGCCCTGCGTTTCGAGGGGCGAAGCCTCACCTACGCAGGAATGGAGGCCCTGGCCAACCGCTTCGCGCGATGGGCGCTTGAGATCGGTCTGCGGCCCGGGGACCGGGTGGCCCTCTTCCTGCCCAACCGGATCGAGTACCTGCCCGCCTGGTATGGCCTGTCCAAGGTCGGGGTGGTCTCGGCCCTCATCAATAACCAGCTCACAGGCCAGGCCCTGGCCCACTGCCTCTCCCTGTCCGGCGCTCATGAGGTGATTGTGGATGGGGAGACCTCTCCGGCCTTGCAGGACATACTGGGCGACCTGGACCACACGCCGCGTCTCTGGAGCCTGGATGCGCCCCTGCCGGGAGAAGGCGACCTGGCCGCCGCCCTTGCCGAGCGACCGCCCGAGCCGCCTCCCGCCTCCGTGCGGGAGGGTCTGACCGCCGGGGACACCGCCCTCCTTATCTACACTTCCGGGACCACCGGCCTGCCCAAGGCGGCGCGGGTCACCCATGTCCGGGTTCAGCTCTACATGCGGGGCTTTGCAGGCTCGACGGGAGCGCGTTCCGACGACCGGATCTATGTCGCCCTGCCCCTCTACCACGCCACTGGCGGGCTCTGCGGCATGGGGGCGGCCCTCCTCAATGGCGCCTGCGTGGTCCTGAAGCGACGATTCTCGGCCACCCAGTTCTGGGAGGACATACGTCGGGAGGGCTGCACCCAGTTCGTCTACATCGGCGAGCTCTGCCGGTACCTCGCCAACCAGCCCCCACACCCGGACGAGCGGTCCCACAGGTTGCGCCTGGCCTTCGGCAACGGCCTCAGGCCTGACGTCTGGGACTCGGTCACCGGCCGCTTTGGCGTTCCCCGGGTCCTGGAGTTCTACGGCTCCACCGAGGGCAATGTCTCCTTCTTCAACTTCGATGGCCGTCCCGGCGCCATCGGCCGTATCCCCGCCTTCCTGCGGCGGAGGTTCAACGGTCGGATCGTGCGCTTCGACTATGAGGCCGAGGCGCCCCTGCGTGGGCCGGACGGTTTCTGCCAGGAAGTAGCTCCCGGAGAGGCGGGGGAATGCCTAGGCCGCATCGACTCCTCTGACCCCCGGGCGGATTTCACCGGCTATCTCGACAAGGCCGCCTCGGAGAAAAAGGTGCTGAGGGACGTCTTCGCGCCGGGAGACGCCTGGTTCCGGACCGGTGACCTTCTGCGCCAGGATGAGGATGGCTACGTCTTCTTCGTGGACCGGGTCGGCGACACCTTCCGTTGGAAGGGGGAGAACGTCTCCACCGCCGAGGTGGCCTTGCGTCTCCAGGCTGTGCCGGGCGTGGTCGAGGCCAATGTCTACGGGGTGGAGGTGCCCAGGGCCGACGGGCGGGCCGGCATGGCGGCCCTGGTCACCGGCGAGGGCTTTGACCTTGGCATCCTGGCGGCGCGAATCGCCGCCGACCTGCCGGAGTATGCCCGCCCGGCCTTCATCAGACTCCAGCCCGAGATGGAGGTCACCGGCACCTTCAAGCAGCGCAAGGTGGAGCTGGTGGCCGAAGGGTTTGATCCGGCGAAGGTGGCTGGGCCACTGTTCCACCGCGCCGCGGACGGCGGCTACCGCCCCCTCGACACCGTGGCCCACGAGGGGATCGTCAGCGGGCAGATCCGGATCTGAGCCCCTGGGGTCCCCAGCGGGACTGGAGTCGCCTATAGGTGGGGCATGTCCTCGGACGCCGAAACATACCCCATGGTCGAAGGCGCGCCCCTCGCTGGGGCCGAGCTGATCCGCGACCAGGTCCGCCGCCTGCCGGATGCGCCGGGGGTCTACCGGATGATCGGGGAAGGGGACGAGGTCCTCTATGTCGGCAAGGCCCGGTCGCTGAAGAAGCGGGTGCTGCAGTACGCCCAGGGCCGCTTCCACACCCAGCGCATTGCCCTGATGGTCGACCTGACACGGGCCATGGAGTTCGTCACCACCCGCACGGAGACCGACGCCCTCCTGCTTGAGATCAACCTGATCAAGCAGATGAAGCCGCGCTTCAACGTCCTGCTACGGGACGACAAGAGCTTTCCCGAGATCGTCATCCGGCGCGACCACCCCGCCGCCCAGCTGCGCAAGCACCGGGGCGCCCATACGCTGAAGGGCGACTATTTCGGCCCCTTCGCCTCGGCGAACGCCGTGAACCGCACCCTCAACACCCTGCAGAAGGCCTTCCTCCTGCGGTCCTGCACCGACAGCGTCTACGAGAGCCGGACCCGGCCCTGCATGCTGCACCAGATCCGCCGCTGCGCCGCCCCCTGCACGGGGGCCATCTCCCTGCCGGACTACGCGGCCCTTGTGGACCAGGCCGAGGACTTCCTGCGCGGGCGCAGCCGGGCGGTCATGACCCGGCTCTCCGACGAGATGCAGGCCGCCTCCGATGACCTCGAGTTCGAGCGCGCCGCCCGCCTGCGCGACCGGATCCGGGCCCTGTCCGCTGTCAGCCAGGAGACCCTGGTCAATCCCGAGAGCCTGGAGGAGGCGGACGTCTTCGCCCTGCACAGCGATGGCGGGCAGGCCTGCGTCCAGGTCTTCTTCTTCCGCGCTGGCCAGAACTGGGGCAACCGGGCCTACTTCCCGCGGATCGACCGCAGCGACGAGGACCCCGCCATCCTCGCAGCCTTCATCGGCCAGTTCTACGACGACCGGCCGATCCCCAAGCTCATCCTCGTCAGCTGCGAGCCGGACGACCGGGACCTCCTCGCCGAGGCCTTCAGCCTGAAGTCGGGGCGCAGGGTGGAGATCCGCCGGCCGGAGCGGGGCGAGAAGCGGTCCCTGGTGGACGAGGCCCTGACCAACGCCCGGGAGGCCCTGGGGCGCCGCCTGGCCGAAGGATCGGCCCAGTCCCGGCTGCTGGCCGGCGTGGCGGAGTCCTTCGGCCTTGACGCCCCGCCGGAGCGGATCGAGGTCTATGACAACAGCCACATCATGGGGACCCACGCCGTCGGCGGCATGATCGTCGCGGGGCCGGACGGCTTCCAGAAGGCCCAGTACCGCAAGTTCAACATCCGCAGCGCCGACCTGACCCCCGGCGACGACTACGGCATGATGCGCGAGGTCCTGCGACGCCGCTTCGGGCGGCTGGTGCGGGAAGGCGGATCGGGTGAGACCACCGTGCGGCCCGACCTGGTCCTGATCGATGGCGGGGCCGGCCAGCTGGCGGCGGCCCTCGAGGTGCTGACCGAACTGGGGGTGGACGACATCCCGGTGGTGGGCGTCGCCAAGGGACCGGACCGGGACGCCGGCCTCGAGCGCTTCTTCCTGCCTGACAAGCCGCCCTTCATGCTGGAGCCCAAGAGCCCGGTCCTCTACTTCCTCCAGAGGCTGAGGGACGAGGCCCACCGCTACGCCATCGGCAGCCATCGCGCCCGCAGGGCCGCGGACATGAAGCGCAACCCGCTGGACGAGATCGACGGGATCGGCCCGGCCCGGAAACGGGCGCTTCTGCACGCCTTCGGTTCCGCTGCGGGCGTCGCCCGGGCCTCCGCCGACGACCTAGAGAAGGTGGAGGGCGTCAGCCGCCCCCTTGCCGAACGCATATTCGCCGCCTTCCATAAGGAGCGTTGATGAAGGCTCTGCCCAACATCCTGTCCGTTATCCGCATCTTCCTGACCCTGGCCATGTTCGCCGCCCTGGTGGCTGTGGGCGCCGGCCGTGATCCGGATGGAGGGCTGATGCACTTCGCCTTCTGGGCCTTCGTCATCGCTGCGGCGACGGACTTCCTCGACGGATGGTTGGCCCGCCGGTTCGACGCGGTCACCGTCTGGGGAACCATTCTCGACCCGATCGGGGACAAGATCCTGGTCTGCGGCGCGGTGGTGGGACTGATGGCCAGCGGCGCCGGCCCGGCCTTCGCCCTGCCGGCCGGCCTGATCCTGTTCCGCGAGTTCGCCGTGAGCGCCCTGCGGGAAGTGGGCGCCGCGAAGGGCCTGAAGCTGCCGGTCACCGGCCTCGCCAAGTGGAAAACGGCGGTCCAGTTGGTCGCTCTGGCGGCGATGCTGGGAACAGGCCTGGTGCCCGCCCTGCCGGCCCTCTTGCCCATCGCCCTGGTCTGGCTCGCCGCTGTCCTGACGGTTTGGACGGGAGTGGAATACCTGTTCCAGACCCGCCGGGGGCTCGCCGAAAGGACCTGACCTAGCTGGCGATATGCGGGGTGATGAGTCCCAGGGGCGAGGCGGTGGTGTTCTTCACCGAACGCACAACGATCCGGCTCTCAATGTTCGAGACCAGGCCCAGGGAGAGGAGTTTTTCCCTGAGGAAGGAATCGAAGGCGGGCATGTCGCGGGTGACGATCCGCAGCTCATAATCTGCCGCCCCCGTGACCGTGGCGCACTGGACGACCTCCGGCATGTCTGAAATCGCCCGGTCGAAGGCGTCCAGGTTGTCCTTGGTCGGCAGGGCCAGCTTCACCGTGCAATAGACCTCGAAAGACAGGCCCAGCTTCTGGCGGTCAAGGATGGTCACCCGCTTCTGAATGATCCCTGCGTCCTCCAGGCGCTTGATCCGACGCCAGCAGGGGCTGGAGGACAGGCCCACCCGATCGGCGATCTCCGCGACGGAGAGGCTGGCGTCGTTCTGGATCAGCTCCAGGATGCGGGCGTCGATGGCGTCCAGGATTTCTGCCACGCATGCTCCTTGCATCGTTGGCGCATGGATCTGCCACAGGATGTGTGATCTGCGCCTTTCAGCGCAGGCTTCTGCCCCAGAATGTCGGTGGCGCGCAATAGCCGACCACATCCCCCAGGCCTCGGCCGACCGCTTGCTTTCCAGCCGGACTGGTTTAGGCGTCAGACATGTCTGAATTCGACTTCGACGCCGTTGTCGTCGGGGCGGGCGCCGTAGGACTCGCCTGCGGCTTCGCCCTGTCCCGCCGTGGTCTGGCCACAGTCGTGCTTGAGGCCGGTCCCCGGATCGGCGAGGGCGTCTCGGCGCGGAACTCCGAGGTCATCCATGGCGGGCTGTACTACCCGACAGGTTCCCTGAAGGCGAGGCTCTGCGTCCAGGGCCGACGCGCCCTCTACGCCTTCCTGTCCGAACGAGGCATCGCCTTCGACCGCTGTGGCAAGCTCGTGGTCTTCAACGGCCCGGAGGAGCTGGAACGGCTGGACGCCATTCTCAACCAGGCCCGGACCAATGACGTCGAGGGCATCGAGGTTCTTACCGCCGCCCAGGCCCGGGCCATGGAACCCGACCTGCGCTGCGACGCCGCCCTCCTGTCGCCACAGAGCGGCGTCTTCGACAGCCATGGCTACATGCTGGCGCTCCAGGGCGAGATCGAGGCCCGCGGCGGCGCCGTGGTCCTTTCGACCCCCTTCGAGGGCGCTGAACCCCTCGCGATGGGCGGTTGGCGGATCTCCACAGGCGGAGATGATCCCGCCGTCCTGACCGCAGCCCGACTGGTCACGGCGCCCGGCCTCGACGCTCAGGCGGTCGCGAACCGGATCGCGGGTCTGCCGCCCGGGACCATCCCGCCTGGCTTCTTCGGCAAGGGGGTCTACTTCCGCCTCTCCGGCCGGGCGCCCTTCTCCCGGCTGGTCTATCCGCCCCCGATTCCCGGCGCCCTGGGAACTCACTACCGCAGGGATCTCGGTGGTCAGGCGGTCTTCGGGCCGGACCTCGAGTTCGTTCCCGCACCGGACTACGCGGTCGATCCTAGCCGCGCCGGGGCCTTCTACGATTGCATCCGCAAGTTCTGGCCCGGCCTGCCCGACGGCGCCCTCCAGCCTGACTACGCCGGGGTTCGTCCCAAGCTGCATGGTCCGGGCCAGCCGCAGCCCGACTTCCGGATCGACGGGCCCGAGGCCCATGGACTTGAGGGGCTGGTGGTCCTGTTCGGCATCGAGAGCCCGGGCCTGACCAGTTCGCTCGCCATCGGTGAGGAGGTCGCCGGCCGGCTCGGTCTCTAGGCGGCCCAGCCTGCGATCCAGTCCGCCAGGGCCTGAGGGGACATGCCCCGGGCATTGGAAAGAGCCGAGAAGTTACCAGGGTTGAGGAGGCGGTCGGATTTGGGATCGATCACCATCAGAGCGGGCACGCCGGGCAGCCGCGACGTGACGCCGTAGCGCGCAGGAATCTGCAGGTTGCGGTCGAAACGGCCGACATCGACCATCACGGTCACGAAGTGCGCCTTCATGAACCGGTCAAGTTCCGGAAGGGCCATGGTCGCCGCCAGGATGCGGCAATCCGGACACCAGTTGCCGCCCAGATCGATCAGCAACCGCTTGCCCTGGCGGCGCGCCTGGGTCCGGGCCCGGTCCACGACGGCGTCGGCGTCGGCGGCCTCGTCGTAGGGCAGGGGCAGAGGGGTCTTCAGCTCTGCGAAGGTCTTGATCGAGAGCCGGGGCGCTGGCCGTGCGGCAAGGGCGGGCGGGGCCGCCGTCGCGGCGGCGGCGGTCAGGAGGAGGCGTCGACGGTTCATGGGTTCGAGGTTCCGGTTCGGCTGAACACATCCAGCGCCGCAGAGGTCGCGTCAAGGTCGGCGCCCAGCCGCGGCCAGTCGATCTGTCCTGACGCCGACCGGGCCTGCAGTTCGAGGGTCTCCGGGGTGGCGTCCGAAGCGTCTCCCGTTCGGGCGGCAAGACGGGCCTTGAGGACCTCGGTGGGGCCTTCCAGCCAGACTGCGGACAAGGACCGGCCGGACAAGCCGGCCAGTTGCGAAGCCCTGGCCCTGTGGCCGGGGTCGAGGAAGGTGGCGTCCAGGATCACGCTGCGCCCGGCG
>NZ_JADBZL010000023.1:0-71546 GCF_020402505.1 Phenylobacterium sp. | reverse complement strand
GGGGCCAGGGCGGCGGCGGTGAGGCCGGCCAGGGAGGAGATTCGGAAGAGGAACGCCATCAACAGCCAGGTCGCCACCGCGGCGGCGCCCACTGGAAATGACGCCGCCAGCAGGGTGCCAAAGAAGGTCGAAACTCCCTTGCCGCCCCTGAACTTCAGGAAGACCGGGAAGAGGTGGCCGAGGAAGGCCGAGCCCGCCGCCAGGGCCACCATCGCGTTCCGTGTAGCCTCCGGCGCATTGCGGGTCAGGAGATAGGCGACCAGCACCGCAAGGGCGCCCTTGCCGCCATCGCCGAGCAGGGTCAGCAGGGCCAGGTCCTTCCGGCCGGACCGCAGGACATTGGTTGCTCCGATATTGCCCGAGCCGATGTTCCGGGGATCGCCGGCGCCGGCCAGCTTCATGATGATCACGCCAAACGGCGTCGATCCCAGGAGGTATCCCCCGATCATGACGGCGGCGATGACGAGCGGTTCATTGGACATGGGCGGCGGGCTCCTCCGATGGCCCGGGCAGTCTAGGTCGCCGCCACCCCCGCGTCACCCTCGGACGCAAGACAAGCATGTCCGGAAATGTTCGTCAAATGTTCCCTTCAGAACTTGCGGTTTCAGACCGCAAAGACCACCCGTCCGGCGACGAAGGTCCTCTGAACCACGCCCTGCAGCCGCCTTCCGTCGAAGGGCGTGTTTCGCGAGCGCGACTTCAGCGCGTCGGGGTCCACGACCAGGGGGGCGTTCAGGTCGCACAGCACCAGGTCCGCCGGGGCGCCCCGGGCCAGGCGGCCGCAGGGCAGGCCGAGGAGGTCCGCCGGGCGCACCGTCACGGCGGCGATGAGGTCGATGAGGGGAATCTGCCCGTCATGGTGGAAGGCCAGCAGGGCCGGCAACAGAGTCTGCAGGCCGACCGCCCCCGGAGCCGCTTCGGCGTAGGGCAGGCGCTTGTCTTCCGGGGGGGCCGGGGCGTGGGCGGAGACCACCACGTCGATCAGGCCGCTGGCGAGGGCCTCGATCACCGCCTGCCGGTCGTCCTCGCCCCGGACGGGGGGATCGAACTTCAGGAAGGTGCGGTAGTCGCCGATGTCGATCTCGTTGAAGGTCAGGTGGTTGATCGAGGTCGAGGCGAAGACGGGCAGGCCGCGCCGCTTGCCGCGCTCCAGGGCCTCCAGGGCGCAGGCGGTGGTGACCTGATCGGCCAGGAGGCGCGCGCTGGTCATCTCGACCAGGGCGAGGTCCCGCTCCAGCATGATCTTCTCGGCCTCGGGCGGGGCGCTGGGCAGGCCCATCCGCCCTGCGAATTCCCCGGAGGTGGCGGCGGCGCCTTCGCTCAGCCAGGGATCGGCGGGGCGGTGCGCCACCAGCATGCCGAAGCCCTTCGCATAGGCCAGCACCCGTCGCATCACCTTGGAGTTCATGATCGGACGGTCGGCGTCGGTGACATAGACGCAGCCGGCCTCGGCCATCAGTCCGATCTCGGCCATGCGCTCCCCGAGGCAGCCCTGAGTCGCCGCGCCGGCGGGCAGGATGTTGACCAGGCTGGAGTCCCGGGCCCGGCGGCGGATGAAGTCCACCACCGAGGCCTCGTCGATCACCGGGTCGGTGTCGGGCTGGACCACGAAGGTCGTCACGCCGCCCGCCGCCGCCGCCTCGGAGGCCGAGCGCAGGGTCTCGCGGGTCTCGAAACCGGGCTCGCCGGTCTTGGCGCGCAGGTCGACCAGGCCCGGGATCAGCAGCGACCCTCCGGCGTCGATGACCTCATGGTCCGGGCTGACTGCATCCGGATCGGACCCGGCGACGACGCCCTCAACGATTCCGTCCCGGACGAAGAGCGCCCCGCGGGCGTCGAGGCCGGACGCAGGGTCGAGAATCCGCGCATTCAGGATGGCCAGGGGGCGGTGGGCGGCGGCGCTCACAGCTGGAACCTTTCGAGCCACTTCTCCTGGGCCGGCGCGACATATCCGGCCAGGTGTTCCAGCAGTTGCACCGGGTCCTCGCCGAAGACCAGCATGTCTCGGTGGGCCTCGCGTACGAAACCCTCCTCGACGGAGTGATCAAGGAAGCGGCGCAGGGGATCGTAATAGCCCTCGACATTCAGGAAGGCCGCCGGCTTGGCGTGGATCGCCAGCTGGCCCCAGGTCCAGATCTCGAAGACCTCCTCCAGGGTCCCGGCGCCGCCGGGCAGGGCGATGAAGGCGTCGGAGAGCTCCGCCATGCGCGCCTTGCGCTGGTGCATGGTCTCGACGATCTCCAGTCGGGTCAGGCCCGTGTGCTCCAGCTCCTTGCGGGCCAGGGCCCGGGGCAGGACGCCGAACACCTCGCCGCCGGCGGCCAGGGCGGCGTCGGCTGCGGCGCCCATCAGGCCGACCTTCGAGCCGCCGAAGACCATGGCCAGACCCTGCTCCGCCAGAAGCCGGCCGGTCCGCGCCGCCGCCTCGGCATAGACGGGGCGGAAGCCCGGGCTGGAGCCGCAGAAGACGCAGACGGCGCGCATCAGCCGTTCTCCAGACGGGCGGCGAGGGCGGCGAGGATGGCCATCCGGGCCGCGACGCCCATCTCCACCTGGTCCTGGATGAGCGAGACGGTCAGATCGTCGGCGACGTCGGAATCGATCTCCACGCCCCGGTTCATCGGTCCGGGGTGCATGACCCGCACATGGTCGGCGGCGGCGCCCAGCTTCTCGCGGTCCAGGCCCCAGAAGCGGAAATACTCCCGCGGGGAGGGGGCGAAGGCGCCGTCCATCCGCTCCAGCTGCAGGCGCAGCATCATCACCACGTCGCAGCCGGCGATGCCTTCGCGCAGGTCGTTGAAGACCTGCACGCCCCAGCGCTCGGCCCGGGCCGGGATCAGGGTGGGCGGACCCACCAGCCGCACCTCGGCGCCCATCATCTGCAGGAGGCCGACATTCGAGCGGGCGACCCGGGAATGCAGGATGTCGCCGCAGATGGCGACCCTCAGGCCCGCGATCCGCCCGAAGGCCCGGCGCATGGAAAGGGCGTCCAGCAGGGCCTGGGTCGGATGCTCATGCTGGCCGTCGCCGGCGTTGATCACCGAGCAGGAGACCTTCTGCGCCAGGAGGGAGGCCGCGCCCGAGGCGGCGTGGCGGATCACCAGGATGTCCGGCCGCATGGCGTTCAGCGTCACCGCCGTATCGATCAGGGTTTCGCCCTTGGCGATGGAGGAGCCGCCGGGGCTCATATTGATCGTGTCGGCGCCCAGCCGCTTGGCCGCCAGCTCGAAGGAGCTCTGGGTCCGGGTGGAGTTCTCGAAGAACAGGTTGATGAGGGTCCGGCCCTTCAGGAGGTCCAGGTTCTTCGAGACCTGCCGGTTCAGGGCGACGAAGCCCTCGGCAAGGTCCAGTAGGCGGGCCACCTCGACGGGGTTCAGGTCCAGGACGGAGAGAAAATGCCGCCGGGGAAAGGGAAAGGTCCGTTCCAGGACCTCGGTCAGACCTTGCGCGTCGCGGCTCATCAAAGCGCCGTCTTAGGGGGGTTTCCGGTCCAAGCCAAGGAAAAGGCTCAGCCGCCGCCCAGGGTTCGCAGCCGGTCGAGCGCCGCGTCGAGGATCCAGGCCGCCGCCGCGCGGTCCACGACCTGGCTGCGCTTGCTCCGCGACAGGTCCGCCTCGCCGATCAGGGTCCGTTCCACGGCGGCGGTGGACAGGCGCTCGTCCTGGAAGACAATGCGCAGGTCCGGGCGCAGGCGCAGGAGGTTCCGGCCCAGGGCCCGGCAGGACTGGCAGCGGGGCCCCTCCGACCCGTCCATGTTGAGGGGCAGGCCGATCACCAGGATGTCGGAACCGCGTTCGTCCATCAGCCGGAAGAGGGCCTTTGCATCGTCGGTGAACTTCGTCCGGCGGATGACCGAATGGGGGGTGGCGAGCGTCCTCAGAGCGTCGCTGAAGGCGACTCCCAGGGTCTTCTCACCCGCATCCACACCCGTCAGGGGGGTGGTCCGGGTGCGTTCCGCCAGGAGGTCGCCGAGGTCGATCACGGGCATGGCTTCTCCTACGCCGAATGTCCTGCGGCCTCCAGCCCGTACCGGTGAGTCAAAACTGCGTGAGGCTAACTTTCCAGAAAGGTTCGCCGGGCGAAAAGGCCGGCATGACCCCGCCGCCGACGGATAGGCCCGACCCTGCGGTCCTGGTCCTGGACCGGATTCCCGGCCGGGGCGAGGCCTCCGACCTGATTGGCGCCGCCCTCGAGGCTGGAGCGCGCTGGGTCGCGCTGAAGGCCGCAGGCCTGCCGCCCGGATTTCTCGTCCTGTCGACCGGTCAGGCCGGCGAATTCGCCCAGAAGTGCGTCAACTATCGGATTGGATTGGCGATCCTGGGCGACATCGGGCCCGCCCTGGCGACATCCTCCGCCCTGCGCGACTGGGTGCGGGAGTGCAATCGCGGCGATCACGTCTGGTTCCTGAACGACGAGGCTGAGCTGGCTGCGCGGCTCTCCCAAAGGTCAAGCGGATCAGAACAGGAGTGACAGGTTCTCTGAAGGGAGCACGACGGCATCCAGGACGACGGTCCTTGATCGCAGGCGCAGGCCATCTCCGTCGAGATCAATGAGCTGGTCTCGACGCTGGGCTGTGAACAGGGCGACCTCGTCCGGTCGGACCTTGGACAGGAACAGGTTGCTGACCACCGAAAGCAGCGACCCTTGAACGGCGTCGATCATCACATTGGAGACGATCCGGCGGGTCATCGACGCGGGCATCTCCGACCAGCCCATTCGGCTCTGGAACCGGGCGACACGCTGGCGAAGGGCCGCGAGATCCTCGTCGATCAGGGGCGCTCCCCAGGGCGGCGAGAGTTCAGCGTCGACCGACCAGGTGGCGAAGTCGCGGACATCGCTCTGCAGCCGCCAAGTCCTGTCCGGCACCACGTAGCGGATCTGCTCATCCATCAGGTCGAGCCAGAGGTCCCAACGCCGCTCATCGAGCAGCCGAGCCTCCCGATAGAGCCATTGCTCGATACGAGCCTGGCGAAGCACTTCGGCCTCGGTCACGTCGCGGCCTCCAGCTCTTGACGCCAACGACGATAGAAGCCGCGCTGATTAATCTCGCTGGCTGTCAGGCCGAGCTCGCCCGGCAGACGGTCGGACCGCTCTTCGTGGCCGAGTCCCATCTGCAGATTCAACCGGCCCTTCCTTGCCTGGAGGCCGAAGCTGGAGCGGGTGACGGCGGACCAGTTGTTGGCGTCGTCCTGCTCGAAGCTTCCGCCGGGCCCAAAGGTCGTGGTCGAGCGCGAGACCATCCAGGCCTTCACGTCCGGCGGTGCATCCCGGTCGACGAGGCAATAGGACCACATCTCGACCTCATTGACGCCCCGGGGATGGATCGCCCGGAGGGTGCTGAACACCGGCACCATCCCGAGGTTTGGCCAGACGGCTCCGTGTATGAGACTTATTCGCGCTCGATGGCGACCCAGCCTCTTCTCCGCCTCATCGAAGCTGGCGCGCAGATAGTCGAAGACATGGGCCGGATAGGGCGGCATCGCGGCGCCCAGCCAGTCTTCGGGCGCCAGTTCATCGGGATAGATGTTGGCCCCAAGGCCATGGCCGAGCCCCGGTCGGATCTCGCGGGCCAGGGGCAGGGGCGTTGCGCGGTTGGCGCCGAGATCCGGCGGGAAGTTGGAGCCGTGGGCGAATCCGATGTGGTACTCGTCCCCACAGTGATTTTCGGCCACCACCTTCCAGTTCGCCTTGATCCTCCAACGGTGCGGGCCGAGCAGCTCGGTTCCGCCTTCGCGGCGATCCAGGAGGATATCGAGATACCAGGCCATATCGCCCAGCCATTCGACCAGCGCCGGGGCGTCGTTGTCGAAGCACCCGAAGATCAGGCCCTTATAGACCTCGACGCGCACAGGGATGAGACCCCAGGCCTTCTTGTCGACTTCGCCATAATAGATGGTGTCCTCGCCCGGTACGCCGATCAGTGCGCCGTCAGATCCATAAACCCAGCCGTGATAGCGGCACTGAAACCTGCTCGCGTGGCCCCGATCTTCCTGGCAGACCTGGAAACCTCGATGGCGACAGGCATTGAGGTGAGCCCGCAAGGCGCCCGACCGGTCTCGGGTGACCAGGACCGACTCCTCACCCATCCAGACCCGCAGGAAAGATCCAGGCTCCGGGAGCTGACTGAGGTGACCGACGAACAGCCAGGAATGTCCGAAAACCGCACGTTGTTCAGCCCGATAGAGCTCTTCGTCGGAAAAGATACGCGGGTTGATCCAGCCCCCGTCACTGGCGACCAACTCTTTCAGCTCCATCTGCGTGCCTCCCTTTTCAACGACCCAATCGGCGCGGGTCATTTTGAAATGACAGTGTCAAGTCCTGGCCGTGATCCTGCGCGCCTACATGTCTCGGATCGGATGTTTCTCAAGGAAGCGGCGAAAGCCCATGGCGTCGGGTTTGACCTTGCGGAACGGACCCTCGTCGAAGGCGAACCCCACATCGTTGTGCCACCTCAGCTGCTCCGCAAACTCCGGGACAAGTCGGCGAAACAGGAAGGCGGGAAGACGCCAAGACTTTGGATTTCGTCCCAGGACCTGACGATAGACCGCCTTCATCTGGGGCACGGTCAGCGTGTCGCCGGCGAGATTGATCTTGCGTCCGGCCCAATGCGCCGGATTGGCCAGCGCTTCCGCCGCGATCCACCCCAGATCCTCCAGGGCCAACATCTGGAAGCGGGTCGTATCCCGCAGGCTGCCGGAGAGTACTGGAAACATCAGGTGCGGCTGCATTGCCGGGTTCAAGAGATTGTCCAGGAACCAGACGGTGCCGAGCAGCGTCCATTCGAGTCCGCTTCGGCGAACCTCCTGTTCCAGCACAGCCTTCGAAAGGAAGTGAGGCGGTCCGCCGATGTCGAAGCCATCGCCCATGGTTGATTGAACGATATGACGCACCCCCGCGCGCTTGGCGGCGGCGATCACAGCGCGGCCTTGGCGGATCTCTCCCGCAAGCCCCACACCTGGGGCATAGTAGTCCTGGACAGAGAAGACGCCGGTCGCGCCGGCAAAGGCGGCGTCCAGCGTCCCGGGCTGATCGAGGTCGCCCCCGACGACCTCGGCCCCGATCGCCGAGAGTTCCTGAGCGGCCGCGCCATCCGGTCGACGGGTGAGGGCTCGAACGGTTCGGCCTCGGGCCAAAAGGGCGCGCGCGACGACGCCGCCCTGTTGACCGGTGGCTCCCAGCACCAAGATCGTCATCTGTAGGACTCCTCGGTCAGAAAGGCTTTGATCAGGCTCTTGACCTCCTCTGGCGCATCGATCGGCGAGATGTGACAACCCTCGACGGGGGCGAAGCGGCCGTCTTGCAGCCTCAGCGCCGCCGACGCCTGCCCTTCAAGCGGATAAAGGCCATCGTTGATCCCGGAGATCACCAGTGTGGGGGCAGTGATTGCGGACAAGCGCGGACGCAGAGGCTGCCCCCGCAGGATGACGGACCGCACGGCGGCCGACAATCGGACCGGATCCGCTCTGCTGAGCATCGCATGAAAGGACCTGGAGGCGTCCGGATCACGAGAAAGCGACTCGGGTCTGAAGAAGCTTCTCGCGACGCCGTTGCGGAACACCTCGCGGTTCAGCATCCACCGGGCGCCGAGTGCGACGAGCCGGTCACCGAATTTCGGATGCGCGCCACAGATATCCATGGGGGTGTTCATAAGGATCAGTCGTTCAACACGTTCCGGCGCCTTGAGGGTCGCCTCAGCCGCCACCATGCCGCCCCAGGAAACGCCGCCCACCGTGGCCCTGTCGATCCCGAGCGCATCCATGACCGACAGCATCGCCGCGGCCGTTTCGCCCAGGGTGAACTCCCGGGCCACACCCGGGCTGCGCCCGTGCCCAGGGCCGTCAATCAGGACAAAGGTCGCCGCCGACGCCAGACCGTCCACGAGCCGGTCATAGATATTATGGTCGGTGAAGATCGCCGGCCAGAGCACAACCTTCTGCGGTCCGTCACCCACGACCCGCACGGCGATTTCGCCGAGAGAGGTCGAAATCATCCGGTCTTCGCCCGACGCGTAAGGGGCTCTTGCGTTCCTTTTGGTCACGGGGTTCTCCGCTGTAATCACTGTTTACATACCGCCCCTTGCGATCGATGTAAACACTGATTACACCCTGGCGACATGACCCAGTCCGCCGACACGAAACCCCTGCATCATGGTCGCCTGCGCGAGGAGGTGATCCGGCATGCGTTGGCCGAAGCGCGCCTGGGTGCGATCGAAGGTCTGTCCATGCGCGACCTCTCACGCCAGCTGGGCGTCTCGCCGGGCGCGATCTACCGGCACTTCGAGGATCGGGACGCCATCCTTCGCGCCGTCGCCCAGGCGGGCTTCGACCTTCTCGCTGAGCGGTTCGCTGCGGCGCTACCCTTCGATTCAACGGCGACGAGCGGGGCCGATGCGGTGGCGAGGTTCGAGGCGCTCGCCATAGCCTACGTGACATTCGCCAGCACCCACTACGGTCTCTGGAGGCTGATGTTCGGCCCTTATGGTCGCGATCCTGAGGCGCCCAGGCCTGAGCGGCCCACCACCTATCAATGGCTGGGCAAGGCGCTCGCCGAGCTTCATGCGCATGGCCTGATCGAGACTGCGACGCCCGAAGACCAGTATTTCGCATGGACCGCCGTTCACGGCCTCTCGGACCTGCAGGCCTCGCCGGCCGCGCCGTCGGCGCCGGTGACCGCAAACACCCGGAGACATGTGCGCCTGACGCTCAGAGCGCTCGGATATCGCGCCAAATACCTGGATTCAGCGGTTCCTCGACATGACTAGACTTGAACGCATCTTGATCCTCGGCGCCGGACCGGTGGGATTGGGCGCCGCTCTTGAGCTGGCGCGTTTCGGCGTGCCGAGCCTCGTGGTGGAAAAGCGTGAAACGACGTCCTGGCATCCCAAGACGCGCAACATCAATACGCGCACCATGGAGATCGCCCGCGGCTGGGGCGAGGCCGTCTACAGGCGGTTACGCAGCATCGATACTCCGGAAGGGTGGAAGAGCCCCATACGGTTTCTGACGTCCGCGACGGGCGAGGAGTACGGGCTGATCGAGACCAAGGGTTTCGAGGGGCCTGGGGCGGACATCAGCCCCGCCCTGCCCATCATGTCGTCGCAGGAACTCCTCGAGGAGATCCTGCTGGACGCCGCACGAGCGACGGGATTGATCGAGTTCCGTTTTCGCCACGAGGCGACACGTCTGGTTCAGGGCGGGCACCCGGCAGACAGCAGCGTAACGCTGGAAGTCCTGGATCTCGCCAACCGCCGGGTCGAACAGATCAATGGATCGGCCCTCGTGGCGGCGGATGGCGCGGGCAGCCTGATCCGGAGTGAGCTGGGATTAGATATGGAGGGACCTCGGGGGCTCTCGCACGTCGTCAACTGCTACTTTCGAGCCGAGATCGAGCCCTTGATCGCGGACAGGAAGAGTGTCCTGATGTTCGTCTCCAACCCCCGCGCCCAAGGTGTGCTCCAGCCGCTGGACGGCGCCGGTCGGTGGCTCTGCCAGATAGGCGTTCGCCCTGAGGATTGGTCTTTGGAAGCGTTCACAAAGGACCGCGCCCGCGAGTGGGTGCGCGCGGCCGTCGGCGTGGAGGATCTTGAAGTCGATGTCGTCTCGCTCGGCCTGTGGAAGATGAACGCCACGGTCGCCGATCAGCTGGTTGTCGGTCGGGTGGTGATGTGCGGCGACGCCGCACATCAGTTTCCGCCCACCGGAGGCCTGGGCGTAAACACCGGGCTGCAGGGCATGCACAACGTCATGTGGAAGCTCGCCCTGTGTGTGAAGGCGCTTGCCGGCTGGCCCTTGCTGGGCACCTACCAGGACGAGCGCCGTCGTCTCTCTCAGCAGATCGCCGCCCAGTCCCTGACGAATTCCGCCAACGTCGCCAAGGTTCACGCTGCAGCGCGTTCGGGCCGGGACAGCGGCCTCGACCCTGCCGAAGTCGCGAGCGCCTCTCGCCGATATGGTAATCACCTGGGGGTCGAGTTCGGCGCCGTCTATGTCTCGTCGGCCGTGATCGCCGACGGAAGCGAGCCGCCAGACGTCGAGGACAGTTACTCCGACTACACTCAGTCCGCCACGCCGGGTGCGCGGGCTCCGCATGTCTGGATCGGGCGACCGGAAGCCCAATTTTCCACGTTGGACCTGTTCGGCCCAGGGTTCACCTTGCTGGCGGCGCGCGGCGGGGAGGCTTGGATGGAACAGGCGGCCGCAGCCGAGCGGGTTCTGGGGCTGCGAGTGTATCGATACCGGATGGGTTCCCCGGGACTTCAGTCCAACCCGCGATTCGAAGATCTCTACCGCATGGGCGAAGCCGGCGCCGTGCTCGTCAGACCGGACGGCCATATCGGTTGGCGCACCGCATTCCCGCCCACCGCCGACGGCGAGGTTGAGGCGGCGCTTCGAAAGATCGTTTCACGCCCCGCTTGAGATCAGAGGCGTTCGGGAGGCGGCTCCGGGACCCTCGCAACCTGAAGCAGGCGCTGAAGCCCCGGGGCGTTCACCCCTAGGGATTCATCCGGAACTGGCGCCGGGCCCGCGTCCGGGCGAGAGGGTTCCGGGTGACAAGAGCGCCTATGGATGTCGCGGCATGATCACGCTGACGGTGAACGGTCGGTCCATCGAACTTGCCGACGGCGCAACCCTGCTTGAGGCGACAAGGGCTGCGGGCGTGCATGTGCCCACACTGTGCCATCATCCCCGACTGCCCTCGCATTCCGTCTGCCGATCCTGCCTGGTGGAGGTGGCGGGCGGGGCCAACCCTCAACCCGCCTGCAGCACGCTTGCGAAGGACGGCGACAGGGTTGAGACGGAGTCCGCGTCCCTGAACGCCTTCCGCAAGGCGAACACCGAATGGCTGCTGGCGCGTCACCCGAACGACTGCATGCGCTGCGAGGTGAACGGTTCGTGCCAGCTTCAGCGGCTGGTGAACGAAAACCAGTGGGAGGAGCGCTGGGGCGAGATCCCGGTCGGATCCCCGTCGCACCCGGAGCATGTGCTGACCGACCACACTTCGCCGAGCATCTGGCGGGATCTCTCGAAATGCATTGAATGCGGACTGTGCGCCGAAGCCTGCGGAGAGTCCGGCCAGCAGCAGTTTGTCATCGGCTTTGCGGAACGGGGCGGCGATCGTCTGCCGGTCACGGTCTTCGATGAGCCGCTCGAGAACACCCGCTGCATTTCCTGCGGCCAGTGCACCGTCGTCTGCCCCGTCGGCGCCCTGATCGAAGCGCCGCACTGGCGCGATGTGCTGAAGACCCTTGAGACGCGGCGGCGCGTATCGGTGGTTCAGGTCGCGCCGGCGACGCGCATCGCCATCAGTGAAGAGTTCGGCATGGCGCCCGGCGCCGTGAGTACGGGAAGGTTGATCAATGCGTTGAGAAGCCTCGGCTTCGATTACGTCTTCGACACCAACTTCGGCGCCGATCTGACGATCGTCGAGGAAGCTTTCGAACTCCTCGGCCGGCTTGCGGACGGCGACAGGATTCCGCTCTTCACGTCATGCTGCCCGGGCTGGGTGAACTGGGTCGAGATCAATCGGCCGGACCTGTTGCCGCATCTGAGCACGACGAAATCTCCACAGCAGATGCACGGCGCCGTGACCAAACGGGGCGGATTTGCGCGATCCCTGGGGCCAGCTTTCGCAGAAGGAAGGACGGAGCCCTATGTGGTCTCCGTCATGCCGTGCACGGCGAAAAAGGACGAGGCCCGCCGGCCCGGCATGTCGGGTGACGTCGACCACGTGCTGACGACGCGGGAACTGGCGAGGATGATCAGGACCCGCGGCATCGCCTTTGGCGCGCTCGCAGACGACGGGGTGTTCGACAGCCCCCTCGGCGAGAGTACGGGAGCCGGCCAGATCTTCGCCGCATCCGGCGGCGTGATGGAAGCCATGTTGCGGACGGCGGCGCACTTGCGGGACGCCGAAGAGGCGCTGCCGCTGGAATGGCGTTCGCTGCGCGGCGTCAGCGAGGGGGTGAAGACCGCCCGGGTGGAGGGCCTCGGCGCTGTCGCCGTCTGCAACGGGATCGCCGCCGCCCAGCGATTTCTGGAGACCGAGGCCTGGCGGTCGGAGTACATCGCCATCGAGGTGATGGCGTGCGTCGGCGGTTGTCTGGGGGGAGGGGGCGAACCCAAGTCGCTGGATCCTCAGGTCCTGCAGAAGCGCAGTCAGGCGACCTATGCGATCGACGCCGCAGCGCCGAGACGTCGTTCGCATGAGAACCCGGACGTTCAGAAACTTTACGCCGACGAGCTTATCGAGCCCGGGTCGCCCGCCGCCCGGGAATGGCTGCACACCCAGTCCGCCGCCAGGGACACCAGGAGATCCCTCCTGATGCGCTTCCTGGACCGGGTGGACATGCGCGACGGCGCCGGAGCGGCGAGCCTCTTTCATCCTGACGGCGTCTGGGCCCCCGGCCCGGCCACCGGCGAGATCCGGGGCGCGGAAGCGATCGCCGCCTTCATCGCCGCCGGATTGCCGCCGCGTGAGTATGGACATCGCTTTCATCGGCACCGCATGCTTTCCTCGACGGACCCCGATGATCTTCGGGTCGTGACGCCGACGGGGGTTCATTGCCGCTTCGAGATGGAGGTCGGCGCGTCGGACGCGGCCCGGGGGACCAGGCCGGCGATCCGGGCCCTGACCCGCCACCTTCTTTGAGGCGCCGCCGGGCATGATCTTCCTTTGGCTTCTCCCGGGCGTCTTCGCCCTCGCCCTGCTGGGGCTGGCGGCGCTGCGCGTCCTTGATGCGCGGGACGACCGCGCCCAGTGGCGCAGGCTCGCCGCCCTGCAGCCGGTCCGGCCCGCCGTCTTTGATCCGCAGAGCGTTGCGGGCCTGCCCGAGCCCGCCCGCCGCTTTCTGCGGTTCGCCATTGCGCCGGGCGCGCCCCTGCTGACCGTGGCCGAGCTTCACATGGGGGGCGAGTTCAGCCTCGGTCCGCCGGACAGGCCCGTCTACCAGCCGATGGACGCCCGCCAGATCCTCGCCGCGCCGGAGGGCTTTCTGTGGACGCTCCGCCTGCCGAACGGGGTGTCCGGGTCCGACTTCGGCTCGCCCGCCCGCGGCTGGACCCGGTTCCGGATCTTCGGCCTCTTTCCCGTGGCCCGGCTGGGCGGGAACGCCGACCATACCCGCGCCGCCTTCGGCCGCTATGTGGCCGAGGCCGTCTTCTGGACCCCCGCCGCCCTGCTGCCGGGCCCCGGCGTGACCTGGGAGGCCCCGGGCCCCGATACGGCGCGGGTGACGGTCACCCGCGGGCCGCTGTCCCAGGCGGTGGATATCGAGGTGGCCCCCGACGGGCGGCCGATCACCGTCCATTTCCAGCGCTGGAGCGACGCCAATCCCGAACGGCGCTACCGGCTGCAGCCCTTCGGCGGCGTCCTCTCGGACTTCCGGGACGTGCAGGGATTTCGCGTGCCCTTTGCGGTGGAGGCCGGATCGATGTTCGGCACGGAAGCCTACTTCCCGTTCTTCCGGGCCCGGATAGCCGAGGTGCGCTTTCCGCCGCCCCCTGCGCCCCGCCCTTGATTTCCCCGCCGGAATCCGGCGCCTGAGGGCATGACCGGTCCGGGGGCAGATTCCGTGTTGGTGGTCGGCGCCGGCGTATTCGGCCTGGCGACGGCCCTGTCTCTGGCGGAGGCCGGGCTGAAGGTGCGGGTCGTGGCGGATGCGGAGCCGGGCCGGACGGCCTCGGGCGTGGCGGCGGGCATGCTGGCGCCGGCCTTCGAGACCCTGCTGGACCCGCCCATCCATGATGCCCTCGACCTCTTCCTGGCCGCCCGCGACCTCTGGCCCGAACTGGCGGCGCGGCTGGGCCTGACCCTCGACCGGAGCGGGACGGCGGCGACGGGCGGGGCGGACTGGACGGACCGGCTGGAGGCGGGGTTCCGGGCCCGGGGGCTCCGGATCGGCCGGGCGGGGCGTTCGGAGATGGAGGCCTGGCTTCCGGGACTGAACCCCCGATACGCCGGGGGTCTCCTGACCCCCGAGGACTGGCGGATCGAGCCCCGGGTCGCCCTGGCCGCCATGGCGGCGCGGCTGGCCGAGCTTGGCGGAACCCTCGAGCGTCGCCGGCTGGCGCCGGAGGACCTGCGAGGGGAGAGCGGCCCGATCGTCCTGGCCACCGGCGCAGACCCCGCCCTGGAGGCGGCGGCGTCCGAGCTGCAGGGGTTGGCCCCGATCAAGGGGCAGATCCTCTGGCGGGGCGACCTTGCGCCGCCCGCCCGGGTGATCCGGACCGAGGGCGCCTATCTCCTGGGATCGGAGGGCGGCGTCCTGGCCGGGGCCACCATGGAGCCCGGACGGCGCGACCTGACGGCGGACGCCGGGGCGCAGGCGGGGTTGCGGGCCGCGGTCGGGGCCCTCCTGCCCGACGCGCCCCCGGAGGCCTGGAGTGCGCGCGCGGGCGTGCGGGCGGCCTCAGCGGACGGTCTGCCCCTGGCCGGGTTCGCCTCGCAGCCCGGGGTGTTCCTGGCCGTCGGCGCCCGCCGGAACGGATGGCTCCTGGCGCCGCTGGTCGCCCGGATTGTCACCGCCGCGGTGACCGGCGAGGATGCCGGAGCCTGGGCGGTGCGACTCGATCCCGCCCGGTTCGGGTGAGGGCGGAGAGCGGCGGCCGATGACGGGTTTCGACTTCACAGAGGCGCAACTGGAGCTGCGGGAGGGCGTTCGCCGTCTGTGCGCAGGGTTTGACGCCGACTACTGGCGCCAGGTCGACGAGACCGGCGATTTTCCCGAGGCCTTCGTGTCCGCCATGGCGTCCGGAGGCTGGCTGGGCGCGGCCATGCCGGAAGCCCTGGGCGGCGCCGGCCTGGGCCTGACCGAGGCCGCCCTGATCATGCAGACGGTGGCGGAGTCCGGGGCGGGTTTCTCAGGCGCCAGCGCGGTGCACCTGAACATTTTCGGGCCCATGCCGATCGTCAAGTTCGGATCGGACGCCCAGAAGGCGAGCGCCATTCCGCGGCTGATCGATGGCCGCGACCGGATGTGCTTTGCGGTCACCGAGCCGGACTCCGGCCTGGACACGGCGAGCCTGACGACCCGCGCCGAGCGGCGGGGGAACGGGTGGGTGATCAACGGGCGCAAGGTCTGGACCACCATGGCCCAGCGGGCGAACAAGATCCTGATCATCGCCCGGACCACGCCTCGGGAGGCCGTGAGGAAGCCGACCGAGGGCCTCAGCCTGTTCTATACGGACTTTGACCGCAGCCGCATCACGGCCACGGTCATCCCCAAGATGGGCCGCAGGGCCATCGAGTCGAACAGCGTCTTCATCGACAACCTCGAGGTTCCGGCCGAGGACCTGGTGGGGGAGGAGGGCAAGGGGTTCGCCTACCTGCTGGCGGGCCTCAATCCCGAGCGCGTGCTGATCGGCGTCGAAGCCGTGGGCCTGGGGCGCGCAGCGCTGGCGCGGGCGGCGGCCTATGCGCGGGAGCGGCGGGTGTTCGGCCGGCCCATCGGTCAGAACCAGGGGGTCGCCCATCCGCTGGCGCGGGCCTGGATGGGGCTGGAGGCGGCGAGCCTCATGGCCTTCCGCGCCGCCGCCCTGTTCGATGCCGGAAAGCCCTGCGGCGCGGAGGCGAACGCGGCCAAGTACCTGGGCGGGGAGGCGGGTTTCGCCGCGTGCGAGACGGCGGTCCTGACCCATGGCGGCATGGGCTACGCCAGGGAGTACCATGTGGAGCGCTATTTCCGGGAGGCGATGATCGCCCGGATCGCCCCCGTCAGCCGGGAAATGATCTGCAACTTCATCGCCGAGCAGGTTCTGGACCTCCCCAAGAGCTACTGATATTAACGTTTCAGTAACCCGTCTAAACGGGTATGGTTAAGCGTTCGTTTACCATACCCAGACAGGCTGGGGCCATGTCGATCAGTGGAATCAGGTCCGCCGTCCATTCTGTGATCCAGCGTGCGAGCGCTGCGACCGGGGTGGACTATGGCTATCTGATGAAGACCGCCCAGCGGGAGAGCAGCTTTAACCCCTCCGCCCGGGCATCGACCTCCACCGCCGCCGGCTTGTTTCAGTTCACCGAGCAGACCTGGCTGGCCACCATGAAGCAGTTCGGCGAACGGCACGGCTACGGGGCCTACGCCGACCAGATTCGCCGGAACCCAGACGGTCGCTATACGGTGCCGGGCGGGGCGCGGCAGGCCATACTGGACCTGCGGTTAGACCCCAACGCCGCCTCGGTCATGGCGGCCGAGTTCACCTCGCAGAACGCCGCCTACCTGAGGGGCCGGATCGGTCGCGATCCGACCCTGGGGGAGCTTTACATGGCCCACTTCCTCGGTGTCCTGGGATCCGCCCGACTCATCGAGGCCCTCGAGAAGCAGGGCGCGGCGCCGGCCGCGAATCTCTTTCCGGAAGCGGCGCGGGCCAATCCGACCATCTTCTACAAGGAAGGGCGTGCGGCGACCGTGCAGGAGCTCTACGCCAACCTCAGCCGGACGGGCGGCTCTGCGCCGGCGAGCCCGCCTTCCGCGCCCGAACCGTCCGGCTTCATCCAGTACGCAGGCAACAGCCGGTCCCAGGATATACAGCGCGAGCAGGAGGTGCTGATGTCCCTCATTCTCGGCGGAGACCGCGGCGGAGACGGTTCGACCCCCGGGGCGCGGCTGGGCGGCTCGATGTTCTCGACGGAGATGCTGAGAATCCTGTCCGAGGCGTCCGCGGGGAGGGACTCCGCCGCCGGTCGCAGGGGGGATGAGCCCCTCCTCGGCTAGCCCGGCGCCTCAGGCGGCGGCGCCGCTGGCGTAGAGGGCCTCGATCTCGCTTTCGGAGTATCCCAGCTCGGAGAGGACTTCGCGGGTGTGCTGGCCCAGCCCCGGCGGGGGCGGGCGGACCGGCTGGTCGGCCCCGGGGAACCGGGCGGGCGCCGCCGGGGACCGGAAGTGACCTCCCGCGCCATCCTCGACCTCGACCCAGCCGCCTGCGGCGGCCACCTGCGGGTCCGCTGCGACCTCGGCGGGCGTCTGGACCGGCGCCCAGACGAGGTCCTCGCCGTCCAGCCGCGCCCGCACCTCCTGAAAATCGAACGCAGCGAAGGCGGCCTCAAGCTCCCGGACCAGGGCCGCGCTGTTCATGCGCCGGGAGCGGCCGTTGGCGAAGCGCTCATCATCGGCGAGGTCAGGGCGACCGCAGGCGCGGGTGAGCGCCTTCCAGTCCGCGCCACCCCCACGGGGGTTGAGCACGAACCAGTGGTCGTCGGAACTGCGATAGAAGTTGGCGAGGGGATCGAAGGGATCCGTGCGCGGCCGGTTGGAGGCCAGACGCCCGAAAGCGAGCTGAACAGCCATGTCGGAAGAGACGGTGTAGACCCCGGTGGCCAGAAGCGAGGTCTGCACCAGCCGGCCCCGGCCGGTCTGCTCGCGCTCATAGAGGGCGGCCAGTATGGCGGAAACAGTGGCCATCGAGGTGGTGTGATCGCCGACCCCGGTGCGCAGGATGAAGGGGTCCGTCCCCTTGGGGGCATGCATCCGAGCGACTCCGGAGCGGGCCCAGAAGGCGGTGACGTCAAAGCCGGGCAGGTGGGCGTCGGGGCCTTCGAGACCGTAGCCGGTGACCATGGCGTAGACCAGACGGGGGTTGTCCCGGCGCAGAGCCGCCTCATCGAGACCGGCGCGCTTCAGGGCGGCGGGACGGACATTGGTCAGGAACACATCCGCCGTGGCCGCCAGACGGGCGAGGGCGTCCCGGCCTTCGGGACGTGAGATGTCCAGGACAATGGCGCGCTTGCCGCGGTTGTCGACGGCGAAGGTCGGGTTTCCGGCGACGGCGTTCTTGGTGTCGGCGAAAACGTGACGCATGGGGTCGCCTTCGGGGCGTTCGACCTTGATGACGTCCGCCCCCCAGTCGCCGAGGACGCCAGCGGCGCCCGGCGCTGCGATATAGGAGGCGAATTCGATGACTTTCAGACCTTTAAGCAGCATTTCCTCATCCCGAATTCTGATCTCTGGCCGGGGTTCCCCGACGAGATACCAGCCGGGGTGCGGCAAGTCTTGCTGAACTTGATGCGACAGCCGGGCCCGGTCGGAAAGGTTTGCCGGCGGGCCATCTTCATCGGTGGCGTCGATGGACTCGCAAGGCGACCTAGGTGTCGTTGCTACGATGGTTGTTCACCCGAGGAGGCGCTTGAGCGAAGCTGGAGTTGCAACACACCACTTCCAGCGGAACTCCTCGGATGAACGTGCACCAGAAAGCCCGGCTGACGCCTTCGGGTCGAGACCTTCTGGCTGAGCGGATTTATCAGGGCTGGTCGGTTAAGGCGGCGGCGCAGGCCGCCGCGTCTCGACGGTGTCCGCGCAAGACGCCTGATCTGCGGGTGGCTGTGATCCGCTACGAATGACCCTGTCCCGGATTTGTATCCGCCCAGAACGAGAGATCTGGCGCTTCATCGGCCGGGGTTAACCCCGGCCGATGAAGCAAATTCGGCAGGCGTCATGAACCCCAGAGATGTGTGAGGACGGCTCTCGTCGAAGTCCCGTCGCCACGCCTCAATCTTGGCCCGGGCATCGTTCAAAAACGAAGAGGGGCGCGAGCCATGTGCTCGCGCCCTCTGAGGGTTCGCGTTCAGAACCGCCCCCATGGCGCCGCCAGCCAAAAGCGTGCGGCGGCGCAATCTGTTGGCGTCAGAAATTCCGGCGCAGGCGGAAGGTGATCCGACGCGGATCGTTCGGATAGGCCAGGCCCACCAGCGAGGTGGTGACGTAATACTCTTCACCGCAGTTCGAGCAGTCCAGCGATGCTTGCCAGGCCCCGTCGCTGCTCTCGTAGCGCACGCCGATGTTGTAGACCGTGGTTGCTGCGGTCAGGGATAACGGCGCCGTGATGGCTGTCGTTCCGCCAAACGGCACACCGGTCACGGTGCGCGCATCGTTGTAGGTCGAAGTCCAGTACTCGTCAGAGTAGCTGATCGAACCGTTCAGCGACCACTCGCCGTCGAGCAGTGTGGTGGGCAGGGTATAGCGGCCGCCTAGCGTGCCCTGACTCTCCGGGAAACGGACCGGCTGGTCGCGAGTGGTCACACAGTTCAGCGGCTCTGGCGTCGTTGAACACGGGACGCCACCTGCGCCGTTACGCAGCGGGATGTCGACGTATTGCCGATCAGCGATTGAGCCGGTGGCATAGACTTCCAGCGCTTCTGTCGGACGCCAGGTGATCTCGGCCTCAAGGCCGGTTGCTTCGAGCCCACCCGCATTACGGGTCACGAAGTCGATCCCGCCGCCGGGGCGAGGTTGACCCGAAAGCAACTGCAGGTTCTCCACCTCCAGACGATACAGGGTCAAGTTCAGGCGCAACGTATCCTCAAGAAGGTCAGAACGCATGCCGAGTTCGTACGACCATGCCTCCTCCGGGCCGAAGGCGGAGTTGGTGATTGCGGTTGTGCCGCGCGCGTTCCAGCCGCCTGACTTGAAGCCATTGGTCGCCGAAGCAAAGAACATCACGTCATCGTTCATTTGGTAGGCGAGGGCGACGCGGGGCGTGAACTTCGAGGTGGACTGCGACACCGGTATTCCGGCCGCAATCAGGTTCGCGGTCGTCGGCCGTGAGGTCGCGGCGCCGGTGAAGCCGATGAAGCCGGCCGGATAGGTTGCTCGGGTCCGATCACCGAAACGGACGTCCTTGTCTTCATCGGTGTAACGCCCCCCAAGCGTCAGGGTGAGCTGGTCCGTGATCGCGAAGTCGCCCTGGGCGTAGGCCGCAAAGGACCGGGTCCCGTTATTGAGCAGACGATCGCCCAACACCAGGGCGCTGGTGGCCGTCGGCGTCGTGGCGAAGGTGTCGACCTGATAGGTCGAGTTGTCCTCATCAAGGTAGAAGAGGCCCGCGACCCAGTTGACGCGGCCGGTTTCGCCGACCAGCTTGAGCTCCTGCGTCCATTGCCTCGTCTCGACGTCATTGGAAATGACGAAGCCGCCGAACGGCGTCGGGCTGCCGCCAAGGCCGAAGTCGACCGAGAAAATCTGATCGGTGGAGATGTAGCCGCTGATCCAGGTGACACTGGCCCAGTCCATGTCGTGGGTCAGGTTCGAAATCACGGTGGTGACCCGAGTGCGGGCACAGTTGCCAAGGCGTTGGTTCAGGAACGACTCCACCGCGCTGTCGGAGCAGTCGCCGCGCCTCAATCCCGTCCGGCTCGTGTACTGGCGATCCAGCGGGTTCACGCCAATGGTGGTCTTGGCCTGGTCGATGTAGTCGGCGGACAGGTTCCAGTCCCAAGTCTCGTTCGGCTGGAAACGCAAGGCCGCGCGGACGCCCCAAGTGTCCTCGCCGTTCAGATCCTGTCCGGTAACAAGGCTGCGCGAGTAACCGTTATCGCCGATTCGGAGTACCGTCGCGCCCGCCGAGACGGCGTCATTCAGCGGTCCACTGATTGCACCGCGCAAGGTATAGCGGTCGAATGATCCGAAGGCGCCTTCAACGGAGGCTCGGAAGTCCTGACTGGGCTTGCGCGTCGTGATGGAAATTGCGCCGCCTGTTGTGTTGCGTCCAAACAATGTGCCTTGCGGCCCGCGCAAGACCTCGATCTGATCCACGTCCAGCAGGGTGATGTTGTTGGCGATCTGCCGGGCGACATAGACTTCATCGACATAGGTCGCGACAGGCACATCGAAGGTAGCGACCTGTTCGGTCGATCCGAGACCGCGGATGAAGTAGCTGACAGCGCCTCCCGTGCCGGTGTTCAACCCCCCCGTCAGGCTTGGCGTCACTCGCACGAGATCGCTTGTATCCTCTACGATCGCGACTTCCAGCTGCGTATCCGTGAAGGCCGTAACGGCTATCGGCACGTCCTGGATGTTCTGCTCCCGGCGCTGGGCAGTGACGATGATTTCATCGACGCGCGTGACGGCCTGGTCGGACGGCCCATCCTGAGCAGCCGCAGGAAGTGCGACAAACATGGCGGCGGCGGAGGCGGTGGAGAGAAGCAAAACGGAAAAACGCATGGAGGGATCTCCGGGTTCATGTTGTGGGCCCGGATCTCAGCCCGGTTCTATTGGTATAATCTTATATCATTTGAAGCCGCCGACAAGCGGGGTTACCCTGATTGCGGATTGGAGGCGCACAAATGCGACGATTGACCCTGCTTGCATTCATCGCGGCCACTCTGGCTGGCTTGGGAGACGACGCCAAGAGCCAGGGGTTCAACCGGGAAAGCTTCGACGTGTTTGTCGATGCTCGCACCGGGACGGGGCGGCCGGTCTATTGGTATTCCGTCGGCACTCTGCGGGCCTATCCTTCGGGCGATCTGCTTGCGCGGGTCGAAGGCTTCGACACATCGATGTCCGACCGCCCGGATCCCGGCCGGGCGCTGGCGCGGCAGTTCTCGCGCAAGATTTACATCTATCGGGACGCGGAATCGAACGAGGTCCTGCGGGAGAGGAACGGAGTCGCCGTCGAACCGGTGGCTTATCCCTATCAGTTCATCACCTACGAGCTGGTCGGTGATCGCCTGACAACGATGGTGGAACAAGGCTCAGGCGCGCGTCTCCAGCGCATCGGACCGGGCGATACGATGCAGGCGCGCCGGATCGGCGACGCCTACGTGTTCACCGCGCCGCTCTTTCTGGACATACCGACCCGCGGGGAGCGCCGCTACCAGGCCTTCGAGAACTACGATTTCTTCATCCAGGCGCCGGGCGGGGCCTCCAATCCGAACCAGCTTTCCTGGGTCCGGTACGGAGAGGCCCCGGCGTGGGCAGGCGGTGGGCCGGCGATCATGCACCTGGTTACTTGGCGCATTGACCAATGGAAGGACGTGCCCGCCTCGCTGCGCGACTACGTCGAGACGGAGGCCCCGCTCTGGCGAGCGCCGCCGACGGGACTTCAAGAGATCCGGCGCCTGCAGTCCGGGGAGCCGCAATGATGGGCGATCTGCGTTTCGAACCCACGATGACCCGCGACGACCGGCCCGCTAGACTGATCTATGAGGAAGTGCGGGCGAGCCCGGCGCGCCGGAGTTTCGGCTTCGGCCAGCGATCCGCTGTTGTCAATGTCGATGTGCAGCAAGCTTACACCCGGCCAGACCTTTTTCCGAAGACAGCCTACGTGACTGACCCGGACCAGATAGCCTGGATCAACCGGATCAGCGAAGCTGCTCGCGCCGCAAGTCTGCCGGTCGTCTGGACCCGCGTCTGTTACAAGCCCGACGGCGGTGACGCGGGCGTGTGGGGCACACGGAGCGACACGCCCGACAGCCTGCAGAACATCCGGTTCGGCTCGGACCGTCACGCGTTTGATCCGCGCGCTCGGCCCGACTGCGAGGTCGACCTGATCTTCGACAAGCGCATGCCGTCGGCATTTCACGAGACGCCGCTGCAGAGCTACCTGATCTGGCATCGCATCGACACGGTGATCGTCACCGGTGGCTCGACCTCGGGCTGTGTTCGCGCCACGGCCGTGGAAAGCCTGTCGCGCGGATACCGGACGATCGTCCCGGTCGAATGCGTCGCCGACAAGCACGAGAGCTACCACTACGCCAACCTGACGGACCTGCTGCTGAAGTACGCCGATGTCCTGCCGGCGGCCGATGTCCTGAACCACCTGGAGACCGCCCGATGATCCGCGCCCTGATGTTGGCTTTGGTCGTGGCGACCTCGGCCTGTGGCGCCGGTGCAATTGCCGCGCCCGCTCCCGAGCGGGTGTCGGCCGACCAGCGTGTTCCGCTGGACCTGCGGCGCACCACCCTGGTGGTGCGCGACATCGAGGCATCTCTGGCCTTTTACCGAGCGATCGGTCTCGTGCCGATCTATGACAACGTGATCCGTACGCCGCGAGACGCCAAGAACGACGAGTCGGCCGAGCAGTCTTTGCGGCTCGTCTTCCTGCGCGCCAACAACGACTACATCGGCATCCTCGGCCTGATGGAATACACTAGGCCTGAACGCCAGCCCCGGCCCAAGCGCGCCCCGGACGACAACTTGCTGAATCCCGGCGACATCGTGCTCGTGTTCAACGTCGAGAACCAGGAAGAGGTCTTCGCCCGCGCCGTCGCCTCGCCGGGCGTCCGGGTGGGGGAGACGCCTCATGTGGTGACCTACCCCGGCTACGACGGGACCAGCGTGATCCGCGTGAGCTTCTCGTCGGTTTATGATCCCGACGGTCATTACGTCGAACTGAATCAGGTACTTACCGATCTCCCGGTGGGAGAATAGGCGTCAGGCGGCCGCGATCTCGCTCGCCGTCGCAGACCACGCCCGAACTTCCGCCAGACCCGCGAGCATGCGGCGCACGGCGCTCATCCGGAACGGCTGGCCCGCGACGTAGCTCGTCAGGGTAAAGCCCAGCACCCGCCGGTCTTCGGTTCCGGCGTCGGCCTTCAGATAGGTCGCCGCCTCCAGCACCTGATCGATCCACGCGTCTTCTGTCTGTCGCCGATCGATCAGCAGCGTCCGGTCGTCAAGCTCGTTCATCAACGGCACGGCGTGAACCATCCCGGCGTCGGTGGTCATCACCACCGGCACCTCGTCCTGCTCCCAGTCCAGGCAGACGTCGAAGCCTGCCTCGGCGATCAGCGACAGGGTGCGGAATGACTGCTGCCGTGCCGGGCTCATCCACGTGCGGGGCTTCAGGCCCACGCGCTCGAAGGCTTCGCGTGCGCGCGCCACCAGCGCCCTCTCTTCGCCCTCGGACAAACCCGAATGATGGATCGCATCCGTAGACCAGCCGTGAGCTGCGATCTCGTGCCCGTCCTCCAGCGCCGCCTCGACCAGCGGCCGGTAACGCTCCAACGCGATTCCGTTCACCGGGACAGTCGCCTTCAGCCCCGCCTCCTTCAGCGCCCGTAGCAGGCGGAAGCCCCCCACGCGGGGGCCATAGTCTCTTGTCGTGTAGTGCCGGAGGTCCGGCCATGCGGTCTGCATGGCGCCGGGATGCTTGAACGGCTTTCCCGAAGGATCAAGCATGTGCCACTCGACCGGCATCACAATCATGATCGCCATCTCGCGGTCGCCGGGCCAGCGCCCCCTGGGCCGCGCCGTCGCCGGCCGCCAGTCGTAGAGCGACTGGTCCATGCCCCGTCGCCGGTGTGGATAGATAAGATGCTCCTCAGGCAGCGGCATCGTCGAACCCATATCCGCCTGTCGCCAGGCCGCGCCGCTGAATGTCCGCCACCGTCTGATCCCAGCAGTGCTCCAGGTAGTGAGCCGCGATCTCCGACCCCGTCGCGAACCAGACATCATCGCGGTGGTCCATTATGTGCTCCAGCGCGTTCTCGAAGGCCCGGATACGATGCGGCTGGCTGACCAGATAAGCGTGCAGCGGTATGCACATCACCGTTCCGCTCTCGCGCCCCTCGGCCAGCAGCTGGTCGAAATGACGCTTCAGGATGTCGGCATATCGCCAAGGGTCCAAGCCCATCACCGAGTAGCCGATGACGTCGTTGACCTCGAGCGAATAGGGCATGGAGACCAGCCGCCCGGATCTCGTCTTCAGTGGTTGGGGCTGGTCATCCTGGAACAAGTCGCAGGAATACCAGAAGTCGTGCTCGCCGAGCAGATCAAGGGTCCGCGCCGTGTGCGTCAGGGCAGGCGCCAGATAACCCCGGATGCGCTGGCCCGTCGCGGCCTCGACCGAGCGGATCGAGTCGACCAGAATCGCCCGTTCCTGGGCCTCGTCCATGCCGTAGGAGTAGCGGGTGTTGTAGATACCGTGGCTGAAGAACTCCCAGCCCCGCGCGTTGGCTGCTTCGATGATCTCGGGGTGGTGGTCGATCAGCCCGATCGACAGCGATACGGACCCCCTCAGCCCGTGCCGGTCCAGCAGGTCCTGAAGCCGCCAGTGCCCGACCCGATTGCCCCAGTCCCTCTGGGAATAGCCAACCACATCCGGGGCCGGGCGCGGCCAGCCGGGTCGCGCCGGGTTCACCGGCGGGTCGAACTCGTAGAATTCGATGTTGGGCGCGATCCAGAAGGCCAGGGCCTTGCCGCCCGGCCAGGTGATCTTCGGCCGGTCGCGATAGGGCCAGTGGTCGTAGAGGTTGGGATCGGAGCGGTTCACTCTGCCGCTTCCTCTCGCTCCCGCTCGTAGCGGTCGCCGAGCGCCAACATCTCCTCCAGGCCGATTCGGGCGTTTACCCCGGCGAGGTCCGTCATCCTGTCCCTGTAGCTGACGGTCGACCCTTCCGTCCCGAGCGTCCTCAGGAAGCTCTCCGCCGCAGGGATCAGGGCGCGCACGAGGGCGCCAGGGCTGATAACCAGCCTGAAGCCAATCTCTCCCAGGGCGTCCCGGGTCAGTATCGGCGTCTTTCCGCCCTCGACCATATTGGCCATGGCGGGCGTGCGGCCGAGCGTCGTCACGATGCACTTCATCTGCTCCTGGTCGCGCGGGGCCTCGACAAAGACAACGTCCGCGCCCGCCTCTGCATAGGCGACCGCTCTCTCCAGTGCGGGTTCGAATCCCTCCACCGCGATGGCGTCGGTCCGGGCGATGATCAGGGTCTCGTCGAATCTCTTGGCATCCAGCGCCGCATGGATCTTGCCGACCATGTCCTTCGTCGAGGTCACGCCCTTGCCGGCAAGGTGTCCGCAGCGTTTCGGGAACGTCTGATCCTCCAGCTGAATGGCGCGGGCCCCGTTACGCTCGAAAACCTTGACCGTACGCGCCACGTTCAGGGCGTTCCCGAAGCCCGTATCGGCATCGACGATCAGGGGAATGTCCACCCGCTCGCAGATGCGGGCCACCACATCTGCGACGTGGTCGAAGCTAACCAGCCCAAGGTCCGGCCGTCCAAGTTGGGTGTAAGCGATAGACGCGCCGGACAAGTAGATGGCCTCAAAGCCCGCCTGCTGGATCAGCAGGGCCGACAGAGCGTCGAATGCACCCGGTGCGTGGACCGCCGGTCCCGGCGTTGTCAGGCGGGCCTTCAGGCTCACGATGCGGCTCCCGAGGGTTCAGAGGCGGAACGCTTCAGATGGGCGATCAGCCCTCCATCGCGCATCATCGCCGTCAGGTGGTCGGGGAAGGGGGCGAACGCATAGACCCGACCCGAAGTCTCATTGATCAGTTCGCCCGCCTGCAGATCGAGGCTCAGCCGGTCGCCGGCCATGATCTCGTGCGCGGCGGCGAGAGTTATCGCAGGTAGGCCCAGGTTGATGGCATTGCGCCAGAAGATTCGCGCGAAAGACCGGGCGATGACGGCTCGCACCCCCAGGCGCTTCAGCGAGACTGCGGCCTGCTCGCGCGACGACCCCAGACCGAAGTTCAGCCCGGCCACGACGAAGTCTCCCGCGCGTACGCTGCTCGCGAACGTCGGATTGATGGCCTCCAGGCAGTGGCTTGCCAGAGCGTCTGGATCGAGCTTCATCAGGTGGCCTGGCGCCAGGAGGTCGGTATCGATCTGGTCGCCGAACACGAAGGCACGGCCGCTGTCGGGTAGGGTCATGCCGCCGCCCTCCGTTGACCGAGGTAACCCCGCGGATCGATGATCCTTCCAGCGACGGCCGCCGCCGCCACACTATAGGGCGAGCCGAGATAGACCTCGGCTCCTGCATGGCCCATCCGGCCCTTGAAATTCCGATTGGTCGTCGAGATGCAAACCTCGCCATCGGCCAGCAGGCCCGCGCCCATCCCCGCGCAGGCCCCGCAACCCGACGGCAAAAGGGTGGCCCCGGCAGCCATCAGACAGGCCAGGGTCCCATCTCGCGCGGCGGCCTCCGTAACCCGCGACGACGCCGGGGCGACGAGCAACCGCACGCCAGGCGCTATCCTTTGGCCCGCCAGCACCCGCGAGGCCATGTGCAGGTCTTCCAGCTTTGCTCCCACGCAGGCTCCGACATAGGCTTGGTCAATTCGGCGACCAGCGGCGCTGGCGACCGACACACTGTTGGCGGGGGAGTGGGGCAGGGCGATCATGGGTTCGAGGGCGCCCGCGTCGAACCGGTGTAAAGCGATATAGTCCGCGTCCGGATCGGACGTCCAGGCCTGCGCCGCCGCCTCATCCTCGACCGGCGCTCCGACCTCCCTCAGCCAGGCAAGGGTGGTCGCGTCCGGCGCCACGATCCCGGTTTCGGCTCCCAGCTCGGCGGCCATATTGGTCAAGACCAGCCGCTCGGGCATCGACATGGCCTCGACCATCGGACCGGCGAACTCCACCGCGCGGAAGGCATTGTCCATGCCCAGTTCGCGGCACAGGAACAGCATCACGTCCTTGGCCGTCACCCCGTCCGCCAGGGCCCCGGACCACTCCACCCTGATCGTCGCGGGCACTTCCAGCCAGGTGCGACCCGTTGCAGCGATCGCCGCCATATCTGTCGCTCCGTAGCCGGCGGCATAGGCCCCGAAGGCGCCGGCCATAGGCGTATGGCTGTCGCCCCCCGCCACGAGCATGCCAGGCCGCACCAGTCCCCGTTCGGCCAGCAGCATATGGCCGATTCCTTCCATGTCGTAGAAGCGGCCCACGGCATGTTCGGCAGCGAACCGGCGTGTCAGGCTCAAAATAGCTGCGCTCTCGGCGTCAACCGCAGGCACGTAGTGATCCGACGCGATCACGACCTTGGACGGATCCCACAGGCCGCGCCCAATCTCCGCCAGCATCGGCGCCCAGCGGCGTGGTCCAGAGCTGTCATGCGCGAAGCAGAGGTCCACCTCGGCCGTCACCAGATCGCCCGCGCGCGCGTCTTTTTGACCCGACGCCTTGGCGGCGATCTTCTCGACAAGCGTGCGACCCCTTGTGGCCTTGGCTCCAGCCATCCGAACCCCTTAGTGGCGCGGGCTGACCGCGCAAAAGATATAATCCTATATCATTTGCTCTTGCGGGCTTGCAAAGGCAATTCCGCGGTCGGGCTTCCGGCCTCCTGCTCCCGCAGCGCGCCAATGAACTGCGTCTCCTTGAACCTGCTCCTCTTCACGTCCGTCTCCTTGCTGTGACAGACTCTCACTCAAATCGACGGATCAGAAAGGGGGGCAGGTCATGGACTATATCAGCCCATCCGACGCCGAGCGCCGATCGGCTAAACCCCGTCCACTAATTCGAGGGAAGATCACGGACAGCGTCGCGGCGGTCGGCTCTTGCATTGGTCGGGAATCCATCGGCAAATGGATTTACATTTTACCCACTGAACGGGACCGGCATGCAAGAAAAGTCTGGGGCGAAGGCCGGATACGGTGAGTTCAAGCTGGGCTGGCCCGTCGTGGTGTCCGCCATGCTTGGCATCGGGCTCGGTCTGTCGCCGCTGCCGTTTTACACCATTGGCGTCCTGGCCCCGGAGCTGGCCAGAGAGTTTGGCTGGGGCTTCGCCGAGATCCTCGGCGGGCTTCCGATCATGACGTTCGCCGTGCTGTTGGCGAGCCCGCTGGTGGGGCTGCTGGCGGACCGGATCGGCGTACGGACGGTGGCTCTGTTGTCGCTGCTGCTGTTCGGCCTGGCCTTCGCGGGGTTCGCGGCGAGCAACGGCGACATCATGCTCTTCTACGTGACCTGGGGCGTCATGGCGCTAGTTGGCGCGGGCACCCTGCCGGTGACCTGGACGCGGGCGGTGAACAACCGGTTCGAGGTGCACAAGGGGTTGGCGCTCGGACTGTCGCTGGTGGGCACCGGTCTGTTTGGTTTCGCATGCAAGCCCTACACGGCCTGGCTGGTGGAAGAGTTCGGCTGGCGGATCGCCTATCTGGGTGTGGCGGCCTTGCCGCTTCTGATCGCCCTCCCGGTCGCCTTCATCTTCTTCCACGACGTGGGCGGCAGGACCGTCACGGCGGCCGAGCGGCGTGCGGCGGATGCGGAGCGCAAGGCCGTGACGCCGGGAAAGAGCTTCGGGGAGGCTCTGCGTGACTGGCGTTTCTGGATTCTGGCGGTCGCCTTCGTGCCGATCAGCTTCGCGGTCGGGGGACCGATCCCGAACATCGAGAACATCTTGCGCTCCAATGGCTTCGAAGCCGGGGATATAGTTTCGCTCGCCTCGCTTATCGGTCTGTCGGTGATCGGAGGTCGGCTCTTGGGCGGCTGGCTGATCGACCGCTTCTGGGCGCCGGGTGTGGCCTTTGTATTCCTGAGCGCGCCCGCCGTGGCCTGTTGGCTCCTGGCTGCCGGAACAACCGACCCGCTTATCGCGGGCCTGTCAATCGTACTGATCGGGTTCGCGGCGGGTGTGGAATTCGATCTGATGGCCTTTATGGTGGCGCGCTACTTCGGGCTGAAGAGCTATGGCGGCATCTATGGCGCGCTGTACGGCTTCTTCGCGCTGGGGGCCGGCGTCGGGCCGGTGATCTTCGGCCAGTACTTCGATCGGACCGGCAGCTATGAGACGATCCTGCTGTACTCGGCTTTGGGGCTGGTTGCCGGGGCGGCGCTGCTGCTCTTGATGGGCAGGTACCGCAATTTCGGTGGGGATCGGACGGAAGGCCTGGCTGCAGCGGGGCAAACGGCGGATCCGGCGGCCTGAGACCCGGTGAAGGACACGGTTCGCTGGGTCCACCTCGTCATCCCGATTGAGCCGCTCGACTTCGACATCAGGCAACGCTTTGCACCTAGACGTCCGTATCGTTCGAGTCCCCTTCAGGGCGCGTTTTGAACCGCCCATGTCTCCAGGGCGGACCATCTCTGTTGGGCGAGGAGCAGACTGACTGCTCGGGCATGGACGGCGCTGAGGTCTGACGGACGGTGGATGCGATGAGCAGGGTCGCGGCGGTGCCAAGGGTCGAACAGCCGCTCCCATGAGGCGATGCGGAAGGCGCGGATCAGGTGGGCGCCGTCCCATTGGGGCGACAGCTTCGGCGGGGGATTTGGCACGCCGAGGACACGGCAGGGCATGGGCGCCGCGCCGGACAGGGCGGATGCGAGCACAGAGCCGGCGCCCACGCCGGAGACCTCGGCGTCAGAGAGGTTCAACGCGTTTAGCACGGTGCGGACGATCCCGGGCCAGTCAACGGGACCGTGCCAGCCCTCTGCAGAAAGTCCGTGGCCAGGGAGATCCAGCGCGATGACGGGGCGGTCGGTCGGCGCTGTCAGATCTTCGGCTGAACCGCCGGCGTCGTGGAGGATTACGAGCGGGCAGCCGGGCCCTTCGGAGAGGCGGTGGATCGCGAGGCGCTCGTCGCCGAGCGCGAGGAAACCGCCCTCGAGGTGATTGGGAGCCGGCTCACCAGGATGGGCCGCGAGGTGGTCGGCGGCGGCGGCGTGAAGGTTCGGCATGTCCGGCAGGATCAGGCCACGACCAGCGAGCGCCGGGCGGTCAAGATGGGTGGCGAGGACGTCGGAGGCGGCGCATACGACGAGGGCGGTGGACGGCAGGCGAGCAACAACGGTCTCGGCCCGGAACGTAAAGGCGGCGCGATAGACCGGGCGATAGCAATCTCCCGCGGCCAGGAGGTCCATAGCGTTGGCATGGATTTGCTCCGGGCTGGAGACGGCCATCGACATGCGCTCTGAAGGGGCGGTCGAGTGCCAGGGGAAGAAGACGGTCTGGGCCTCCATACGCGCCCACAGCCAGGCCATGTGGGAGCCGTCCCACCTCGGTTCGAAGGGCGTCAGATAGTCCGCGAGAAAGCGGGCGCGTTCGGTTTCGGTCCACGCGGGCAGGCCGTCACAGACAAGAGCGGCGGTGTTCTGAGGGAACAGGGCCGCAAAGGTTGCGGCGGTCGCGGCCCCGGTGTGAAAGCCGTAAAGGCCAACACGGGAAAGGCCCAGCGTCCCGGTCAGGCGGTGCAGGGCGGCGGCGAAGTCGGCGCTGTCGGGGTCTGCAAGGGGCAGGGGATCCGAAGCTCCGGCCCCCGGCGTGTCCGGGGCTATGGCGGTCAGGCCGCGCGCGGCGAGGGTCTGACACACGGCCTCGACGGCGCGCGAGGACTGGGGCGAGCCGTGGATCACAAAGACCGCAGGGCCGCGTCCGTAACGACGGATCAGGACGCGACGGCCGTCGACCGTGACGAAGCCGCGCTCGCCGCCGGGGCGGATCACGCTACCCGGACCAGGGTCTTGCCGACGTTCTCGCCGCGGACAAGCCGTTCCAGCTGGGCGCCCGCGTTGTCGAGGCCTTGCCCTATGTCCTCGGCGATGGTCAGGCGGCCCGCCTTGACCCAGGGCTCGGCCAGAGCGGTCCACTCCGCCCAGCGGGGATAGAAGTCGTAGACGACCAGACCAAAGACGGCAGCCCGCTTGCCCAGGAGGGGACCGATGGCGGTGACGGCCGGGCCGGCGTCGGCGTGATAATGCTCGGCCAGCCCGCACAGGACGATGCGGCCATAGAGGTTGAGGTTTCGGATGCCGGCGGCGAGTTGGCTCGCGCCGACGTTCTCGAAATGGATGGTCGACCCCGGAGCGACCGCGGAGGCCAGCTGTGTCTCCCAGTCCTCGGTACGGTAGTCGATGCAGGCCTCGAAGCCATAGCGATCAACGACGAGGCCGCACTTTTCCGATCCGCTCGCGATGCCGACGGCGCGGCCGCCGAGGTTTCTGGTGATCTGGCCAGCGACTCCGCCGACCGTTCCGGCCGCCGCGTTGACGGTCAGGAGATCGTCAGCGCCGGCCTTCGCCAGCTGGGTAATGCCGGCCCAGGCGGTCAGGCCAGGCATGCCGAGCACGCTGAGATGCAGGGACGCGGCGATATCGGATGAGACTTTGCGTGCGGTCCCGGATCGGACCCAGACAAGGTCGGTCCAGCCGGCCTCGGTGACGACGCGGTCGCCCGGCGCGAAGGCGGGGTCACAGCTCTCCTCGACCTCGGCGACGCAGAAGCCGGGCAGGGGCTCGCCGGGCGCAGGGGCGGGCTCGCCCATGTGACGACCCCGGATGCGGGCGCCGATGTAGGGGTCGAGAGACAGGAACAGCGGTCGGACTTTCAGCCACCCCTCGCCCTCGGGCTGTCGGCGGTCGCGAGTCACGACGGTGAAGTCTGCGGCGACCGGGGCGGCTGTGACAGGGCGGGCCAGGACGACTTCGCAAGCGGTGTTGGTCATGCCGCCTCGACGACCTCGACAAGGGCGCCGTCGGGCGCGCGAAGCGTACCCGCACGCCTGCCGCCGTAGACGGCGCCGTTGCGGACAACCGGCGGGCTGATCCAGCCCTTCAGGGCGTCGAAGTCCGGGTGGCGGAAGGTGGTGATGGCGATGCCGGGGGGCAGGGCCCCGGGTTCCGTCGGGCGGGCGGTCGTCTCGTCCGGATACTGGTCCAGCTCCAGGAAGCAGTCGCGCCCGTGCATCATGGTGGCGAGGGCGTGCTTCGTGTCCGCGGGCAGGTCGAAGGCCGCGTTGATCATGGTGTAGACCAGGTCCATTGAACGGCCAGCTGACAGCTTCAGCTCGGTCTCGAACCAGTCCAGCGAAGCCTGAAGGTCCGAACAGGCCAGCACGATGATGAATAGCTTGTCGATCAGACTTGCAGCACGGGGCAGGTCGTAGGCCGGCAGATTGTCCCGAATCTGGGTCAGGTAGACGATTTCCTGATCCGGACCCTTCACCTGCATGGGGAAGATGGAGGGCAGCCCGTCAAGCTCCTTGGGCGGGCCGATGATCTGGAAGGGCGAGCCCTCCATGCGCGCGTTTACGGCGTGGGTGTCCTGAGTGCAGATCTCGATGGCCGCCCAACCGAAGGTGCGCAGGGGCTTGAAGTCAGCAGGCGTCGCGCCCTCGATGAAGCGAAGGAAAACCTCCGCAGCCGATGCCGGACGGCAGACTACCGACGCGCGGCCCGCTGACGCCGGACATCCCCATGCGGCAGCCAGATCGACGGAGACCGGGCCGCGCTCGACAATCGAATAGTCGAGCCACTCGACATAACGAGCCGCCGTCGCTTCCGGATCGGCAACGGTCAAGGTGGCGGCGCGCAGAAGTTCCATGAGGCCCGGTTCTCGTTAGTTGGCGAAATGATATAGATTTATGCCATTTGAGCGCGCTAGTGTGGATATGGCAAGGGGGCTGACGTGGCGGCATATATGATCGTATTGGCAAAAATCGCGGACCGCGAGGCGTTCCTCGGTGGCTACGGCAAGGCAGCCGCGGCCCTGATCGAACAGCACGGCGGGCGCTATCTGCTGCGCGGGCCAGGGGTGCGGCTGCTGGAGGGTGACTGGGGCGACGGATCGTCGGCAGTCATCTCCGAGTGGCCGGACATGACGGCTTTGCGCGCCTTTTGGGACAGCCCCGAGTACGCAGAAGTGAAGAAGCTCCGCCAGGGCGTCGCCGACTGCCGCGTATGGGCCGTCGAGGCCCCATGAATCATCTGAACGCACCGGAGGGCGAGAGGTGAGGCTTGTACTGATGACCTCGGCCGTGCTGGCCGCCATGGCGATGCCGATGGCGGCGTCGTCGCAGACGATCGATCTGTCGACGCCGGCCGGCGCGATCGCGGCGAACCGTAAGATACAGTGCTCGACCGTGGACGGTGAGCCGGTGGTCTATCACTGGTCCGGTCGAGTCTACGCCCGTATGCCGGGCATGCCGGACCGTCACGTCTTCAACGTCGAGGGGATGAACGTGCGCCAGTGCGGCACGGTTAGGGACTCCTCACGCGGGACCGGCTATCGCCTTGTGTCGCGCGAACTCATGATCTACCTCGACCCCCGTACCAACGAGATCCTGCGGACCTGGACCAATCCCGAGACCGACCAGGTCGTCGAGGTGGTACACGTCGCCAACGATCCGGTGAACTCGCGCCCGACCTATGAGCGGACAGCGGACGGGTCTCCGTTTCGGTTTTCGGGCCGGGTCAGCCAAGGCTGGGTCTTCCTGCCGTTCGAGGCACCGCTGTTTTACGTGAACCCGTTGGGCGGCGATTATCAAGAGTATGTCGGCAACCATTACCACGCCATGGAGATCTTCGACTTCTCGGTGCGGCAAGACGACCTCCTGGACGCGTCGCGCCCCCGCGCCGACGCTTCGATTGCTTGGGTGCGGATCTCGCCGTGGCTGCCTTGGATGAGGATGGGCGGTCGGCCGGGCGGGCTGGTATTCAACGCGGTCGGCCAGACCATGGCGAATGGCATCAACGGCCTGCCGCAGATTCTGAGAGACGAGATCGCGACGAACTACCCGGACTATGTCGCCCCGCCCCCGCTGAATGATGCGCGGCCGAACGAGACCAGCTGGTCGTATTTCCGGAAAGTCTTCGACGCGAAACGTGCTGTGGCGAAGTGAGGGTACAGGTCTCCCTCTCCCGGTGGGAGAGGGATGGCCGTCATCTGACCGGGATCGTCCGGTCCTGCTCTGCAGGGTCGCGGTCGATGAGATTGACCAGCACGCCGTCAGGATCGCGCAGGCAGACCTCCATCTGGCTGCGATGAGGCATGGTGAAGATAATCGGCTCAGGCGACCAGGTGGCGCCGGCCCGTCGCGCCGCGATCAGCACCTCCATGAAGGGCTGGGCGTAGAAGACCAGCGCCGTCTCGCCCAGGCGTGGCGGCCCGGCGGGCACGGGCAGGGGCTCTAGCGCCGGCGTCAGCTCGAACAGGCCGACCATGCCGAAGTTGGGTGCGTCCGCGCTGCGCTTGAGGATTCGACAGCGCAGGGTCGATACCGCCGGGACATGAAGCGCGCCCTGCGAGGACTCAGGGTCGAGGTCACCCTCGAAGTAGACGGCGTTCAGACCCAGCGCACGGTAAAAGGCGGTGGATCGATCCAGGTCCGAGCAGAACACGGCCGAGCGGATGAGGCTGGAAATCGGCATCTCAGCCGTCGGCCCTGGACACTTCAAGCGCAACCTCTTCCGAGGCTAGGTCGTCCGTGGTCTGCATCGCTTCCGCTTCCTGTTGCAGGGTGCGCAGCACGCGGTTGAGATACTCCTGCATCCATAAGCCCCGCTCGGCGGCCTCGTCCTTGTTTGGCTCAAAGCGCTCGATCTCGGACCGGGCGACAATGCCCTTGGCCTCTAGCAGCCGTTCCAGAGTGTCCAGCCTTTCGCGCGTGACGGCCAGTTCCTGGACCGTCGCCATCAGGATGTTGAGGACCCGCTCAACCTCGCGGTCCATGAAGTAGGGTCGTTTGCCCGCCGCCTTTGCGGACGACAGGGCCAGCGCAAGATCGATGCTCATTTTCGAGCCCCGATCACATGCCATGCGGCCTTACGGCCAAAGTCCTCCCCCTCATCGTCGGCCGCGTCGGGGAAGACATCCTTGTCGACCACGGCCGTGACGCCGCCGTGGATCAGTCGATCGCTCCGGAAGCCCGCCTCGATCAGGAAGCCGTCGATGTCCAGGCCGTGCATCGTGCTCCAGAAGGGCTCGTTGTTGTAGAAGGCATCCCAGTCGCGCATGGCCTGTTCGAACAGGGGCATGTCAGCAGCGTACTGGGGCTGTTCAACGTGGAGCACGATCCCGTCGGGTGACAGGACGCGGAAGGATTCTGCGAAAATGGACTTCATGGAGGTCAGGGACAGCTCGTGCAGGGTCATGGTGGTCTGCACCCAATCGAACGAGCCGTCTGCCCAGCGCGACAGGTCCGATCCATCGCCTTGAACGAAGCGCACGTTCTCGACGCCCAGCGACTTCGCCCGCGCCGCTCCGTAGCGCAGCATGGGCGCGCCGACATCCAAGGCGACCACCTCGGCCTCGGGAAAGGCCTCTGCGATCGGAAGGACGTTCTGGCCGAGGTTCGCGCCGATGTCGAGGATGCGACGCGGCCGGAAGTCTGGAAGGGTCTTTCTGATCCACTTGACCACAGCATGGCCGCCACCGTCGGAGAATCGGCCCAGCGCACCGCCCGTTGTGGCGAAGATGCCGCTGTCGTAGTTGGCCGCCCCGGAAACGTCACCCGGGAAGACCTCGAGGTGATAGCTGCCCGGCATGCAATGATGATCCACAGCCGAGACATAGCGTGGAATCGGGATGGCGGGGTTCAGCTCCAGCTGGTCGGCCGACCTGGTCAGCGCGTCGACTTTGGCCGACAAGGTTTCGGCCTGCCGAAGGGCGATCCAGCGGCCGGCCTGTTGACGTTGTTCCATGGTCGCGCGGCGCAAGGCAGACCAAGCCTGGTAGTAGGGATCCTGCAGCAATGCCTTGCGCACCTCGTGGCGGTCCTTCGGTGTGCGGCCTTCGCGGGCCTCGAAGGCCGGACCGGCGCGGCGCTCCCATGCCGTCTTTACCGCCGGCATGACCCTGGTCGAGAGGTGCCGGTTCAGGTGAGCCAGGAAGTTGAATCGCGCGATCTCGTCGTGGCTGGTGTCAGGAAAAACGCCGTGGCGACCGACCACGCGATAGTCTGGGGGACCCGAGTAGGTCTGGGCCGGGCCAGCGTTCTTCACATCGGGTGAACCATCCATGATCGACCTCCGGGGCTTGCCGCGCACAAATGATATAGGGTTATATCATTTGCCCGTCGAGGGTTCCTTTAGCTTCCAGGATGATGCACATGCCCGCCACCCGAATCTTAGCCCTTTTCAACCTGAAGACCGGCCAGAATCCGGCGGCCTATGAAGCGTGGGCCAAGGCGACCGACATTCCTGCGGTCAGGGCCATGGCGTCTGTCGACGACTTTCAGGTCCACAAGGTCGAAGGTCTGCTCGGCTCCGACGTCGCCCCGCCATATGGCTACATCGAAACCATTGATGTCCGTGATATGGATCAATTCTTCGCCGAGATTTCCACTCCGCAGGCGCAGAAGATCGCAGGTGAGTTCCAGTCGATGGTCGACGTGACCTTCCTCGTGACCAAGAGTCTCTGATGGGGCGCTTCGATGGCAAGGTGGCGGTCGTCACCGGATCAGGCCGCCGCAAGGGTCTGGGCGAGGCGATCGCCAAGACGTTGGCGATGGAAGGCGCGCGGGTGGTCATCTCTGACATCGGCGCTTCAAGGGATGCGGCCACGCCGGGCGGTATGATTGGCGCGACCGGAGAGATGGCGGCGATCGCAGCCGAGCTGCCGGGCGCCTCGACCTGTGTTTGCGACGTGCGCGATCCGAACCAGGTGCGGGCTCTCGCGGCCCATGCGGTCGAGACGCACGGCGGGCTCGACATCTGGGTCAATAACGCCGGCATCGGTTACATCATGAAGCCCCTGATGGATGTGACGCCCGACGACTGGCGCGCCGTGATCGACGTCAATCTGTCTGGCTGCTTCTACGGCATCCAGGCGGCTGCGGAGGTGATGATCAGACAGGGCCGTGGTGGACGGATCGTCAATATCGCCTCCCAGGCCGCCAAGTCCGGCTTTCCCCACGCCCAGGCCTATACCGCCTCCAAGCACGGCCTCGTCGGTCTGACGCGGTCGGCGGCAATTGAACTGGGCCCGCACGGGATCACGCTGAACAACGTCTGCCCCAACCACGTCACCACGGGTCTGGGGGCTTGGCAGAACGAGTACTTCTCCAGGGTCGTGGGGGCTGCCTCGGTCGACGACTACCTGCAGGCCATGGCCAATCGCATTCCCATGCGCCGCCCTGGCCTGCCGCAGGACACAGCGGACGCTGTCGCCTTCCTATGCTCGGACGCGGCCAAATACATCACTGCCGAAAGCCTGAACGTCTCCGGCGGAGAAGAGCCCCACTGAACGGCCAGAATGGTTTGGCTTCCCCGAGGAACGCCGCCGACGCAATCTCGATTCCGAAGACATGGGCCAGGCCGCGTCCGATGGCGATCTCGCGCTTCAGCGCGGCTTCCTCCCGGGGGTTGGGTCACTTGGCGAGGCGACGAAAGCGCGTGGTCCACGCCCGCATGATGAAGCGCAGGCCAAGCCCAATGACCAGCATCAAGCCATAGACGGTGATCTTCGCCGGGTACCACAGCGTGCCTTCACCGACAGCCAGCGGACCGTGGTCCAGAAGGGAGGCGACCCCGACGATCAGCAAGGCCGGAATGAGGATTTATCGCAGTGTCTCATCGATCTTTGTGAGACGGAAACCCAGATCCGTTTCGCGCTGGAAGAAGGCGGACCAGGTCAGGCTTAGCAAGGCGATGAAGACCCCCCCACTCCCCCCAACAAGTAGACCATGGCCAGAATGTGCAGCCGGCGCAGGACCTCAATTTCGCCGATGATCATCGCGTACCCTTCCCCCGAAAACGAATAAAGTTGTATCAATCGATCATAAGATCCTCCGCAAGAGTTTTCGATGCCCGCACCCTCCGACTTCATCTGGCCCGGTGGCCATCGCCTGGCCCTGTCCATTGTCGTCAATGTCGAGGAGGGAGCGGAGCAGAATATCCGCGACGGCGACAAGGGGCCCGAGCCCGTTGATGAGTTGTCTGCCGTGCCCAAGCGGCCGATGCGGATGCACGGAAACGAGTCCAACTATCAGTACGGCATAAAGGCGGGGGCGCCACGCATCCTGAAGCTGCTGGACGACCACAAGATCGAGGCGACCTGGACGGCGGCCGCTCTGGCGCTGGAGCGAGCTCCGGAGCTTGCGGCAAGGATCGCCGAGCGGGGCGACGAGGTCTGCTGCCATGGCTGGCGCTGGGCGCACCAGTTCTGGATGGACGAGGAGAAGGAGCGCGACTTCATCCGGAAGGGCTGGCAGTCCATCGAGCGCACGATCGGCAAGCGTCCGATCGGGTGGCTCAGCCGCTATTTGCACACCGATGCGACCCGGAGATTGCTGGCCGAGGAGGGGTTCTCCTATCACATGGACGACTACTCCGACGACTTTCCGTTCTGGGACGTGGTCGAGACTTCAGAGGGCGCTAAACCCATCGTCATTGTGCCCTATGCGCTTGACTCCAATGACATGAAGTTCTGGCTGGCCCCGGCGCTGACGGCGCGGGACTGGCTACAGTACGCCACCGACACCTTCGATCAGTTGCACGCCGAGGCCATGGAAGGAGAGACCAGGATGATGAGCCTGGGGCTCCACCTTAGGATCATCGGCCGACCCGGTCGGATCGGCGCATTCCGAGGCTTCCTGGAGCACGTAGCAGGGAAGCCTGGGGTCTGGATCGCCAGCCGCGCAAGGATCGCCAAGGCCTTCGCCGCCGCCGTTCCGCCGCCCGTCGCATGATTGACCTCTGGTCCGTCCCGACGGCGAACGGTCAGAAGGTCCACATCGTGTTGGACGAGGCCGGGCTGGCCTGGCGCGCGACCATGGTCGACCTCACAAACGGCGAGCACCAGACGCCGGAGTTCCTCGCGCTGAACCCCTTCGGAAAGGCCCCGGTGATGCGGGACTCAGAAGGACCGGGCGGGCGGCCTTTGGTGCTGGCCGAGACGCTCGCCATCGCCTGGTACGCGGCCGAGAAGGGCGCAAACGGCTTGATCTCCGACGACCCGGCCGCGCGCGCCGAGCAGATGATGTGGGCCGCCGCCATCTCATCCTCGGTCGCCATGCCCTTCGCCATGCAGTTCTTCGCCACTCACCTGGCTCCCAAGCCCGACCCCTGGCTCATCGAGACGATGACCAGTGGCGCGCGCCGCTCACTCGACGTGTTCGAGGCGCTTCTGGCGGAGCGGGCTTGGGTTTGCGGTCCGACTTTCAGCATCGTCGATTGCCTGCTGTTCCCGGTCGTTGCAACCTCGGCGAAGCGGCTGGACGGCTGGCTGGACGGCTACCCGTCGCTCAGGCGGTGGCATGACGAGGTAGCCAGACGCCCAGCCGTCCAAAGAGGCATGGCGGTCGGGACGGATTGACCTCCGCGCCTGGCTCCGACAGAATGTCCGGACATTTGATCCGAGGCGTCATGGCCTATCGCTCTCTCCTATTCGTACCCGGTTCGCGACCCGACCGCTTCGACAAGGCGGCCAATGCGGGGGCCGACGCCGTGTGCATCGACTTGGAAGACGCCGTGACGCCTGACGGCAAGGACGCGGCGCGCGAGGTGGCAGTCGCGGCCCTGGATGGCCTGTTCGGGCTGCGGATCAACGCGGTCGGCACGGCTGAGGGCGAGGCGGACCGGGACGCGCTCGCGGCCGTAAAGCCGGTCTTCGTCATGATTCCTAAGGTAGCCTCTGCCGCCGATGTCGCCGCCGTACGGGTCAAGACCGACGCCCCCCTGTGGCCCATCGTAGAGAGCGCCGGCGGTCTGCACGCCGCCTGGGAGATCGCCGGTGCGCCGGGCGTCGTCGGCGTCCTGTTCGGCGGGGCAGATTATGCCGCCGACCTGGGTTGCACCATGGAGTGGGAGCCGCTGTTCCATGCGCGGAGCGTACTCGCCGCCGCCTGCGCGCGGGCGGGAGTCGAGCTCCTGGACGTGCCCCACCTCGACATCGCCGACGAGGTGGACCTCTCGGCCTCGACTCGACGGATCAAGGCCATGGGCTTCACGGGCCGCGCCTGCATCCACCCCTCGCAGATCTGCCCAGTTCACGCCGTCTTCACACCGACCGAGGTCGAAATCGCCCGCGCGCGCCGGATACTGGAGGCCTTCAAGGCGGCCGGCGGCGGCGCCGCCCTGCTGGACGGCAAGCTGATCGAAAAACCCGTGATCCGCGCCGCGATGCGCACGCTCGAACACGTCGGAGGTGCCTAAATGGTGCAGAAGTTCAAGGAAGTCGGCCCCCAACGCTATCGGGAGACCTTTGGTCGCTATTTCGAGGATTTTGTCGTCGGTGACGTCTATGAGCACCGTCCCGGCAAGACGGTGACGGAGTACGACAACCACCTGTTCACGCTGCTGACAATGAACACCCACCCGATGCACTTCGACGCCGAGTTCGCCAAGTCCTCGGAGTTCGGACGGAACATCGTGGTCAGCCCCTACACCCTGGCGCTGCTGATCGGCATGAGCGTGACGGACTGCAGCCAGAAGGCCATCGCGAACCTGGGCATGGATGAGGTCAAGTTCACAGCTCCCGTCTTCGCAGGAGACACCATCTACAGCGAGAGCGAGGTCCTGGCCAAACGCGAGAGCAAGTCGCGGCCGGGCCAGGGCATCGTTACCATCCGCACCATCGGCCTGAACCAGGACGGGGTGAGAGTCTGCACCTTCGTGCGCAACATGCTGATCCCGGCGCGCGGCAACGCGGTCGAGGATCGCGCCGGGAACTACTGACATGAACGCCCATAGTTCGATCATCACCGACGCTGACGAACGCGCCTTCCTGGACGCCATAGACAAGTGGATCGAAAAGAAGGTCCGCCCCGTCGCCATGGAGCTCGAGCACGGCGACATCTGGCCTGCCGATCTGGTGGACGACATGGCCGAGCTGGGCCTGTTCGGAGCCATAATCGATCCGGAGTACGGAGGCCTCGGCCTTTCGGCGACGACTTACTCGCGCATCGTCATGCGTATCGCCGAGGAGTGGATGAGCCTGACGGGCATCTTCAACTCCCACCTGATGATGGCCACCGTCGTTCAGCGCTTCGGCACCCGGAAGCAGAAGGACTACTGGCTGCCTCGATTTGTCACCGGCGAGATGCGCGGCGGCCTCGGCCTGACCGAGCCGGACGCGGGCACCGACCTTCAGGCCATCCGTACCGTCGCTGCGCGCGACGGCTCGGACTACGTCGTGACCGGGACCAAGACCTGGATCTCCAACGCTATCATGGGCCACTGCTGCGCCCTGTTGGTGAAGACCGACCCGGAGGCCCAGCCGCGCCACAAGGGCATGTCGATGCTGATCGTGTCCAAGATCGACCCGGAGACCAAGGCGCCGCTGCCGGGCGTCTCGAACGGAAAGAAGCTGGAGAAGCTTGGCTACAAGGGCATCGACTCCGGTGAGTTCATCTTCGACGGCTATCGCTGTGACGCCGAGCTGAGCCTCGTCGGCGGCGAGGAGGGCAAGGGCTTCGCCATGGCGACCGGCGGGCTGGAGATCGGCCGCGTGAACATCGCCGCCCGCTCGGTCGGCATCGCCAAGCGGGCGCTGCGCGAGAGCGTCGCCTACGCCCAGACCCGCAAGACCATGGGCAAGCCTATTGCCGAGCATCAGGCCATCCAGCTGAAGCTCGGCGACATGGCCGCCCGCACGCGCGCGGCTGAGCTGCTGGTCGAGGACGCCGCCCGCGCCTTCGACGCCGGCGGTCGCGTCGACATGGAGGCCGGCATGGCAAAGTACTTCGCCTCCGAGACCGCCGTCGACGTCGCCACCGAGGCGATGCGCATCCACGGCGGTTACGGCTACTCCAAGGAATACGTGATCGAACGCCTGTACCGCGATGCCCCCCTGATGTGTATCGGTGAGGGCACCAATGAGATGCAGCGTATCATCATCGCCAAGCAGCTGGTGGCGAGGAACAAGATCTGATGCGCCCCCTCGAAGGCGTCCGCGTCCTCGCGGTCGAGCAGTACGGGGCAGGCCCCTACGGCACCATGCTGATGGCCGAGCTGGGGGCGGAGGTCATCAAGATCGAGGCTCCCTCCATGGGCGGGGACGTCAGTCGCCAGACCGGGCCCTACTTTCTCGGCGATCAGGACAGCCAGTTCTTTCAGACTTTCTCGCGCTCAAAGTCCTCGGTGGCGCTGGAGATCAAGACTCCGCAGGGCCGTGCCGACTTCGAGCGGCTGGTGCGTTCGGCGGACGCCGTCGTCAACAACCTGCGTGGCGATCAGCCGGCGAAGATGCGCATCGATTATCCAGCGCTAAAGGACACCAAGCCATCCATCGTCTGCGCCCACCTCTCGGCCTATGGGCGGGGCAACAGCCGCGAGGCCTGGCCCGGCTATGATTACCTGATGCAGGCCGAGGCCGGGTTCATGAGCCTTACCGGAGAGCCCGATGCTCCGCCGACACGGTTCGGACTGTCGATGGTCGACTTCATGACGGGGACGATGTGGGCCATGGCCACGGTCAGCGCCATTCTGAAGGCGCGCGAGACCGGCGTCGGCTGTGACGTGGATGTCAGCCTGTTTGACGTGGCGCTGCATCAGCTCAGCTACCCCGCCGTGTGGGCCATGAACGAGGGCCACGACGTCGGTCGCCTGCCGAGGGGCGCCCATCCCTCGATCGCGCCTTCGCAGCTGGTGAAGACCCTGGACGGTTGGGGGCTTCTGATGTGCCAGACGCCGAAGTTCTGGGCCCGCTTCTGCGAGCTGGCGGGCGCGCCGCACCTGATGGCAGACCCGCGCTTCGCCGACATCCCGTCGCGTCGGGCCAATCTGGCGGCCCTTAGCGAGGCGGTAGATGCGGTCACCTCGATCCGAACGACGGACGCGTGGCTGGGTCTGTTCGGCGGCGATGTTCCGTTCGCACCGGTTCGCGACGTGCCCGAGGCCTTGTCCAATCCTTTCGTCACCGAGGTCGGTATGCGGGACGTGGTTGAGCACCCTGACCGCGACGGTGGGCTGCACATGCTGGCGAGCCCGGTCAAGATCGATGGCAGGCGCGCGCCGGGCGTGCGGGCTCCCAAGCTGGGCGAGCAGACTGCCAGGGTGCTGGGCGAATGAAGCTCGAAGGGGTCAAGGTCCTCGACCTCAGCCTGTTCCTTCCGGGACCAATGCTGACAATGATGATGGCCGACCACGGGGCCGAGGTGATCAAGATTGAGCCGGCCGGAGAGGGCGAGCCCACCCGTCACGTCGGTTACCGCAAGGGTGGGGAGAGCGTCTGGTTCAGGAACACTCATCGCGGCAAGCGCTCCATCCAACTGAGCCTTAAGGACCCGGCGGATCATGCCATCTTCATGGCGCTCGCAGCCGAAGCCGACGTCGTGGTCGAGAGCTTCAGGCCCGGCGTCGCCTTGCGGCTGGGAGTCGACTACGATGCCGTGCGGGCGGTCAATCCCGGCGTGGTCTACTGCGCGATTTCGGCCTTCGGGCAGGACGGACTTTATCGGGATCGCCCTGCACATGACGTGGCGGTCCAGGCGCTGGCAGGCGTGGTGTCATTGAATGAGGGACAGGACGGTCTGCCCGCCATGCCCGGCATGCCGGTGGCCGATGCGCTCGGGTCGCTGACAGCGCTTTCGGGCGTCCTGATGGCGCTGTTGCGCAAGCGAGAGACCGGGCAAGGCGACTATCTGGATGTGGCCATGTTTGACAGCGTCATGGCCTGGACCCCGAATGTCACGGGCCGGATCTTCGCGACCGGGCAGGCCCACGTCGTCAAGGACGAACGGTCCTGGGGCGGCAATGCCATGTACGGCCTCTACCGCACCGCCGACCAATGCTGGCTCGCGCTGGGTGGGGCCGAGGTGAAGTTTGCTCGCAACCTGCTGACGCCGCTCGGCCGCGAGGATCTGGTCCGGTGCGCCGAGCTGCCGCCGGGGCCGGGGCAGGAGCCGTTGCGAGTCTTCCTTCGTGAGACGTTCGCGAGCCGAACGTTGGCGGAGTGGCAGACCTGGTTCGCCGACAAGGACGTTTGCTGGGCGCCGGTCCGGACGCTGAAGGATGCCTTCGACGATCCGGCGCTGGTCGAACGGGAGATGCTGGCGCGGGACGCGAACGGCAACGAAATCGTCGGCACGCCCATCCGCTTTCGCGAAGAGCCTGCGGTGATAGACCCAAAGGCGCCGTCGCTGGACGAACACGGTGCGGATATCCGGGCGCGGCTTGGATGCTCTGCCGTTGGGGGACGGGGACTGCGAGATAGTGGAGGGCGGTAGCCACGAATGGCGGCATGTGCGGCTGGGACCCTCCGTGTGGTCGCCCCGAGCTCAGATCCGCCTCTAGGAAGGGGAGGGACCTCTATCCCTCCCGCCGGTATGTCATCGCATAGACGAACCGCCCCCCAGGATGGACGGAGTCCGACGCCAGGATCAGGGTATCGTCCTCGGCGAAGTAGCGACGAAGCGTCCGCAGTGCGGCCCCACCCGTCTCGGCCTTAAGGGTCCTGGCGTCCACTGCGGACAGCAACTCCGCCGTGATCTCCTGCTCGATCCGGCCTGCCGACACCCCGAACCGATCGTCAAGCAAGGCATACACAGAGCGACCTTCGCCCAGATCACCCGCAACGCTGGTGAACGGCTGGGGTACATAGATCCGCGACAGGGCCAGTGGCGGCGACTCCGCGATGCGCAGCCCGTCGATCACCAGCCAGTCTCGTGACAGGTCCCCACCGATCCGCGCCGCTTCCTCGGACGTCAGCGGACGTTCGACCTGGGTCAGCACCGTCAGCCGGGCGGTCTGGGCATACTGCATCAAATCCTCGACCCCACCCAGCGGCTGGACATAGGCCTGAGGGCTGGAGGCGGCGATCACAGTGGTGCCCGCCCCCCGTCGCCGTGCGATCAGCCCGGCCTCCCTCAGCAGGCGGATGGCGTCGCGAGCGGTGTGGCGCGACACCCCGTGGGTCTGGGCAAGCTCCAGTTCGGGCGGCAGCTGAGACCCGACGGGGAAGTCGCCGCGAGCAATGGCGGCGCGCAGGGTCTCGGCGAGCTGACGATAACGGGGGGACGCCATGGTTTCCCCTACATCGCCCGTCGCATCGCGGACCAGGCCTCGGCCAATCGATCGCGGTGCGAGGGTGCTGCGACGTCGATCAGAGCTGCAGCCCGCGCATCGATCGACAAACCGCGCAGATCGGCGACGCCGTGCTCCGTCACGATCACGACCGGATCGCCTCGACCGACGCTGGGCGGACACGACAGGCGCGGCACGATCCGGCTGAGCGCATCGCCCTTGGCTGAGGCTGGCAGGGCGACGACCGGCACCCCGCCGTCGGACGCCCAGGCCCCGCGAAGGAAGTCGATCAAACCACCGCCCCCCGACACCTGCCGTCCATCCATCCACTCGGCGTTCACCTGCCCGAACAGATCGATCTCGATCGCCGAGTTAACGGCGATGAAGCGCGGGATGGCCGCGAGCGTCGAGATCGCGTGCGTCTCGCCCACTGAACGGAAGCGAACACGCGGATCGGTCGCGACGCGGGCGTAGAGGTCGGCCGAACCGAGCGCGACTCCGGTCGTCACCCCCTCCACGGCGTCGCGATCCAGCAATGCGATCAGCGGCTCGGTCACCATGCCGGAGTGGATCGACAGGCCCCGGTGATCGGCCAGCGCTACCAGCGTTGCCATGCCGATCTTGCCGAGGCCGGTCTGGACGGTCGCACCCTCGGGGACCAAGGCCCCAACCCGCGCGGCGATGGCGGCGCTGACCGGATCGATCGTGCCCGCGCAATAGCCCGGCAGGGGCGTGTCGACCTGCACCACGACATCGAAGGTGTCCAGCGGGACGGTCGGCCCGTCACACACGGCCGGCATGGCCGCATGGATCAGGCCTATCCGCAGTCGGGTTCGGTCGAACACGGCCGGGCTGAAGTCGGCCGCGACACCGAGACTGCAACGACCGTCCGCGCCCGCTGGAGCAATGGTGAAGACTCCGGCGTCGAACGGGCGCCCCGATAGCCGTCTCCAGACCTGGGTGTAGGTCATGGGCGAGAAGGTCAGCTGACCCGCCCTGAAGCTGTCGCGCCATTCGGGCGCCAGAAAGATGGCCTCGGCCCGTGCAAGGGCATGCAACCCGGCCCAGTCCGTGCGATTGACCCCCGGTATCCATACGCCTTCGAACGTCAGCCTCGCCGCCGCTTCGGGCTGCCGCGCCAGGGCCTCCGCCAACGCCAGCGGCTCGCCCGCGCAGCCCTGGACGAAGACACGGCCGCCGTTTGGCAAGGTCGACTTGAGGGCGCCGATAGCAGCGTCTATCGTCTCGGAATACGGCATGGGTCGAGGATGGCTCCGGCTTGACCGGCGAGGGTCGGGGACGCGATAACACCATATGTCCGGACATTTGTCCTCCATCGCCGAACGACTGTCGGTTCTGCTGGCGAGGCCGGTCTCGCCGGATGATCGCGCGCGGGCCCGATTGCACCTGCTCGACTGGGTCGGCTGTACCGTGGCGGGAGCACGGGAGTCCGACGCGGAGCGGGTCCGGGGTTTGGCTCAGGCAGAGGGCACGGGCGCCTGCAGCATCATCGGCGGCGCTCGCGCTGGGCCCCAGGCGGCGGCGCTCGCCAACGGTCCAGCCGGAGCGATCCTGGAGATGGACGACGTCGATCGCCGCGCCCTGCTGCACCCTGGCCCCGTGGTCATGCCCGCCGCCCTGGCGCTGGCCGAGCATCTCGGAGTGACGAGCGGCGATGCGCTGTTAGACGCGGTCGTTCGCGGCTATGAGGTCATGATCCGCATCGGCCGGGCAGCCGGGGCCTCGCACTATCGCTTCTTCCATCCGACCGGCACCGTCGGTGGATTCGGTGCGGCGGCGGCTGGTGCGAGCCTCATGGGACTGGATGACGAACGGACCGCCTGGGCGCTCGGATTAGCCGGCCAGCAGGGCGCCGGGCTTTGGCGGGCGCGGCATGAACCTGGGTCGGTCAAGGCGCTTCACGACGGACGGGCTGCGGCGAACGGCGTGGCTTCGGCTCTGCTGGCGCGCGACGGTTTCCGCGGGCCGCTCAGGGTGCTGGAAGGCGAGCAGGGCTTCTTCCCGGCCATGGCCCCTGACGCGGACCCCGAGGCCGTACTGATTCCCGCCCACAGCTGGTTCATGCACGAAGTAAGCTTCAAGCCCCACGCCGCCTGCCGTCACGCCCACCCCACCATCGACGCCGCCCTTGCTCTGCGCGCGCGGATCGCCGGGCTGCCGGACACCGTGCGGGTCGAGACCTACCGCGATAGCGTCCTCTTCTGCGACAAGCCTGCGCCGACGACTGCCCCGGAGGCCAAGTTCTCGCTCCAGCACAGCGTCGCCGTCGCCCTGATCCGCGGCGACGCGGGCCTTGACAGCTTCGAACCCGCCGCCCTGGCCGATCCGGAGATCGCGGCGATGCGCGCCCGCGTCTCGGTCGCCGTGGCCGACGACCTGACCGCCACCTATCCGGCCCGCTTCGGCGCGCGTTTGATCGCCACGGCAGGCGCCGTAGACCACCGGATCGAAACGCTTGACGCACTCGGCGATCCCGAGAACCCCCTGTCGCCCGGTGCAGTTTGCGACAAGGCCCGCGCCCTGTTGGCCTGGGGAGGCATGAACCCGGATGCGGCCGAGCGCCTGATCGCCGCCGTCCAGGGGCTGGGCGTCAGGACCACGGTTGCGGACCTTTCGGCCGCCCTGCCGGGGCGCGACGCATGACCCTGTCTCGCACGCTGGGCGAGCGCGTCCTGGCCCTAACCTGGGCGGACATCGACCCTGCTGCGCGAGCGGCGGCGAAGACCTTCCTGCACGATACCCTTTGCGTCGGTGCCGCCGGAGCCCACGCACCGCTTGCCGACAACGTGCTCGCCGCCGCCAGGCGTTGGGGCGAGGGCTCGGCCTGCGGCGTGCTCGGCCGGCCCGATGTGCGATTGCCCCAGCCCTCGGCCGCCTTCGTCAACGCCTTCCAGATCCACGCCCAGGAGTTCGACTGCGTCCATGAGCCGGCCGTCGTTCACCCCATGGCGACTGTTGGCGCCGTGATCCTGTCCGAGGCCGACCGCGCCGCCTCCGAGGGCAAACCCGTCACCGGCGAAGGCCTGCTGACAGCCCTTGTCGCCGGGGTCGAGGTCGCCGCCTCCCTGGGGCTCGCTGCCAGCACGCCGCTCAAGTTCTTCCGCCCGGCGACGGCGGGAGTCTTTGGCTGCATCGCCGCCCTGATCTCGCTGCGCCGTCTGCCGGTGAATCAGGGTGTCTCCGCCTTCGGCTATGCCCTCGCTTTCGCCTCGGGCACAATGCAGGCCCACGCCGAGGGCAAGCCAGCGCTGCCAATCCAGATCGCCAACGCCGCCCGCGCCGCCGTAATGGCGGTTGATCTGGCTGAAGCTGGACTGCCAGGCCCAGAGGCTTCGCTGGAAGGGCCGTTCGGCTACCTTACCCTGTTTGAGACGGCACACGACGCCGCACCCCTGACCCACCCCGCCCCCGGCTTCCGCATCGCCGAGGTAAGCTGGAAGCCCTTCCCGACCGGCCGCGCGGCCCACGGAGGCATTGTCGCCCTTCAGACCCTTATGGCGGATCACGGACTGACTTCGAAGGATGTGGCGGAGATCGTTTATCGTGCGCCGCCCCTCATCCACCGCCTCGTCGGGCGTCGCCCCGGCGCCGGCATGGTTCCAGCCTGGGCGCGGCTTTGCCTGCCGTGGCTTGGAGCCATAGTTCTCGCCCGAGGCACCGTGGGTCTCGCTGACTTCACGCCGGAGCGGCTGTCCGATCCGGCGCTTCTCCAGCTTGCGGACCGCATCCGCGTCGAGGTCGATGATAACCCCGACCCCGCCGCCTTCACGCCGGCGACCCTTACTGTCAACACGACCGATGGTCGCTTGTTCCGACACACGATCACGGCTCAGTTGGGTTCGCCCGAACAACCCTTGACCCGCGAGCAGCACCTGGCCAAGCAGGCGACCTGCCTCGACTTCGGGGGCCTCGGTTCTAATGCGGCCGCGCTCGCCGACGCCATCGACCGGTTCGAGGCCCTGCCTGACGCCGCTTCGATCCTCTCTCTCCTCGGAGCCCGCCGATGACCGACACCCACCGCAACTACTGGGACGAGATCGATTTCGCCGCCATTGCTCGTGACCACCCCATCGGGGATGCCTTCACCAGGCTGGTGACCTCCATCAGCCGCGACGAGCTGCGCGCCCGACAAGAGACGCTGTTCGCCCGCTGCGTCGCTCGCGCGTGGAAGACCGCCTTCTATCGTCGTCTGTGGGGCGCCGCCGGCATCGCCGAGGGCGACATCAAGAGCCTCGACGACCTGCCGAGCCTGCCCAGCTTCGACAAGTCCGACATCATGAAGTCGCTGGAAATCGCGCCGCCGTTCGGCGACTTCGCCGGCTTCGACAGCTACCCCGCCGCCAAACGCCCGCCCGTCATCTTCCACACCACCTCGGGCACCACCGGAAAGCCACAGGTCCTGCTGTTCGGGCCCAAGAGCCGTGAGCTCCAGAACCTGCTTCTGGCCCGCCTCTATCGTTGGCAGGGACTGCGCCCGGGCGACGTCGTCCACTCGGTCTACGGCCACGGCATGATCAACGGCGGCCATTATGTGCGCGAGGCCGTGACCCACTGGACCAGCGCCGTCTTCATGTCGGCGGGCACGGGAGTCGAGACCCGTTCGGCCCAACAGGTCGAGCTGATGAAGACCTTCGGGGCCACGGCCATCTTTGGCTTCGCGGATTACATCAAGCGGCTGGCCGAGGTGGCGCGCGAGGCTGGACTGCGTCCCGGCGTCGACATTCCCGTGCGGATGATCTCGGGCCACATGGGGCGCGAGGACAAGCAGGCCCTGTCCGAAGCCTGGGGCGGGGCCGAATGCTTCGACTGGTATGGCGTCGGCGACACCGGCTGCATCGCGGGCGAGGGCCCTGACCGCGACGGCCTCTACGTCATGGAAGACGCCCAGTACCTGGAGGTCTGCGACATCGACACAGGCAAGCCTGTGGCCGACGGCTCGCCCGGCGACATGGTCGTGACCTGCCTCTACAAGGATGATCTTTACCCGATCATCCGCTTCAACACCCACGACGTGACCGAAGTCATCACCCGGCCGTCGTCCATCGGCGCCAGCTTCCGGCGCATCGAGGGGTTCCTGGGCCGCTCCGACAACATGGTGAAGGTGCGTGGCATCAACATCTTCCCCCAGGCCATCGGCCCCATGCTGGACGAGGCTCCGGAGTTCGCGGGCGAGTTCGTCTGCAAGACTCGCCGAGACGCCGCCGGGCGGGATACGTTCGTGGTGGTAGCCGAGGCCTCGGCTTCGGGAGACCCTGCCCTTGCCGGCCGCCTCGGCGAGATCCTGAAGCGCAAGATCGGCATTGAAGTCGAAGTCGAAGTGGTGGGCCGTGGTGAGACCGCCGCCTTAACCCAGGTGGAGGTCCGTCAGAAGCCCATCCGCCTGATTGACGAGCGGTTCTGATGACCGGCTCGTTCGAGCCCGAGGTCGCGGCCGGGGTTTGCGGGCTCGCCGCCGCCTATGGCGAGGGCTCCGCAAGGCCTACCGCGGTGCTTGAGACCTATCTGGCCCGGATCGAGCAGGCGAACCCGGCGATTCACGCCTTTGTCGATCTGGACATCGAGGGCGCACGCGACGCGGCGAAAGCGTCTTCCCATCGCTGGGCCTCGGGCCTGGCTTTGTCGCCGCTGGACGGCTGCCTCGTTGGAGTAAAGGCCAATATCGCCGTCGCCGGATTGCCCTGGACAGCCGGCATCGGGGCCTATCGCGACCGCGTCGCCGACCGTGATGCGGCCTGCGTGGCGCGCCTTCGGGCCGCCGGCGCGATCATCCTCGGCACGCTGAACATGGAGGAGGGGGCGCTCGGCGCCGTCACAGATAATCCGTGGTTCGGCCGGACTCAGAACCCCTGGCGCGCAGGCTACACGGCCGGCGGATCGTCAGGCGGTTCGGCCGCGGCGGTGGCGGCGGGCTTATGTGCGGTGGCGCTGGGCACCGACACTATGGGCTCGGTGCGCATTCCTTCCGCCTACTGCGGCGTGTTCGGGATCAAGCCTCGTTACGCCGCCATATCGGAGGAGGGGGTCATGCCCCTGTCGCCCAGCCTCGACCACGTCGGTGTCCACGCCAGGTCGGCGGGGGACTGCGCTGCGGTGCTCGCCGAGATCGCCGTGCCGGATCCCGCCTCGCCGAACGCCCCGCTCGCGGTGCTTGACGTCACCGACCGCGCGTCCCTGCCCGACGATGTCCGCGCCGCCTTCGTCGCCCTGGTCGCCGCCGCCGAAGCCCAAGGCGTGCTCGAAGGGTCCGTGCCGCTCGATATCGATCTCGGCCGCCTGCGACGCCGGGGCCTCCTGATCTCCGAGGCCGAGGGCTTCGCAGAGCACGCCGCTATGCTCCAGGCCCGCCCCGACGGCTTCTCCGAGACCTTCGCCAGCATGCTCCGCTGGGGTGCGGCCCAGCCCCCGGCAAAGCTCGCTGAGGCCCGCGCCGAGATCGCGGCGATGAAGGAGCGTGTGGAGGTCCTGATTGGCGACCGCCTCGGCTTTCTATGCCCCACTACCGGCGCCCCGGCCTTCCCGTTCGGTGATCCCGTTCCGGCGGACCAGGCCGACATTACCTGCCTCGCCAACGTCGCGGGACTACCCGCCGTGGCGTTTCCGATGGGCCTGTCAAGAGACGGTCTGCCCCTGTCTGCCCAGATCATTGGTCGCGACAGCCAGGCGATCCTCGGGTTGGCCGAGCGGTTGGCGGTGACGCTACCACCGCTCTCCCTTTTGGGCGAAAGAACAAGCTAGAGCAAAGTCCGGTCTGATGGAATCGATAGGGATTCACGAGGCGTGCGGATCGTGATTCAAGATGCTGGCTGGGGGAGGCCAGCATGAATGGCGAGACCGTATTCGGATGATCTTCGGCAGCGAGCCGTGGCGGCGGTGGATGGCGGGCTGAGCCGACATCAGGCGGCGAAGCGGTTCAGCGTGGGTGTGAGCAGTGTGATCCGCTGGGTGCAGGCCCATCGTCGGACAGGCAGCGTGTCGCCCAAGCCGGTCGGCGGCAGCCGGGGTTGCCGGATCGAGGGCGCGAACCGGGACTGGCTACTGGCGCGGATCGCGGCGAAGCCGGACCTGACGCTGGAGGAAATGCGCCGGGAGCTTCTCGCTGAGCGGGGCCTGTCAGCGAGCTATGGCGCGGTCTGGCGGTTCTGTGACCGCGAGCGGCTGAGCTTCAAAAAAAACCCTGCACGCCGCTCAGCAAGACAGGCCTGACGTCGCCGAAGCCCGGGCGCTCTGGCGTGAACAGCAGCCGACGCTCGATGTGAAGCGCCTGGTGTTCATCGACGAGACCTGGGCCAAGGACAATATGATCCGGCTTCGGGGCCGCGCCCCGCGAGGCTGTCGGCTCATGGACAAGATCCCGCTCGCGCGCTGGGAGACCACCACCTTCGTCGCGGCGCTCCGCTGCGATGGTCTTACGGCGCCCATGGTGCTGGAGGGGCCGATCAACGGCGAGTGGTTCCTGGCCTATGTCGAGCAGGTGCTCTGCCCGACGCTCAAGCCAGGCGACGTCGTGGTGGTCGACAACCTCGGCTCGCACCGCAACCCGAGGATCCGGCTGGCCATAGAAGCCTGCGGCGCCAGCCTGGTATTCCTGCCGAAATACTCGCCAGACCTGAACCCCATCGAGATGGCCTTCTCAAAACTCAAGGCCCTCCTGCGCAAGGCCGCCGAACGATCCACCGAAGCCCTCTGGAACCGCATAGGCCTCATCATCGACGGCTTCACACCCGACGAATGCGCCAACTACTTCACGGCTGCAGGCTACGGTGCAAAGTGAACGGATTCCGCTCTAGCGAAACGGAAACTCCGGCTTCCGCTTGCTCAGAAATGCATTCCGCCCCTCGCTGAAGTCCTCGCCCTCGACCGCTTCAATCAGCCACCGCGCGGTCTCGTCCGTGTCCCTTGTCTCCCCGTCGGCGATCAGGCCGACGATGGCCTTTGCCCTGCGCGCGGTCCACTGGCTCGCCGCCGCGATCTGGGCGGTCTTCTCGGCCACCGCTGCCTCCAGTGCCTCCGGCGCATGCAGTGCATCGACGAGCCCGATCACGAGGGCCTCTTCCGCCGCGATCATCCGCCCGGTAAACAATATGTCCTTTGCCCGGGACAGGCCTACGGCCTGCACCAGTCTGCGTGTATCCGGCAGCGAATAGACCAGCCCCAGCTTGGCCGGGGTCAGGGCCATCCATGCGTCGGCGGCCGCGATCCGCAGATCACACGCCAGCGCCAACCCCAGTCCGCCACCGACGCAGGCCCCCTCGATCATGGCGATCGTCGGCTTCTCGAACGCCGCCAGCGCCGCCATTGCCTTGCCGACCCGGTCGAAATAGTCGCGGGTTCTGTCCGGGGTCGCATAAACGGTCTCGAACTCGCCAATGTCGGCCCCCGCCGCGAAGGTCCCGCCAGCACCCCGCACCACCAGGACCTTGGCCGCCCGATCGGCCGCCACCTCCGCCAGCAGGCCGGGCAAGGTGCTCCACATTGCAAGCGTCAGGGCGTTCTTCTTCCTGGACCGGTTCAGGGTCAGGGTTGCCACATCGCCCGAGACCTCGACCTTCAGAGCATGATCCATAAGCCCGTCCACATCCTGTTGAGCGCCTGATTTACAGCCATTCGACCGACTACGCGCATTGGGGGTTTCAAGCCCAAATGATCTAAGTCTATATCACTTTCCAGGGGCGGATCGCACCGCCCGAGCGAGGGAGACGACGATGAGGGGTATCCGCGAAGGCATGCCGGTCCTGGCCCGCCACGCCGGCGAATGGGAAGGCGAATACATCCACGTCGATCCCGACAACAACGTCATCGATCGTCACCGATCGCATCTCCAGTGCAAGTTCCCTGACGACGGCCCCCATGCCTACTATCAGATCAACACCTACATCTGGGACGACGGCAGGAGGGAAGAGATTCACTTCCCCGCCACCTATCGCGACAATCAGATCTGGTGGGACACCGACCGCATCGATGGCCGCGCCTGGGAAATCGACTCGCGGACCGTGTGTCTCACCTGGACGCGCAAGGACATGCCGGGCGCCTATCTCTATGAGATGATCCAGCTGTCCGCGGATGGCAACGACCGCGCCCGAACCTGGCACTGGTTCGAGAACGACAAGCTGTTCAAGCGGACCTGCATCACCGAGCGCCGAGTGAAGTGAACCCCCTGCATGAGCATATGCCCGCGCTGGTCAGCCACGCGGGGGTGTGGGAGGGGACCTATCGGACGGTGACGACCGATGGCGTTGAGGTCGATTGTCATGCCTCGCGCATCGAGGTCTCTTTCCCTGACGACGGCCCCTATGCTTATGTGCAGAAGAACCGGTTCACTTGGCCCGATGGCCGGTTGGTGGAGGCCGAGCATCCGGGCGTCTATCGCGACGGTCGGCTGTGGTGGGACACCGGATTGATCCGGGGACATGCCTGGCAGGGCGACGACCGAACCTGCATCCTGACGTGGGAGCGGACCGACACGCCCGGAGCCCATCTCTATGAGCTGATCGTGCTGGCTCCGAATGGACGGACTCGCGCGCGGACGTGGCACTGGTTCCGGGATGGTGAATGCTATCAGCGGACGCTGATCGACGAGGTAAAGGTCGCCTAGCGCGAACAGCTGCCTTGCAGCGTCCGCAGATTGATCCCGATCCGCGTCGCGTCGGGGTTTGCCCAGGCATAGCTGATCGCGGGCGCGCCTCTCTGGTCGTGGACATACAGCGTCAGGGCGTCGGCGTTCTGTCCCGTCGGCCAGCGCACGTTCCGCATGCCGAAGCCAAACGAGCGGGGCGTGGTCTCGTCGGTGGTGATCCAGACCTCGCCGCCCTGGTCGTGGATGGTCAGGTCCCGGGCGAAGAACCAGCCCTCCTGCGGAGCTTGCCTCGGCACAGCTATCCAGCAGGTAAAGGCCGTGGCGCGGCGGTATTGGACCGGGGCGTCGGGCTCGTCCGGCGTGACGTCGCGGCCCTCAGTGTCCCGCACGGTCTCGGTCATCCAGAGCTGGTCCTCTGACAGGACGATCTCCGCCCCGATGGCCAGGGTCGTCCCGGCGTTGGTGCGCACGCTGCATGCGCCGTCTTCGATCCATCCGATGAACTGATCGGCGCTGCGCCGCCACAGGGTCTCGCAGCCCGGATTGCGCCGCAGGGTCGCCGGCGTGAGGCTGGCCAGGTTGGCATCGGGCGCAAGACGGTCGCCGGGCGGCGTGAAGGAATCCATCCGGATCGCCCGCTGGTCCGCGTCAACCGCGAGCGCATAGAACCTCTGCCGCCCCAGATCGGTGGGGTCATTGTTCCGGTATTCGTCGAGCTTCAGCACGAGCGGCCCAAGGCCAGGGGCCTCCACCCGGCGGATCGTGACATGGCGGCGAGTCGGCGGGGCGTCGGCAGGAAAGCCGAGCTCCTCGGCGAACCCGACCTGCTCTGCGTTGTCCCAGTCCCCCTGAAACATCTCGACCAGAGCGCGCAGGTCGCGTTCCAGCGGCCCCGCCGCCAGCGGCGCAGGCGGCGCGGACTGGGTCAGAACCGGGCCCGCCGCGAGGGCGAGCCCGGTCATCATGACCGCAAGGGCCTTCAGAAAGAGTACCCGATCGCCACGCCGATCTGGCGCCGGTCGGCCCCGGTCACCAGCGGCGAGGACACCGAGTAGTTGACCGAGTCGAAGAAGCGCACGCCGGCCGTCGGCGTGTCGTCGTCCAGAACGTTGTCGGCATAGGCCTGAATCCGCCAGCCATCCTCGCCGCGTAGCGTCAGCCGCAGGTCCAGCGTCGTCTTCTCGCCGAAGTATTGCAGGTTGTCGGCGCGCAGGTAGGCCTTGGACTGGTAGGCCACGTCGGCCCGGACCGAGAAGTTCACGCCGTTGCCGAGCTCGCGCTCGTACTGCGGGCTGATCACCAGCTTGTGCTCGGGCACATACGGCAGGTGGTTGCCGTTGAAGTCGATGGGCGGGCGGCCGGCCAGCACCAGGGTCGCGGCGAGCGAGTCGTCCACGAACGCCGAATAGGTCGCGTCGGTGTAAGCGTAGTTGCCGCTGAGTGTCAGGGTGTCGGTCAGCTGCCACACGCCGTCCAGTTCCAGGCCGAGGACCTCGGCCTTACCGACGTTGCAGGTATAGGTTCGCTGGGTCGACGTCCCGCCCAGCGTCACCGGGTTCTGGCAGGCCACCTGCTGGTCGGTCCAGTCGGTATAGAACAGGGCGGCGTTCAGGATCAGATCGCCATCCAGGAGGGTGTTTTTCAACCCGATCTCGTAGTTCCAGCTATACTCGGGCTGATAGGTCCATTGGGCCGTGGTGATGTTCAGGTTGGTGTTGAACCCGCCCGCCTTGGCTCCGCGCGCGATGATGCCGTAGAGCATTCCGTTTTCCGTCAGGTCATAGTCCAGCGTGACGCGGGGCGTGGTGAAGTCGAAGGACTGTTTGGAGTTGCGAACCAGGGCCGAGGCTCCCGTTCCGCCGGTTCGTGACGGCGCCTGCTGGTAGCTCTGATCCTCCTCCTCGTAGCGTAGCTCGACGGACCCGCGAAGGCGGTCGGAGAACTCGTAGGCGAGGGATCCGAACACCGCGATGCTGTCGATCTCGGTGCGCGAGCGCGGAACGCCGTTGGTGTTGACGGCGGCTTGGGTCAGTGGCGCCTGGCTCTTCGCCAGAACGCGGACCTCGTTCGAATAGTAGAAGGCCCCGATCAGCCATTGCAGGCGGCTGTCGCCATTGGAGGCGAGGCGCAGTTCCTGGCTGCGGTCTAAGAAGCGGTCTTCGCTGGAGGAGGTGGCGAAGCTGCTCTGGCCGAAGGGGATCGCCGGGGCGAAGGGGAAGCCGAAGTTGGGGCATCCGCCGGCGCGGTCGCAGATCGTGTTGTCGCCGTCAAACGTGTACTCCGTCTTGCGGCGGCTGTAGCTGCTGATCGAGGTCAGGGTCGCATAGTCGAAATCGTAGTCCAGCGTCAGGCTGGTCCGCAGGGTGTCGCCACGCTGGCCGTAGTCGGTCGGCTCGAAGCCCGTGCGGCGGGTATTCACCGTGACCCCGTTCTCGGGAATCGAAGGCAGTTCGCCGAGGTAGAGCAGGTTGCGCTGCTGGGTTGCCGACCCACCCGCAGGCGTGCCGGGCGCGCCATTGGTGCGAATGACGCTCGATGCGGGCTGACCCGAGTCCTCGGTGCTCACGGTCGTTCGGAAGGTCGCAGTCAGGCGGTCGGTCGGACGTGCTTCAACCACGAGCGACGCCCCGCTGTTCTCCACGAAGTCGACGCGGCCGCCATCGATGGAGCTGGTGTAGAAGCCGTCGAACGTGCGCGCGAATCCCGACAGGCGGAACGCAAGCCAGTCGTTCAGCGGACCGCTGATAGACAGCATGCCCTTGCGTAGACCGTTGTCGCCGACCGTCAGCTCGGCGCTGCCGGTATAAGCACCGCTGCTGGGACGCTGGGTGATGTAGTTGATCGCGCCGGCGAAGGTGTTGCGGCCATACAGCGCCGATTGCGGCCCCTTTACGATCTCCACCCGCTCCAGGTCGTTGAGCTCCAGGTCCACGCCGGCCTTGCCGCTAAGGTAGACGCCGTCCAGGAAGACGCCGACGTTCAGTGGGCCGAACGTTTGGGCCGCGCCGCGTATGATGGGCAGCTGGTTCTGGGCGCCGAACAGGGGCGTGTAGACCAGGCCGGGAGTCAGGCGCCCAAGGTCCGCCAGGCTCTCGATCCGCGCTTCCTGGATGGTTTCCTGCGTGAAGGCGGTGATGGCTATCGGCGCGTCCTGGATCGCTTCCTCGCGCCGACGCGCGGTGACCACAAGGTCATCGACCGTCGTGGCTTCAGGGCCTGTGTTCGATGCCCGCTGCGCGGAGGCGGGCGGGGCGGCCGAGGTCAAGGCTGCGAACGCGACGCCCGCAAGGAAAACGCTGCGGGTCAGGATAACACGATGATTGCGCGACATTGGGTCCAGCCCCTCCTATTGCCGAAACAATATACTTTTGAGACATTTGACTATGGACTAGCGAGATTAGGCGTCAATGCTGCGATGCAGCGGCGCGGTTCAGAGCCTCCGGTTGTCAAAAAACCGTAACCATGACGACACGGTGAACGCCGTTGAGCTCGCGATGACTATATCAGTCCTGCATCGACCAGCTTGTCGATCACAGCTCGCTGACGCTGGGCATAGAAGGCCGGGTTCGGAACGGTCAGCTCTCCCCACGCGTCCACCAGTGTGTTGCTAGGCTGGATGTCCACGCCGGCGTAGGCTTGGCTCCAAAGGTGCATGGGCTGGCGCGACAGGAGGTTAGGCATGCCGGGACGGCGGCGGTAGCGACGCAGATCACCTACGTCGATTTCGGCGTAGCTCGCCATGCTCTCGCCATAGCCCGCTTCTGCGAGCACCTGACCCCGGAAATCGATGATCTTTGAGGATGCGTCGGTGGAGGCGCTGGGGATGGCGATGCCCTCTATGCCCGCCGAGTTGGCGCTGACGACGTAGGTCAGGTTCTCGATTGCGCGGGCCTGTTTGGCGACGTTTTTCGGGGTTGTCAGCGCAGCGGCGATCTCGCTTGAGGAGTGGACGAACACCTCGGCGCCGCGCACGGCTTGGGCGCGGGCGATCTCGGGATACAGGATCTCTTCCGACGCGATAGCCGCCAGTCGACCGATCTCGGTGTCGACAACGGGGAAGACGCCATCCAGGCCGTACCTGGCCAAGTATTGATCCCAGACGTCATAGGGGCTGGGACCGAACAGGGTGACAAGGCGGCGATACCTAAGCACCACCTCTCCGGCGGGGGCCACAACGAAGCTGCACTGGAAGTAGAGGCCCGGAAAATGCTCGTCGGTCTCATAGGCGTTGCCGGCCAGGAAGACGTCATTGGCGCGGGCAATCTCCCCCAATGCCCGATACTCGGGCCCTCCGGGCGCCAGGCAGGCCCTCTCGGACCAAACGGCGGTGGGTTCCCCCATTGGAAAGCCCGTCAGGAAGTACTCCGGCAGGACGACCAGTCGCACGTCCGGGCCGATGAAGCGTTTCGACGCTGCGATCTGGGATCCGATCCGCCGGATCGCCTCCGCCATGCGGGGCCGACTGGCGCGGGCGTCGGCATCGCCGTTGACTGCGAAGCATTTCGTCTGCAAGGCCAGAGCGATGTAGGGTGAGGGGTCGGACATTGCGCGCTCCGTATGGATCGTCCTATGCCTAGCGCGGACGGAGTTGGTTTAGGAATAGGTCATTTGACCGACGGCGCATCAGACATCGAGGCTCGCGACGCGGGACTTCTGAACGCGGCCCTGCCCACGCCGTTGTATCATCAGGTCTATCTGATCCTGCGCGAACGCATCCAGTCGGGCGTCTACGCCGATGGCGAGACCCTGCCTGGTGAGCAGGAGCTGGCGCGAGCCTTCGACGTGTCGCGTATCACGGTCAAACGGGCGTTGAACGAATTGGCCGCCAACAATCTGGTCTCGCGCCATCGAGGTCGGGGGACGATCGTGTCTACCGGAGGGGTGATCCCGCTGGTGTCTGGCTCCTTCGAGACCCTGATCTCGTCCCTGAGGTCGATGGGGCTCACGACCGAGGTGGAGCTGCTGGAGGTGGCGGACGAGCCAGCCAATGCACTTGTCGTCTCGCGACTGAAGCTTGAACCCGGGGCGACGGTTCAGAGGGCCGTCCGCCTGCGAAAGCTGCAAGGCGAACCGTTCTCCTACCTGACGACCTTCGTTCCAGCCGACATCGCGGCGCGCTTTCCGATTGATGAACTGCGCACGACGCCTCTTCTGACGCTGCTCGAACGCGCTGGAGCCGAGGCCGTGGAGGCTGAACAGTGGATTACGGCGGGCGCGGCCTCGCCCACCGTTTCGGCCTGTCTGGACGTGCCGTCGGGATCGCCCGTCCTGAAGATAGAGCGGATCATGATCGGCGCAGACGGCCGCCCCGTTCAGATGATCGTCGGCCACTACCGCCCAGACCGGTTCCAGTACCACATGACGTCTCGGCGCAAGTCGGGGGCCGAAGGCTGGACCTGACCGCCCTTTGGGCTTGCCAACAGCGTCGTCCTCAAATGATATAGAGTTATATCATTTGAGGATGACTCCTTGGCCGACGCGCTTCTCCTGCTGCTGCACGTTCTGATCCTGGTCTATTGGCTGGGTGGCGATCTGGGTGCGTTCGTCGCATCTTTCCTGATCGCCAATCCCGCCAATGACCGGGCGGCGAGGCTAGGAGCGGCCCGTTTGCTGGGCGACGTCGACATGGCCCCTCGCACGGCACTCATCCTGGCGTTTCCAACCGGATTCGCCCTGGCGGCCGCGCGGGGGTGGGTCGCGGTCGATCTGGTGTGGATCGCGGTCTCATGCGTCGCGAGCCTTATCTGGCTGTTCGTCGCCTGGCGAATTCATCTGGACCACGCCGCACCCGGGTCGAGCCTGCGCCAGATTGATCTTGGCTTGCGTTGGGTCGTCGCAGCCGGTCTCGGCGCGGGCGGCGTGGCGGGGCTTGCAGGGGTCATGGGTTGGCCGCTGTTTGTGAACCTCAAGCTCCTCATCCTCGCCGGATGCGTCCTCACCGGCTTGTTTGTCCGCCGCCTCACTGCTGACCTCGGTCCGGCGCTGGGTGCGCTCGCGGCTGGACAGACCGACGCCGACACACGTATCGCCCGCTCGCTCGCCGCGACGCGCCCTGCCGTTCTCTTCATCTGGCTGCTGCTGCTTGCGGCGGCCCTGCTGGGTTTGTGGAAGCCCCAATGAGCACCGCCGACGACCTGTCCCGCACTTTGCCCGCCGACTCTCTCCGGGCCGCGCTGAGCCCCGAGGTCGTCTCAACCGATCCGGCCCTGCTGGAGCTCTACGGCCAGGACATCTGGAAGATCTGTCGTCGTCCGGTCGTGATTCTCCGTCCGGCAGACACAGCTGGCCTGTCGCGGGCCCTTGCTGAAACAGCGCGGTTGAACCTGCCCGTGGCCCCGCGCGGCGGTGGCATGAGCTACACCGGCGGCTATGCCTCGGACGCTGGTCCGCTCGCATTGATCGACTTGTCGCGGATGGATCGGGTGCTGCACGTCGATCCCGAGGCCATGACGGTCACGGTCGAGGCCGGTTGTACCTGGAAGACCCTGCACGAAACCCTGAGGCCGCATGGCCTGCGGACGCCCTTCTGGGGCCCTCTGTCCGGCGTGTCGTCGACGATCGGCGGCGGACTGTCCCAGCTGAACGCCGTCTTCGGTGCTGGCCACTGGGGCACGACGTCCGAAAGCGTGGTCGGCCTGACAGTCGCCCTCGCCGACGGGCGGCTCATCGCGACCGGCGCTCGCCGCAAGGCCGACGGCAGGGCCTTCTACCGTCACTATGGCCCTGACCTGACCGGCCTGTTCTGCGGTGACTGCGGCGCGCTCGGAGTCAAGGCCGAGATCACACTCCGGCTCATGCGGACGCCGGCGCACGAGGCGCACGGCTCCTTCGCTTTTGACACAGCAGACAAGGCGCTGTCGGCGACGGCCGAGATCAGCCGAGCCGGCGTTGCGGCTGATATGTTCGGATTCGATCCGTCTCTGTCTGCGATGCGACTGAAGCGGGCGTCACTCCTTCAGGGGGTCAAGGCGCTGGGGGCCATCGCGACGTCTGGAGGCGATCTTTTCAAGGGCATGGCGGCCGCCGCCCGAACGGCGGTTGCTGGGCGGGGTTTCCTCGGCGCCGATGATTGGTCGATCCATCTGACGGCCGAGGCCCGCTCCGCCGCCGGGGCCGAGGCCGATCTGGTTGAGGCGCGCCGCATCTGCCTGGGTCTGGGTGGACGCGAGGTCGAAGCGTCGGTCCCGCGCGTCGTCAGGGTTAGCCCCTTCACGCCGCTAAACAATGTGCTGGGCCCTGACGGCGAGCGCTGGGTGCCTGTTCATGGCCTCGTCGCCTTGCAGGACGGCCAGGCCGCCTATCGCGCCATCATGGCCCGGTTCGAGGCGCTGAGGCCCCGATTCGAGGCGGGAAGGGTTCAGACCGGCATGATGTTGACGGCGCTCTCGACCAACGCCCTCCTGATCGAGCCCGTTTTTGTTTGGCCGGAAGAGCGTCGCGCCCTGCATGAGGCGACGGTTGAACCTCACGTCCTGTCGAAACTGCCTCGCCATGGCGAGAACCCTGAGGTCACTGCGCTGATCGCCGAGGCCCGCACCGCCGTCATTGACGCCTTCAATGAAGTTGGCGCCGCTCACTTCCAGATCGGACGGACCTATCCTTGGCGCGACAATCTGGATGAGGGCAGTCGCCGGCTGATCGATGCGATCAAGGCCGATCTTGACCCGACCCATCGGATGAATCCCGGCGTGTTGGGCCTGTGAGGGATTTCACCGCTCGCAACCCGAGAACTGGCGTCCACGACTGGCGCGGAAAGGCGCTTGACCCGCCCGAGGTCGGCGATGTCGCCGCACGCCTGCGCGATGGACAGGCCACCTGGGAGGCCAGAGGAGCCATCTCCCGCTTGGAGGTGCTGCGCGCGTTCGGTCAGGCGCTCCGCCGCCACGCCGAACCCATCGGCGCCGCGCTGGAAACCGATACGGGTCGCCGCCGTATCGCCCGACTGGAGATAGACAGCGTCGTCGGCTCGATCGAAGGCTGGGCCCGAGTCATCGCTGCCGACGCCCCGCCGGCTTGGGTGCAGGGTCGAGGCCTTCCGTCCGTGCGCCACATCACCGCCTGGAAAGCCTATCCCCTGGTCGGCGTGGTCAGTCCTTGGAACTTCCCCCTGCTGCTCGGCATGATTGACGCTGTCCCGGCGCTGCTGGCAGGTTGTGCTGTCTTGATGAAGCCGTCCGAGGTGACACCCCGTTTCGTGGCCCCTGTGATCGCTGCCCTCGCCGAGGTGCCCGATCTCGCAGCCGTCTTCGCCGTCGTCACTGGCGATGGGATCACAGGGCAGGCGGTGGTCGACGCCGCCGACTGCGTCTGTTTCACCGGCTCGGTCGCGACAGGGCGCAAGGTCGCCGTCCAGGCCGCCGGGCGACTGATCCCCGCCTTTCTTGAGCTCGGCGGCAAGGACCCGCTGATCGTTCTGCAGGGAGCAGATCTGGAGGCTGCGACCGACGCCGCGCTGCGCGGCTCTGTTCTGTCTACGGGGCAAGCGTGCCAGTCGATAGAGCGCATCTATGTCGCCCGACCCATCCATGACGCCTTCCTTGCTCGTCTGGTCCAGAAGGCCGAGGCCACCCGCCTGAACTGGCCCGACATCGCTTTCGGTGAGATAGGTCCGATCATCTTTGACCGCCAGGCAGACATCCTGGCTACCCAGATCGCCGATGCGCGCGACAAGGGGGCCCGCGTCCTGACCGGCGGCGAGATCGAGACCCACGGCGGCGGTCGCTGGCTGCGCCCCACGGTTCTCACCGGCGTCACTCCTGACATGCTGGTCATGCGGGACGAGACGTTTGGTCCCATTCTGCCCGTCGTCGCCTTTGACACCTTGGACGAGGCTGTGTTGATGGCCAACGACGGGGAGTATGGGCTCTCCGGCGCAGTCTTCGCCGCCTCTCTGGACGAAGCCGAGACCATCGGGCGCCGGCTGCTGGTTGGGGCCATAAGTCTGAATGACGCGGCCCTGACCTCCATCTTCTTCGAAGCCGCGAAGCAGGGTTTCAAGAGCTCAGGTCTCGGCCCCTCCCGGATGGGTGAGGATGGATATCGACGGTTCCTGCGTCGCCAGGCCCTTATCGCCAACACCGCCCCACCCGTTCCGCTGGGGGCCTTTTCCGAAGAGGGATTGACGTGAAGCACCGCTCCATCACAGGCACCATCCTCTACACCTCCAGGAAGCCGGATCGCCTCGATCAGCCGCGAGGCATCGAGCATTTCCGCTTCACGCATCACACTGACGGCAAGCGAACGCTCCGCGCCCACTGTGAGATCGAGGAACCGCATCCCAGCGTGCTTCGCGACATCGTTTACTCGCTGGACGAGCACGGTCGTCCCATGGATTGTCATGTTCGCCTCACGGTCGACGACCGCTTCATGGGATCAGGTTGGTTCCGTTTCACCCAAGACTTTGTCGAGTGCGAGAGCTACGGCCCCACTATCGGCCGTCTTTCCCAGCGCATGCCGTTGAACGGTCCCATCGACGGGATGGGCACCCATCCTGTCGTGGCGGATGGCTATCTGCTGAGCCTGTTTGACTGGGTCGAGGGCGAGAAGAAGAAACTGCGGGTCATGCTGCCAAGCCCCGACCACCGGGGCGCGACCCCGCCCATCATCGCTGAGGTCAATATCGACGCCGTCTTCCTCGGCCGCGAGACGGTGACGGTCAAGGCCGGGACCTTTGCCACGAAGCACTTCCAGTTTATCGATGACGGCAGCTCGGGGATGGCGGGTCAGCATCCGCCCTATGATGTCTGGATCACCGACGATGCCGACGCGATCATGCTTCAAGGCGGCGTCGGCGGCTACATGCAGACCTGGTACGAACTGATCGCGCTGGATCGTTGAGATGGACCGCCGGGCACTGCTTGCGACTGGCCTGGCTGCGACGTTTGCGGATCGGGCAAGGTCTCAGGCTCGGCATGATGTGATTGTGTTCGGCGCCGGTCTCGCCGGGGCTGTCGGCCGCCCTGACCCTACAGGCTGCAGGCGCGCGGGTTAGGGTGCTCGAGGTGCAGGACCGGCCAGGCGGGCGACTGAGAACCGAGAGCGGTGGCGGTCTGACGATTGACGTGGGCGCTGTCGAGGTCGACCCATGACCTGCCCCCCTTCTGATCGCTCGATTTGAGTGAGAGTCCGTCCACAGAGGAGACGGACATGAAGAAGAGCTGGTTCGACGAGGCGCAGATCATCGGCGTGCTGTGGGAGCAGGAGGCCGGTAGCCCGACGGCGGATGTGTGCCGTCGGCACGGGATCAGCGAGCAGACGTTCTATCGCTGGAATGCGAAGTACAGAGGCATGAGCGTGTCGGACGCGCAGAAGCTGAAGACGCTGGAGGACGAGAACCGGCGGCTGAAGAAGCTGCTGGCGGAGTCGATGCTGGACGTGTCGGCGCTGAAGGACCTCCTGGGAAAAAACTGATCGGGCCTGCAGCGCGCCGGGAGGCTGTGCTCCGCCTGATGGCGGAGCGCGGTTTCTCGCAGAGGCGCGCCTGCGGGCTGGTCCAGGTCGATCCGAAGACGGTGCGCCGCGTAGCCCAGCCGGGCGACTCGGAGGTGCGTGAGCGGCTGCGGAGCCTGGCGGCGGAACACCGCCGCTTCGGCTATCGGCGGCTTGGCATCCTGCTCGAACGTGAAGGCGTCAGCATGAACAAGAAGAAGCTCTTCCGGCTCTACCGGGAGGAAGGCCTGGCGGTAAGGCGCCGGCGCGGCCGCAAGCGCGCGACCGGCTCGCGGGCGCCCATGGCCCTGCCGAGCGGACCTAACCAGCGCTGGAGCCTGGACTTCGTGACCGACACGCTGAGCTGGGGCCGGCGCTTCCGGATCCTGAGCAGCGTCGATGACTACACACGCGAACACCTAGCCCTGGCCGTCGACGCCTCGATCGGCGGCCATCGCATGGCCCGGGAACTGGACCTCCCGATCCGCCGGCGGGGCAAGTCTTCGACCATCGGCAGCGACAACGGCGCGGAGATGACCAGCCGGGCCATGCTGGAATGGACCAGCCGCACCGGCGTCGACTGGCGCTACATTGCGCCGGGCAAGCCGCAGCAGAACGACTTCGTGGAGAGTTTCAACGGCAAGCTGCGCGACGGGCGCCTGAACGCGGAGGTCTTCGCCAGCCTGTCGGACGCCCGGGCCGTGATCGAGCGCAGGCGGCTGGACTACATCCACGTCGGGCCGCACTCGGCGCATGGCGGTCTGACACCGCCGGCGTCAGACGGGCATTCTTGTGGACGTTGATCCCGGACCTTCCGGGCTAGTTGTTGGAGCTTCGCGACCCCAGCCTCTCAGCCCAGTCCTGGGTGAACAACCTTCATAGCTTGGATGCTTAGTCCTGCGGGCAGGGGCGCAAGGTCAGGCCCCGGGGCAGGCGAACGGTCCCGACCGCACACGCGGCGTCCAGCTGCTCTTGTCTGAGGTTGCGGGCGTTGCTGAGATCGACGCCGGAGAAGGCGGCGGCCTTGAGGCTGGCTCCGTCGAAGTCCGCGCCTTTGAAGCTGGCGCCGCGGATAAGGGCGCCGTCCAGGCGTGCGTCGTTCAGACGGGCCTCATCGAAGTCCGCCCCGGTGATGGCGGCGCCTGTGAGGTCGCTGCGGGTGAGGTCGGACCCGCTGAAGTCGGCCCCGGTGAAGTGCACCTTGCGGAGATTGGCGCCGATCAGCGACGACCCGGAGAAGTCGGCCCCCAGGAACCGGGCGCCTGGCAGCTGCCGCCCGGACAGGTCGCAGCCGACGCAGGCCCCGCCGAAGCTGACGGCGCGGGGGATGTCCTTTGCAGGCATGAAGGACAGGGCCTGCGCCACTGGCGCTCCGCCGAGGGCGGCGAGGGCGGACAGGACGACGGTTCTGGAAAGAAGACGTCGAAAAGGGGGTGAGGCCATGAGCGGCCTATGGGCCCCCGAAACGTGCGGCGCCACTTAAATTGCTGTAACTGGAGACCAACCCCTCTCCGGAGCCGCACCATGAGCCTGCGTCCTCCCCGCCTTGGACAGGTCTCCGTCCCCGGCCGCGACACCGGCCTCAGCGTGCTGGAAGCCGAAATGATGTCGGAGGCCGCGGCGGCCCTCGGCCGGGCCGGGACCCGCGCCGAGGCGGCCCTCGCCAGGCTGAAGGATCCCGGGGCGCTTGCGGAGATCGGTCGGGAGGTCCTCCTGCGTCAGGCGGCCGACGCCGTCTGGAGCTTTTTCATTCAGCGGGAGGCGTGTGGGCTGAAGGACCAGCGCCAGGTGGTCGCCGACCTGGCCATTCCCAGAGCTGTCCTTGTGCGCATCGGCGCACGTTAGGCTTTGCAGTTCGGGCGCGTTGCTTGAGATCGTCGATCTTTGGAGGCCGGCGCCGCTACGATCAGGCAGGCCATCGGCGTCTAGCCTTCGCCTCTGTCCCATTCAGTCATCTAATGGACGCTGACGGCCACCGAAGTTGCGGTAGACTGGCGCCATGAGCAACCAGCAACAGGTGAAGCCGCCGATGGCCGACGCGTTTGAAAACCCGCTGGGCCTGGATGGCTTCGAGTTCATCGAATTCAGCGCTCCGAAAAAGGGCGTCCTGGAACCCGTGTTCGAATGCATGGGATTCACCCTGATCGCCCGCCACCGATCCAAGGACGTCCAGCTGTGGCGCCAGGGCGGCATCAACCTGATCGCCAATTATGAGCCGCGAAGCGCGGCCGCCTATTTCTCCGCGGAGCACGGCGTCTCCTGCTGCGGCATGGGCTGGCGCGTCCGGGACGCCAACAAGGCCTATGAACTCGCCCTCGCACGGGGGGCCGAGCCGGTCGAAAGCCGCACGGGGGTCATGGAGCTTCGCCTCCCTGCGATCCGCGGGATTGGCGGCTCCATCATCTATCTGATCGATCGGTACGAGGGCCAGGAGCAAGGCGACCTCTCCATCTACGATATCGACTTCGTCTATCTGCCGGGCGTCGATCGTCATCCGGTAGGGGCGGGCTTCCACACCATCGACCACCTGACGCACAACGTTTACGGCGGCCGTATGGCGCACTGGGGCGGGTTCTATGAGCGCGTTTTCGGCTTCCGCGAGATCCGCTATTTCGACATCAAGGGCGAGTATACGGGCCTGACAAGCCGGGCGATGACGGCGCCTGACGGCAAGATCCGCATTCCGCTCAACGAGGAGGGAAAGGCGGGCGGTGGTCAGATCGAAGAGTTCCTGCGCGCCTACAACGGGGAGGGCATTCAGCATATCGCCTTCCTTTGCGACGATCTTCTCAGCTGCTGGGACAGGCTGAAGGCGCTGGGGACGCCGTTCATGACGCCGCCGCCAGCGACCTATTACGAGATGCTGGCGGAGCGCCTCCCGGGGCATGGCGAGCCGGTCGAGGAATTGCAGAGGCGCGGGATTCTGCTCGACGGCTCGACGCAGTCCGGCGATCCGAGACTGCTGCTGCAGATCTTTTCGGAGACGATGGTCGGGCCGGTGTTTTTCGAGTTCATCCAGCGGAAGAAGGATGAAGGTTTCGGCGAGGGGAACTTCACGGCGCTTTTCGAAAGCATGGAGCGCGACCAGCTGCGGCGCGGCGCGCTGGAAACCCGGGAGCTCGCGCGGTGACCGCACCCCGCCTGAAGCGCATCCATCACGTCGCCTACCGCTGCCGGGACGCCAAGGAAACCGTCGAATGGTACCGACGCGTTCTGGGCATGGAGTTCACCACCGCCTTCGCCGAGGACAAGGTACCGTCCACCGGCGAAGAAGACCCCTACATGCACGTCTTCCTCGACTGCGGCGGGGGCAATGTGCTCGCCTTCTTCGAGTTGCCGCAACAGCCGGAAATGGGGCGCGACCCGAACACCCCGGCCTGGGTCCAGCACATCGCCTTCGAGGTTGAGGATCTGGACGCCCTGGTCGCCGCAAAGGCGCACATCGAAGGGCAGGGGATAGATGTGCTTGGCCCGACCTATCACGGCATATTCAAGTCGATCTATTTCTTTGATCCCAACGGCCATCGCCTGGAGCTCGCCTGCAATATCGGCAAGCCCGCACAACATGCGGAGCTGCGCGCCCTGGCGCCGGTAATGCTCGAGGAGTGGGCCCTGACCAAGCGCGCGCCCCGTCAGGCCGCCTGGCTTCACGAGGAGCCCCCGGGGTGATCAGCATAGATCACACCCACGACCCGGCGGCGTCCTGCTGGATTCCGGGCGCAGACGCGCATCCTGATTTCCCGGTGCAGAATCTTCCGCTTGGCGTTTTTTCGCTTGCGGATGGGGCGCCGCGCCTTGGAACGGCGATCGGGCCCTTCATCCTCGACCTTTCCGCCCCTTCGGCTGAGGGTGTTCTTCCCGCCGCGCTTGCGCCGGCTCTGGCCGCGCCCACGCTCAATCTGCTTTTCGCCCTTCCCGCCGACGCCCGGCGGGAGATGCGCTGGGCGCTCTTTGAAGGTTTGACCTCGCCAGCCGGAAGGAAGACCTTTGAGAGGCATCTCCTGGAGGCAGCGGATTGTCGATTACGGTTGCCGTTTGTCATCGGCGACTACACCGACTTCTACGCCGGGATTCACCACGCCGCCAATATCGGCAAGCAGTTCCGTCCCGAGAGTCCGCTCCTGCCGAACTACAAGTACGTGCCGATAGGTTATCACGGAAGAGCTTCATCCGTCCAAGCGTCGGGCGCCCCGGTCTTCCGGCCCAAGGGCCAGCGCAAGAGCGCAGACGCCCCGTCGCCGGATTACGGCCCGTCTCAGCGGTTGGACTACGAACTCGAACTGGCGGTTTGGGTCGCGGGAAGCAATGCGATTGGCGAAACGACGCCGATCGCCTGCGCAGGAGACCGCATAGGCGGCATCGGCCTGCTCAACGACTGGTCGGCCCGCGATATTCAAGCCTGGGAGTATCAGCCGCTAGGTCCCTTTCTGGCGAAGAGCTTCCTGACCACGGTGTCCCCCTGGGTCGTGACCATGGAAGCCCTGGCGCCCTTCAGACGGGCGCAGCCGCCGCGTCCTGAAGGCGACCCGCCGCCGCTGCCCTACCTGTTGGACGAAGCGGATCAGGCAGAGGGCGCTCTGGCGATCGATCTGGAGGTGCTTCTGCAGTCCGCCAGGATGCGGAAAGCCGGAATGGCTCCGGTTCGACTCAGCTACGGTCCTGCAACGAACCTGTACTGGACGATCGCCCAGTTGGTCGCCCATCACACCGCCAATGGATGTAACCTGAACCCGGGTGATCTGCTCGGCACAGGCACGATCTCCGGCGCGGAGAAAGGCGCCTTCGGCAGTCTGGCCGAACTGTCCGAGGCCGGGCGGACTCCATTGACCCTGCCGACCGGCGAGCTTCGGACATTCCTGGAGGACGGTGACGAAGTCCAACTGAAGGGGACGGCTTCGGCCCCCGGTTACCGCTCGATCGGCTTCGGGCCTTGCTGCGGAAGGGTCGCGGGCGAAGCGCCATGATCGGGTTGTGCGAATGCTGGCGCTCTGGCGCAGCCTGGCGGCTCCGCAGTGTCCTCAACCTCAGGGGTGTCGGATCCCGACCCCTCCCGCACGATCTGCGCAAGAGGGAGGAGAGGGCGTCATCCGTCCGCCACGCCTTGTTGCGGGGCCGGGCCGCCTCTGTGAAGACGCGCATTCTCCCGCTAAAAGCTCGGCGCGTCCTGACCCCAATGGGACGCGACCTGAAAAGCGGCGAGAACGCCGCACGGACTGGGATCGCAAGGTGGATCGCCGGCGGGTTCATGACCTTCGCGGGGTTCATCGCACGTCATCGCCAACACCTCGCCTTCGGCCCTGAAGTGAGGGCCGCGGGGGGCGGGGTTTACCCGGCCGGGCGTTGGGCCCATCCCGCTTTCCAACCGGGCTCAGAAGGAGGGAGGGAGCGATGAGCCAGAGTCTGGACCCTCCCGAGGGGGTAAATCCGGACTGGACGATCTCTCAGGACTGGGAGTCCTACACTGCTGCAGATCACGCAATGTGGGACAAGCTGTTCGAGCATCAGTCGCGCCTCCTGCCCGGCCGGGCTGTTCCGGAATTCATCGAAGGTCTGGACATCCTGCGCCTGGATACACCCGGCATTCCAGATTTTGAGGATCTGTCCCGACGCCTGATGAAGGCGACCGGCTGGCAGGTGGTGGCCGCGCCGGGTCTCGTTCCCGACAAGGTTTTCTTTGATCATCTCGCCAACCGCCGCTTTGTCTCCGGTCGTTTCATTCGGTCGGCTGGCCAGGAAGGGTATCTCCAGGAACCAGACGTGTTTCATGACGTGTTCGGTCATGTTCCCTTGCTCGCAAACCCGGTCTTTGCCGACTATCTCCAGGCGTATGGAAAGGGCGGACAGCGGGCGGCGGGACTTGGCTCGCTGGTCAACCTGGCGCGGCTCTATTGGTACACGGTCGAATTCGGGCTGATCCGTAGCGACGAGGGCCTCCGGATCTACGGAGCAGGGATCGTCTCCTCCAGTGCGGAGTCGATCTTCTGCCTGGAGGATCCGTCGCCCAACCGGGTCGGCTTCGATATGGAGCGCGTCATGCGAACCGACTACCGGATCGACGATTTTCAGCAAACCTACTTCGTCATCAACTCGTTCGAAGATCTCCTGCGAAAGACGCAGGATACGGATTTCGCACCGATCTACGCCCGCCTCGCCGACGGGCCGGCTCTGCCCGCGGACGCCTTGATCTCCACTGACAGGGTCCTGACCCGCGGCACGCAGCGCTATGCCTTTGAGAGGGTCAGGGGGTAGCAGGGATCAGGGGATTCTTCCCCACGCTCATCGAGGCCTTCGTCGGATCAGGCGCCCGTCCTTGTCGGAGGGGATCCAGGGGGGTGATCAGACCTCTCAGCCGGCGAGGTCGTTCTCCGCCTGGCCTCCGCAGGTCTCGCAGACCAGATCCCCGCCCTTCCGG
>NZ_JADBZL010000224.1:0-4195 GCF_020402505.1 Phenylobacterium sp. | reverse complement strand
ATCAGCGGCCAGTTGAGGCGCGCGGCTACCTGCTCGATGTGGGTGGACTTGCCCGTGCCGTGATAGCCCTGCACCATGACTCTGCGGTCATGCGCAAACCCGGCGCAGATGGCCTTGGTGGTCTCCGGATCAAACCGGTAGGCGGGATCCACATCGGGCACGTGGGAGTCCCGCTCGCTGAAGGCGGGGACCATCATGTCGGAATCGATCCCGAAGGTCTCGCGCAGGGAGACCTGATGGTCGGGAACAAGGGTCAGGAGTTTTTCGTCCTGGGTATCGGCAAGTGAAGTCATGGCCCGTCCCGATTACAGGGTTACGCGGCCGATGCAAACGGGTGTTTAATGGCCACGAAGCCCCGGGCCATAGGGGGCGGGAGGAGGGTCAGATGAGCGTTTCCCAGACGCGGCGGGTGCGGGTCGCGCCGGAGGCTTCGGGCTTCGGCGCCCGGATCACCGGGGTGGATCTTTCGCAGCCCCTGGACCCTCGGGACCTGGAGGATGTCCGAGCCGCCTGGGCCCGGCACGCCGTGGTCTGCTTCCCTGGCCAACCGCTTTCCCTGGACGCCCTGGAGGCGTTCACCCTGCAGATCGGTCCGTTCGGAAAGGACCCTTACATCGAGCCCATGCCCGGCCGGCCCAACGTTCTTGAGCTGCGCCGGCAACCCGACGAGAAGGCCTCCAACTTCGGCGCCGGCTGGCACTCGGACTGGAGCTTCCTGGAAACGCCTCCGGCGGCGACCCTGCTGCGGGCCCAGACCATCCCGCCGGTGGGTGGCGACACCCTCTTCGTGGACGCCAGCCGCGCCTGGGACGCCCTCTCCGACGCGATGAAGGCGGTCGTGGCCCCCCTCCAGGCGGTGCATTCCGCCCGTCAGAGCTATGGCACCAAGGGGGTCTTCGCCCGTGATACCGAGGCCCGGACCATGAAGATCATCGTCTCGGAAGAGGCCGACTCCAGTCTGACCCACCCGCTGGTCCGGACCCATCCGGTGACTGGTCGCAAGGCCCTCTACATCAGCCCTGTCTACACGGTGGGGATCGAGGGCTTCACGCCGGAGGAGTCCCAGGCCCTGCTCGGCTTCCTTTTCGCCCACCTGACCCGGGAGGAGTTCATCTATCGGCACAGATGGACTGAGGGTGACCTGCTGATGTGGGACAACCGCTGCACCATGCACTTCGCCGAGGGTGGCTACGACGGCCACCTCCGGGTCATGCACCGGACGACCGTACAGGGCGAGGTTCCCGTCTGACGCCCGTCGGCCGGAGTCTGACGTTTCAGGCCAGCTTGGCCTTGCGCAGGACCTGGTAGGCCCGGATCGTCCGCTGGAGCTTTGTCTCCGCAGAACGGTCGCCGCCGTTCGCGTCGGGGTGGCACAGCTTGACCAGCTCAGTGTAGCGCGCCCGGATCCGGGCGGCGTCAACGTCCTCATCCAGGTCCAGGTCCGCCAGGGCGGCGCGTTCCAGCTTGCCCAGGCTGCGGCGAGGGGTCGCCTCGCTCGCCCGGCTGGCGCTGGTGCGCCCGAAAAGGTCGAACGGATCCCGGAAGCCGTCGCCCGTGGCGAAGCCGCGCGCCGCCGCCGCCGCCTCCCGGGAGTTCTTGCCGGCCTTGAAGTCCCAGGTCGGACGGTCGCCGAGGGCGCTCTGCTCCACGCGCGCCCGCACCTCGGCCTCCGTCATCCCTGCGAAGAAGTTCCAGTTGCGGTTGTAGTCGGCTGCGTGCGGCTGGCAGAACCAGTAGTGCTCGTTCAGCATGTCCCGGCTCTTCGGGGCTCGCGCGCTGGCGGCGACCCGGCAGCCGGGATGGTCGCAGGCGCGCTCGCCTGGCTTCAGGGCGTGCACGTCCGCCTGCGCCGCCTCCTCCGCGGTCGGCGGTCGCACCCGGATATCCACGAAGCGGGGTCTGTATTGAAACGCACCGGCCATCGGCCAAGTATGAGTAGGATGGCCTCGCTTTCAAGATTCGAAGGATGGAAATGGGACGGATTGCCGGGACGTTGCGGGAAAAGCTCAGCGCCGCCTTTCAGCCTGACGAGCTCGAGATCGAGGACGACTCCGCCCGCCACGCCGGCCACGCGGGCGCGGCGCCGGGCGGCGAGAGCCACTTCAACATCCGGATCCGCGCCGCCGCTTTCGCCGGCCAGTCGCGGGTGGCCCGCCAGCGCATGGTCTACCGTGTCCTGGCCGAGGAGCTGGCGGGCCCCGTCCACGCCCTGTCCCTGACGGCCCTTGCGCCGGAGGAGGCCAGGTCACAGTCTGTCGGCAGTGAACGGGGGAATTCAAAGTGATGACCACCATCCGGGTAAACGGGGTCGACCACGCCGTCGACGTCGATCCGCGTACAAGCCTGCTTGACCTGCTGCGCGAGCGGCTGAACCTGAAGGGGACCAAGAAGGGTTGTGACCATGGGCAGTGCGGCGCCTGCACCGTCCTGGTGAACGGGGTCCGGATCAACGCCTGCCTGTCCCTGGCGGTCATGCACGACGGCGACGAGGTCCTCACGGTCGAGGGCCTGGCCTCCGGTGAGGTCCTGCATCCGGTGCAGCAGGCCTTCCTTACCGAGGACGCCTTCCAGTGCGGCTACTGTACTCCCGGTCAGATCTGCTCGGCCGTCGGCCTGCTGGCCGAGGTCGCCGCCGGGCAGCCGAGCGAGGCCACCGAGGACCTCGACGGTCCCGTCACCCTGACGGACGCTGAGATCCGCGAGCGAATGAGCGGGAACATCTGCCGCTGCTCGGCCTATCCCCAGATCCTCGCCGCCGTCCGCCGCGCCGCGGGAGCCGCCGCATGAAGCCCTTCGCCTTCGAGCGCGCCCGGGACGTCGACCACGCCCTGAGCCTGGCCGCATCCAGCCCGGGCGCCCGGTTCCTGGCCGGGGGGACCAACCTCCTGGACCTGATGAAGCTGGAGATCGAGCAGCCGCCGCGTCTCATTGACGTGGGCCGCCTGCCCCTGGCCGAGATCTCCGAGACGGCTTCCGGCGGCCTGAGGATCGGCGCCCTGGCCACCAATACCGCCGTGGCGTCCGATCCCCGGGTGCGGCGTCGCTATCCCGCTCTCGCCCGGGCCATCCTCGCCGGGGGCTCCGTCCAGCTGCGCAACAAGGCCTCGGTGGGCGGCAACCTCATGCAGCGGACCCGCTGCCCCTACTTCATGGACGCCGCCAAGCCCTGCAACAAGCGCCTGCCGGGGTCCGGCTGCAGCGCCATGGACGGCCTGTCCAAGTCCCTCGCCCTGTTCGGCGCCAGTGAGATGTGCGTGGCGGTAAGCCCCTCCGACATGAGCGTGGCCCTGGCCGCCTTCGACGCCGTGGCCGAGACGGTTCGGGCCGACGGATCCGTCCAGCGCCGACCCGTGGAGACCCTCCACCGCCTGCCCGGCGAGGCGCCCCAGGTGGATACCGACCTTGCGCCCGACGAACTGATCCTGGCCGTGGAGCTGCCGCCGCCGCCGCCGGGCCGGCAGGTCTGGCGCAAGGTCCGGGCCCGGGCCTCCTACACCGGGGCGATCGCCAGCGTCGCCGTCGCCGGCGACCGTGTGGCCCTCGGCGCCGTAGCCGCCAGGCCCTGGCGCGCCCGCTTCACCGAGGCCGCCCTGGCCGACGGCGCCTCGCCCGCCGAGGCGGCAGGGGCGGAGCTGGCCCATGCCGGTGGGCCGGAGAGCCGCAAGTCCCTGGTCCGGCGCCTCGCCGCCGACGCCATTCGCGAAGCCAAGGAAGGCGCTGCGTCATGAGTACTGTCCGCGACTGGGCCGCGCCCAATCCCGTCACCGAGAACCGCTCCGGCCTGATCGGCAAGCCTGTCGACCGATACGAGGGTCGCCTGAAGGTGACCGGGACGGCGGCCTACGCCTATGAGGTGGAGACGCCCGCTCCGCCCCTCTACGGCCACATCGTCTCGTCGACCCTGGCCAAGGGCCGCATCACCGCCATCGACACCTCTGCTGCGGCCGCTGCGCCCGGCGTGGTCCTCGCCTGGAGTCATCTGAACGTTCCGGCTCAGGCGGCCCGCGGCGCCCGGCTTAACCCCCGTAGCCAAAGGAGCGCCAACCCGGCCCTGGAGTCCGACCGCGTCGAATTCTACGGCCAGTCCGTCGCCTTCATCCTCGCCGATACACCGGAGAACGCCCGGGCCGCCGTGGGCCTGGTCCGGATCGCCTACGCCGCCGAGGACGCGGACCTGGACTTCCTCTCCAGCCTT
>NZ_JADBZL010000223.1:0-18389 GCF_020402505.1 Phenylobacterium sp. | reverse complement strand
GCCGGACGCAGGGCGTGGCGCAGGACGACGGCGATCTCCGGGAGGCCCCGGGCCCGGGCGGTGCGGACATGGCCGGCGGCCAGGGCCTCGATCATCCCGGCCCGGGTCAGGCGCGACAGGATGGCCGCCTGGGGCAGGGCCAGGACGATGACCGGCAGGATCATGTTCGGCAGGGCCCCGCCGTTCCATCCGCCGTTGGGCAGCCACTGCAGGGTCGACCCGAAGAGCAGGATCAGCAGGGGCGCGGTGACGAAGGTCGGCACGCAGACCCCCAGTATGGCCAGGCCCATGGCGCCGACGTCCAGGATCCCGTTACGGCGCAGGGCCGCCAGGACGCCCAGCGAGACCCCTACCGCGAGGGCGAGGATCATCGACGCCAGTCCCAGCTTGAGGCTGACGGGAGCGTTCTGCTTCAGGATGTCGGCGACGGTCTTGTCGGGATACTTCAGCGACGGCCCGAAATCCCCGCGCACCACGCCGCCGAGATAGGCGAGGTACTGCTCCGGAAGGGGCCGGTCGAGGCCATAGCGGGCCTTCAGGTTCTGCTCCACCGCCGGCGGCAGACGCCGCTCGGTGTCGAAGGGGCCGCCGGGGGCCGCGCGCATCATGAAGAAGGCCAGGGTGATCACCACCAGGAGGGTGGGCCCCGCCACGAGAAGACGTCGACCGATGAAGCGCAACATGGGAAAGCCGTGACGAGGTCTTTTTGCGGGCCTGACGATTGCGAAACTTCCATCCCCCCCCGATGATGTCAACGCACCCGCCCGCAATCCGAGCGGCGGGGAGTCCGGAGGATGAGTCCATGTCCGAGTTCCACCGCGTCACCGAGCGCCTTTCCGTCGCACCCCAGCTCGCGCCGGAGGACATGGCCGCCGCCGCACAGCAGGGCTTCGTGCGGGTGGTCTGCAACCGGCCGGACGGAGAGGGCCCCGGCCAGCCCACGGGTGCGGAAATGAAGGCGGCGGCCCAGGCCGCGGGCCTGGAATTCGTGCACATTCCCTTCGCCGGCATGCCGGACGCCGCCACGGCCGACGCCGTCTTCGCCGCCGTGTCCGGCGCAGCCGGCCCGGTGCTGGCCTACTGCCGTTCGGGCACCCGGTCCGTTACGGCCTGGGCCCTGGGATCTCTGCGGGCCGGCGACCATGACCGGGAGGCCCTGGTCGCCCTGGCGGCCGGCGCCGGCTACGACCTCTCCGCCGTCCTCCCGCGGCCGATGTGAGCCAGCCCATGATCCCCTTCGTCAGAGACATCACCTTCGAGTATGGCGCCTGCGACCAGGTCTCGCCGCTTATCCGCCGCGTGGTGGCGAACAATCCTGGCCCCTTCACCTTCCTGGGCACGGGCACCTACATCATCGGGAAGGGACGGGTGGCCGTCATCGACCCCGGCCCGGACCTGGACGACCACTTGGAGGCCATCCTGGCCGCGACGGCGGGCGAGACCATCACCGACATCCTGATCACGCATCATCACGCGGACCATTCTCCCCTCGCCGGCCCCCTGAAGGCCCGGACAGGCGCGCGGATCCAAGGCTGCCCCCCGTCCCGGATCGGCGCCGCGGACGGCGTCGTGGTGGAGGCGGACGAGGACGAGAGCTTCCGGCCGGAGATCGTGATCCGCGGCGGCGAGATCATCCGTGGACCGGGCTGGACGCTTGAGGCCGTGGCCACCCCCGGCCACACGCTGAATCACATCTGCTTCGCCCTACACGAAGAGAACGCCCTGTTTTCCGGGGACCACATCATGGGCTGGTCGACGACCGTGGTCTCGCCCCCCGGCGGCGACATGACCGCCTACATGGAGAGCCTGCAGAAGGTGGCGGACCGCAAGTTCGACACCCTCTGGCCGACCCATGGCCCGCCCATCACTGAAGTGGCCCCGTTCATCGCCGCCTATGCGGCGCACCGGCGCGCCCGCGAAGCCCAGTTCCTGGCCTGTGTGGACAAGGGGGTCGGCCGGATCGCCGACATGGTGCCGGAGCTCTATGCCGCCGTGGACAAGCGCCTGCACCCGGCGGCGGCCAACTCCCTGCTCGGGCACGCCATCGACCTGGTGCGCCGGGGCGTGCTGGCCTGTGACGGGGAGCCCGGTCCGGGATCGACCTACCGCCGTCCCTGACGTTCAGACCTTGGACGGCGGGTCCTTGCGGCCCAGCATGATCCGGGTCGAGACGCCGCCCAGCGCCAGGATGAAGACGGCGAAGGCGCAGAGGGCGGTCAGCAGATAGGCCTGCTCGGCGAGGGGAAGATGGGGCATGTGAACCTCCTGACAAGGCCCCCATCCTCCGCGCCGCAGCGGGCGCCGCCTTGATCAAGGTCAAGGCCGCGCCGCCGGGCCGAGGCCTCAGCCCGCCGTCGGCAGGACGTAATCGGACATGCGCTGCCGCAGGATCTTCTTGTCGATCTTGCCGGTGGCGCCGAGGGGGATGTCATCCACGAAGACGACGTCATCGGGCGTCCACCACTTGGCGATCTTGCCGTCCAGGAACTTCAGGAACTCGTCCTTGGTCCCGGATTCGCCGGGGCGCAGCTTGACCAGCAACAGGGGCCGTTCATCCCACTTGGGATGGGCCACGCCGATCACCGCGGCCAGCTCCGCCTTGGGATGGCCTGCGGCGATGTTCTCGATCTCGATGGAGCTGATCCACTCACCCCCGGACTTGATGACGTCCTTGGCCCGGTCGGTGATCTGCATGTAGCCGTACTCGTCGATCGTCGCGACGTCGCCGGTGTCGAAGAAGCCCTCGGAGTCGAGGATCTCGCCGCCATCGCCCTTGAAGTACTCGCCCACCACGAAGGGGCCCTTGACCTTCAGTCGGCCGAAGGTCTCGCCATCGTGGGGCAGCAGCTTTTCCTGGTCATCCACCAGCCTGAGATCGATCCCGAGGGGCGGCCGGCCCTGCTTCAGCTTGAAGCGGAGCTGGGTCTCCTCATCCATCTCGGCGACCTTGTATGAGGGGCTGGCAATGGTGCCGAGGGGGGAGGTCTCCGTCATTCCCCAGGCATGTGTGACGTCGACGCCATACTCGTCCCGGAAGCCGCGGACGATGGCTTCCGGCACGGCCGAGCCCCCGATCGCCACGCGCTTCAGCGTCGTCAGCTTGCCTCCGGTCTGACGCAGGTGGGCCAGAAGCATCTGCCAGACGGTGGGAACCGCGGCGGAGAAGGTGACCCCCTCCGCCTCGATGAGCTCATGCACAGAGGCGCCGTCCAGCTTCGGACCGGGCATAACGAGTTTGGCGCCCACGGCGGGCGCGGAGAAGGCGATCCCCCAGGCGTTGGCGTGGAACATCGGCACGATCGGCAGGATGATGTCCCGGCCTCCAATCCCCAGCACGTCAGCGCTGGCCGTCACCAGGGTGTGCAGGAAGTTCGAGCGATGCGTGTAGAGGACCCCCTTGGGATTGCCCGTGGTGCCGGAGGTGTAGCAGAGACCCGCCGGCGTATTCTCGTCGAAGCCGCCCCAGACACAGTCGTCGGAGTGACCCGCGACAAGGCTCTCGTAGGCCACGGCGCCCGGCAGCTGGTCGGTCAGATGCGCCTCGTCCGTCAGCACGACGAAGTGCTTCACAGTAGGGATGTGTTCCCGGATCTGGGCGAGCAGCGGGGCGAAGGTCAGGTCTGTAAAGATGACCTGATCCTCTGCGTGATTGATGATGTAGATCAGCTGCTCAGAGAAGAGCCGGGGATTGAGGGTGTGACAGACCGCACCGATCCCCATGATGCCGTACCAGGCTTCGAGGTGCCGGGCGGAGTTCCAGGCGAGGGTCGCGACCCGGTCGCCGGGCTGAATGCCCATGGCCTTGAGGGCGTTGGAGATGCGCTTCGCCCGTTTGTGGACCTCGGCGTAGGTGGTCCGGACGATAGGGCCTTCCACGGATCGAGTGACGATCTCGCGGTCTCCGTGCCAGGCCTTGGCGTGATCCAGAATCCGGTCAACGGTCAGCGGCCAGTCCTGCATTCGGCCAAGCATGAGAAACCCTCCAGGTCTTGTGTTTGGAGCGCCCTCAGGCGCGCTGCGCGGAAAGTAAGGTCTCGACCCGCCGGAGGCAACGGCGGGGCGGGGTCACGCCGCCCGCTCGAAAAGGTCTGCGGGCCAGGGAGATTCAAAGGCCGCCACCCCGAGGCGCTCCCTGCCATCGGCCATCCGCCCTGCATTCCCCTCGCCCGAGGCGGAGGTTCCCCAGAGCGACGGCGAGGTCCGGAGGTTTCAGCCGTCGACCTGCGCCGGTCGGGCGCTCTCGGTCTCCGAGACGAGGCGACGGGCGGCGGCGACGACGCTGTCCACGGACAGGTCCATCATGTGGCAGATAGCCTGGGAAAGCTCGGGGTCCAGGGTCCGGATCTGCTCCAGGCTGCGCGCGCCCCTGAGCACCCGCCCCCGATCTCCCCAGGGGGCGTAGAGGCGCTCGTCCGACGGCCCGAAGAGGCCCAGGGTCGGCGCACCCGCTGCAGCCGCCAGGTGCATGACGCCGGAGTCGTTGCCGATGAAGAGCCTGGCCGAGCCCAGCGCCGCATGCAGGGTAACGAGATCGACCTTTCCCACCAGGTCGATGAACCGGCCCCGGGGCGCCACCGACCGAAGGGTCGGCAGGACACCTGCGTCCTGCGGACCGCCCGCGACCAGCAGCCGGCCGCCGGCCAGCGGACCGCCGGGCCCCAGCAGCTGGATGGCCGCCTGGGCGAAGCGCTCGATGGGCCAGGTCTTGCCAATCCAGTTGGCCGCCGGCCCGAGAGCCAGGATGGGGCCCTCCCCGGCGACAAGAGCTTCGGCCTGCCGGGCCGCCGTCTCGCCGACGAAGATGTGGGGGGCGGGAGGGTCGTCCTGAAGGCCGAGGACGCGGGCCGCCTCAATGACCTTGTGGACGGCGGGGCCGGAGGCGCTGCGATAGACCGCGCGCCGACGACGCCTCACGAAGCTGCTGAGGGCCGAGCCTCTCAGATCCACCACCAAACCCCAGGATCTTCGGCGGACCTGGTTCCAGAGGCGCAGCCAATGGCCGCCGTCCCGGGACTTCTGGAGAGGAATAATGGCGTCGAGCCCGGGGACGTCCTCAAAGAGGGGTGCAGCGGCGGGGCCGGCGACGATGGTGAAACGGGCCTCCGGGATTTCCTCCGAGAGCCGCCGGATAAGGCCGGAGGAGAGCACGGCGTCACCGATCCGCGTGGCGGTAATGAAGAGAATCGGAAACGGCGCGACCGGCATTGCAGATACATAATCGCAGCCTAGGTTAGGCTCCAGCCGCCGGAAGGTTTCCGTTATGACAATCTGCGTCCGTCTGACCGACCGCGCCTTGGTGGAGGTATCCGGCGAGGACCGGCTCGCCTTCCTGCAGGGCCTGCTGAGCCAGTCCGTCGAGGACCTGGCTCCCGGGGAGGCGCGCTACGGCGCCCTGCTGACGCCCCAGGGGCGCCTGCTCTTCGACCTCTTCATCATTGGCCGGCCGGACGCGGTCTGGCTGGACGTGGCGGCGGACCGGCGGGACGAGCTGGTCACTCGCCTGAAGATCTACAAGCTGCGGTCCAGGGTCGACATAAGGCCCCTGGACGCCGGCGTCTGGACCTGCTGGCCGGACGCCCCCGGTCCCGGCTGGGTCGCCGATCCGCGCCGGGAAGGCCTGGCCCGGCGCGCCTGGGGACCGGAGAGCCCCCCCGCGGAAACCGCCGGACCGGTGGACTGGCGCCGCCGCCGGCTGGAGTTCGGCGTCGGCGACGCCGAGGACTTCGACTTTGACCGGGACTATCCCGTGGAGCTCAACTTCGACCGGGTCGGCGGGATCGATTTCGCCAAGGGCTGCTTTGTCGGTCAGGAGACGACCTCGCGCATGAAGCGGCGCGGCCAGGTCAAGACGCGCCTGGTCCCGATCCGTTTTGCAGGCCCCCCGCCCACCCGCGGGTCGGAGGTCCTCAACGGCGCGCTGAGGGCCGGCGAGGTCCGCTCCGGCGTCGAAGGCCTGGCCCTGGCGCTCCTGAGGCTGGACCGGCTCGACGGCGCCCTGACCGCGGACGGACGAACCGTGTCGGCCGAGCCGCCCTTGCCGGGATAAGCCTGTGCCTGCGAGGCTGCGAGGCATGTGCGACGGCCTGATTCGCTGCAACTGGCGCGGCATGGCGGGGGATCCGCTGTACGAAGCCTATCACGACCAGGAATGGGGCGTGCCCGAGCGCGGCCCCGCAGCCCTCTGGGAAAAGCTCGTGCTGGACGGCTTCCAGGCCGGGCTGGCCTGGATCACCATTCTGCGCAAGCGAGAGGCCTTCCGCGCCGCCTTCGCCGGCTTTGACCCCGAGGCCGTGGCCCGCTTCGGCGACGCCGACCGCGCCCGCCTGCTGGCCGACGCCGGGATCGTCCGCTCCGCGGCCAAGATCGACGCCGCCATCTCGGGCGCCCGGATCTTCCTCGACATGCGGGAAGCCGGCGTGAACTTCGCGGACTTTCTTTGGGACTTCACCGGCGGGCGGCCCATCCAGACCTTCTCCGAACGTCTGCAGGACGTGCCCGCCGAGACGCCCCTCAGCCGGGAGATTTCCGCCGCCCTCAGGGCGCGGGGTTTCCGCTTTGTCGGCCCTGTGATCGTGTACGCCTTCATGCAGGCTGTGGGGATGGTGAACGACCACCTGGTGTCCTGCCACCGTCACGCCAGCGTCCTGGAGATGGGGGGGTGACCCGTCGCGGGACCGGCCCGGACTACACCCTGGAGGCCGCCTCCCCAGGGCCGGTCTGCGGGGTCGATGAGGCGGGCCGCGGACCCTGGGCCGGACCGGTCAGCGCTGCGGCCGTGATCTTCGATCCGGCGCGTATCCCGGAGGGCCTCAACGACTCCAAGGCCCTGTCCGAACGCCGGCGCGACGCTCTGGAGGTCGAAATCAAGGCCGCCGCCCTGGCCTGGGGCGTGGGCTTCGCTAGCGTCCAGGAGATCGACGGGATGAACATCCTGCAGGCCACCGGCCTGGCCATGCGCCGGGCGGTGGAGGCGCTCTCCATCCCGCCCGCCAGCATTCTCGTGGACGGATCGTGGCGCTTCGATCTGCCGGCGCCGGTTCGGCCTGTGGTGAAGGGCGACAGACTATCGGTCTCGATCGCCGCCGCGTCCATCCTGGCGAAGACGGCCCGCGACCGGGTGATGGTCGAGCTGGACCGGGACTGGCCCGACTACGGCTTCGCCGCGCACAAGGGCTACCACGCGCCCCGCCATGTGGAGGCGCTTCGCAGACTGGGGCCCTGCCCGGCGCACCGTCGCTCGTTCGCTCCGATCCGGGCCCTGCTCGGGCCTGCGGATTAACCTTCCGTTCACCATGTTTCGAAACGGAGCCTCAACCACACAGGGCGAGGATTCCTTTTTCGACCTCCGCAGGTTAAGGACTGGGCGTGACCCCCGACACCATCCTCCAGGGCGACTGCATCGAGGTTCTGAAGAGCCTGCCCGACCGGTCGGTGGACCTCGTCTTCGCTGATCCGCCCTACAATCTCCAGCTTGGCGGCGACCTGCTGCGGCCGGACAATTCCCGCGTTGACGCGGTCGATGACGCCTGGGACCAGTTCGAGAGCTTTGCGGCCTACGACGCCTTCACCCGGACCTGGCTTGCGGAGTGTCGGCGGGTCCTGAAGGACGACGGCGCCATCTGGGTGATCGGCAGCTACCACAACATCTTCCGGGTCGGGACCCTCCTCCAGGACCTCGGATTCTGGATCCTGAACGATGTGGTCTGGCGCAAGACCAACCCCATGCCGAACTTCAAGGGCGCGCGCTTCACCAACGCCCACGAGACCCTGATCTGGGCGGCCAAGGGCCGGGGCGCCAAGCGCTATACCTTCAACTACGACGCCATGAAGATGGCGAATGACGAGCTGCAGATGCGCTCGGACTGGACCTTCCCCCTCTGCACGGGGGAGGAGCGGCTGAAGGACGAGACCGGCGCCAAGGCCCATCCCACCCAGAAGCCGGAGGCCCTGCTGCACCGGATCCTGCTGGCCTCCACCAAGCCCGGAGACCTTGTGCTGGATCCCTTCTTCGGCACCGGAACCACGGGCGCCGCCGCCCGTCGCCTCGGTCGCCGCTATCTGGGCATTGAGCGCGAGACCGAATACGTCGACCTGGCCCGGCGGCGTATCGCCCGCGTCCAGCCCGTCGCGCCGGAGGACCTGCAGGTCACCGGCTCCAAGCGCGCCGAGCCAAGGGTGCCCTTCGGCCAGATTCTCGAGGCGGGCCTGCTGCGGCCAGGCGATGTCCTTTACTGCCCGCGGGGCGAGCGGGCCGCCCGTGTCCGGGCCGACGGCTCCCTGGCGACCGGCGACCTCACGGGCTCGATCCATAAGGTCGGCGCCTTTGTGCAGTCGGCGCCGGCCTGTAACGGCTGGACCTACTGGCACTTCCGCACCGACAAGGGGCTGACCCCCATCGACGTTCTGCGCGCCCAGGTCCGCAGCCGCCTTCCGGGCTGACCCTCCCCGGCGTTTTTCCTTTGCGACCGCCGGCTCCCGGCTAAGCTCGCCGGATGAACCCGCGCGTCCTGGTCCTGACCCTGTCCGCCTTCGCCTTCGGGTCGACCGCCTTCATCTTCGCGGGCGTTCTGGAGACCATGGCGCAGGATCTGGGGGTCGCGACGGCGGTGGCCGGCCAGCTTCAGACCTCCTACGTCCTGGTCTCCGCCCTCCTGGGCCCGCCCCTGGCCTGGCTGCTGGGCCGGGCGGACCGCAAGGTGGTGCTGATCGCCGCCCTTGGCTTTGGGACGCTGGCCAACCTGGCCTGCGCATTGGCGCCAGGGTTTCAGTCCCTCCTCGCCCTGAGAACCCTCGTCGGGCTGGCGGCCGCCATCGCTGGACCTTCGGCGAGCGTCGCCGCCGCCGCGCTGGCGCCGCCCGAACGCCGGGGATCAGCGGTGGCCATGGTGATGGGCGGCATGACTGTGGCCTTTGTCATCGGCATTCCCCTGGGCAGTTTCGTCGGCGCTCACTTCGGCTGGCGGTCCACCTTCATCCTCGCCGGAACCCTGACCGCCATCGCCTTCGCAGGGGTCGTCGCCCTGATGCCTTCCGTTCGACCGCAACCCCTTCGGTGGGCGGGAGGATCGATCTGACGCCGCTTCTGCCGCTCTACGCCGGCGGCTTCCTGTGCTTCGCCGCCAACATGACGGTGAACCTGTTCATCGCCCCGGTGGTCCGGGTCGGGGCCGGGGTCACCGGCGCGGGAGTGGGCCTGTTCCAGATGGTGATCGGGCTGGGCTCCATCGTCGGCCTGTCCCTCGGCGGCCGGGCGGGAGACCGGGGCGAGGGCCGGGAGTGGCTGGTTTTCTGCTTCTTCGGCCAGCTGACGGCCATGAGCCTCCACGTCGCCGCCACGAGCCAAATGTTCCCTCCGGGTCCGCCCAGCCAGATACTGGTGGCGCTGGCCATCTTCGTCGCCTCGACCTCCCTCTTCTCGCTCATGCCGGTGCTGTCGGCGCGGATTATCCAGACGAGCGAGGGAGCGCCCCTCGCCATGGCGGTCAACGGCTCGGTCAACTCCATGGGTCAGGCTCTGGGATCGGCCGTCGGCGGTTTCGCCCTCGCTACGGTGGGGGTTCCGGGCATTCCCCTCTCGGCGATCTGCATCTCGGTCGCGGGGCTGGTCATGACGGCCCTGCTCATCCCGCGGCGGACATCCCCAGCGCCCGTCGGGCCGCTTTGAGGAAGACGCTGGGCAGGTCGCCCAGCGAGCCTTCCGCCAGCCACTCCAAAGCCGGTGCATCGCCATCGGCGGTCAGCACCCGCAGGGTCAGGCGGAAGTGGGTGAAGACATGGTCCACCGCGCCGGCGTCCCGCCAGCGCAGGTCTGCAGGCGCGGCGGCGGCGATGTCCTCGGGTCCCGGGCCGTCCGCCGTCCAGGCCGTGCCCGGCAGGCCCAGCATGCCGCCCAGGAGCCCCCGGGGCGGCCGGCGGACGACGGCGATCCGCCCCCCCTGGCGCAGGACGAAGGCGACGCCGACGCGGTCCGGCCGGGCGCCTCGCGCCGTTTTTCGCGGCCAGGCTTCCGGTGCGCCTGAGGCGCGGGCTGCGCAGGCCTCGGCGGCCGGGCAGAGGTCGCACCGTGGTGCGCGTGGCCGGCAGATGGTTGCGCCGAGGTCCATCAAGGCCTGGGCCCAGTCGCCGGGGGCGGCCGCGTCCACGAGGCCTGCGGCCAGGTCCCGGAGCTGGGCGCGCGCCGCCGGCAGGGGCGTCTCCACCGCGAAGAGCCGGGACATGACCCGCTCAACATTGCCGTCCACCACGTTGGCGGGGCGGTCGAAGGCGATCGCCGCCACCGCCGCCGCCGTATAGGGCCCCACCCCGGGCAGGCGGAGCAGGGCCGCCTCCGTATCCGGGAACCGTCCGGCGCACAGGTCGCGGACGGCCCGGGCGCACGCCAGCAGGTTCCGCGCCCGGGCGTAGTAGCCCAGGCCCGCCCAGGCGGCCATGACCTCGGCGTCCTCCGCATCCGCCAGGGCCGTGACGGTGGGCCAGCGTCGCAGGAAGGTCTCGTAGTAGGGGGCGGCGTGAACCACTGTGGTCTGCTGGAGCATCACCTCGGAGAGCCAGACCCGGTAGGGGTCCGGGGTGACGGCGCCGTCACCCGGCGGTCGCCGCCAGGGCAGGGTCCGGGCGTTGGCCCGATACCAATCGCGGATGCGCGCCTGGAGGCGATCAGGAGTCATGGGGGCAGACTATGAGGTTTCACTCCGGCGCGGAAAGGGTCGGCTTCGCCCGACCGGGACTCGCTCCCGTCGCGCCTCCCGCTGTAGACTAAGAACATGCCGAGCCGGAAGCTTCCCACCCTTGCCGAAGCCGCGGAGATCCTCGCCCGCCGCCGGACCCGCCCGGCGCGCCGGCCGGCGCCTCCTGCGGGTCGCAGCCTGACTCCCCTTCTGAAGGCGCTGGACGAGCGGTTCGGACAGGGTCCCGGCGCGCTGCAGGCCCGGTGGCCGGACATCGTCGGCGCGGACCTCGCCCGCCGAACCGAGCCGGTGAAGCTGTCCTCGCCGCGGGGCGGCGCGCCGGGCGTCCTCGAAATCCGGGTCGCGGGCCCTTCCGCGACCCTGATCCAGCACCGGAGCGCCGAGATCCTGGAGCGGGTCAACCTGTTCCTCGGGGCGGGATCTGCGGGAAGGCTAAGGGTGGTTCAGGGGCCCCTGCGCCTGCGTCCCGTCCAGGCGCCCGCTCAGCTGGCCGGTCGGCGCCGTCCGCCGCCTCTGGACGCCGCCGTCGAGGCCGACCTCGCCCGCGAGGCGGAGCCGGCCAGAACCGATCGCCTGCGGCGCGCCCTGGTGGCCCTGGGCCGGTCCGTCCACAGAAACCCGCCCGGCAGTCCGTGACAGCCCCTTGGCCCACCGTCCCCGACGACCGAGAATCGCTTTCTAATCGAGACTCAACCCATTCCCGGAGGCGACATGTTCCGCTTCAGCCCCCTCGCCCTTATCGCCCTGGCTGGCGTCCTTCTGCTCGCGGCTTGCAGCCGCGGCCCCGCCCCGGCCGCCGACGACATGACCCTCGGGGATCCCAAGGCGCCGCTGAAAATGGTGGAGTACGCCTCCGCCAGCTGTACGCACTGCGCGACCTTCAACAATGAGGTCTTCCCCGCCTTCAAGGCGAAGTACATCGACACCGGCAAGGTGCACTACACGCTGAAGGAGTTCCTGACCCCGCCGAACGAACTGGCGGCCGCCGGGTTCCTGACCGCCCGCTGCGCCGGCAAGGACCGCTATTTCACCGTCCTGGACGCCATCTTCCGAAGCCAGCAGGAGATCTTCCAGACCGGTGACATGCGCGGTGTCCTGTTGCGCATCGCCCAGTCTGCGGGCCTGACCGAGGCCCAGTTCAACGCCTGCATCACCGATGAGGCCGCCCTCAAGGCGCTGAATGACCGGGTTGAGCGGGCGGTGAAGCAGGACGGTGTCAAAGGAACGCCGGCCTTCTTCATCAACGGCAAATCCATCGGGTCCGGCGAAATCTCCCTTGAGGCCCTCGAGAAGGCCGTCGCCGAAGCTTCGAAGTAGGCGGGACCGGGAGGTCAGGTGCAGTTCCAGCGACTCAGGCTCTCCGGTTTCAAGTCCTTCGTCGATGCGACGGAACTGCGCATCGAGCCCGGAATCACGGGCATCGTGGGGCCAAACGGCTGCGGAAAGTCCAACCTGCTGGAGGCCCTGCGGTGGGTGATGGGGGCCAATTCCGCCAAGGCCATGCGGGCCGGCGGCATGGACGACGTGATCTTCGCCGGGTCCGGCGGCCGGACCTCCCGCAATCACGCCGAAGTCGTCCTGACCATCGACAACGCCGAGCGGCGGGCGCCGTCGGCGTACAATGACAGCCCGATCCTCGAAGTCGTCCGCCGGATCGACCGGGGCGAAGGCTCCACCTACCGGATCAATGGACGCGAGGTTCGCGCCCGCGACGTTCAGTTGTTGTTCGCGGACGCCTCGACCGGGTCCAACTCCCCGGCTCTTGTGCGGCAAGGGCAGATCTCCGAACTGATCGCGGCCAAGCCGCAGAACCGCCGGATGATCCTGGAGGAGGCGGCCGGGGTTTCGGGCCTGCATTCGCGCCGTCACGAGGCGGAGCTTCGTCTCAGGGCCGCCGAGACCAACCTAGCCCGCCTGGACGACATCGCCCGGGAGCTGGACTCCGCCCTGAACCGTCTGCGGCGGGAGGCCCGGAATGCGGAGCGCTATCGGCGCCTGTCCGGCGAGATCCGCACCCTGCAGGCCGCCGTCCTGCACGCCCGGTGGGCCGAGGCGGGAGAGGCCGTCCGACGGCTGACCGAGGAAGCAGAGGAAGCGGCTCGCGGCGTCGAGGACACGGCCCGGGCCGCCGCCGGCGCCAGCGCCCGCTCTGCAAGGGCTGAGGCCGCCATGGTCCCGCTTCGGGAAGCCGAGACGGTTGCGGCGGCGATCCTCAACAAGCTGGCCATCGACCGGGACCGGCTGGAACGCGAGGCGGAGGCCCTGGCCGACGAGGTCCGCCGCCTCACCGCAGAGATCGCCCGGATCGACGCCGACCGCGCCCGGGAGACCCAGTCCGCCGCCGACGCCGACGCCGCCCTCGCGCGGCTGGCCGCCGAGATCGCCCGTCTGGAGGGCGAAATCGCCGCGGCCCCCTCCCGCGGCCCGGAGCTGGAGGCCGGCCTCCGCCAGGCCGAAGCCGAGCGTAATCGCCTCCAGGGCGAGGTGGAGGCCCTGGCCGCCCAGGTCGCCGCCGAGGCCGCCCAGCGACGGGCGGCGGAGACCCGGGCCGAGGAGGCCCGCAGCCGGGTATCCCGGACCCGAAGGGCCCTGGACCAGGCCGTCCGCGAGCGTGAGGCCCTTGGGGGCGCCGAGGCCCCGGAGGCCCGCGCCGCTGCTGACGCCCTGGCGGCGGCTGAAGCGGAACTGTCCGCCGCCCGCGCGGCCCTGGAGGCCGCCGAGGCTGGGCGGTCCGCTGCTGCAGCGGCCGAGAGCGAAGCCCAGGATAACGCCCGGGAAGTCCGCGCCCGGCTCGACGCTGCGGAGGCCGAGGCCCGGGGTCTTGCCCGGCTGCTCCAGGACCGAAGCGAGGACGGCTACCCGCCGGCGGTCGACAGCATCACCCCCGAGCGTGGCCTCGAGGCCGCCCTCGCCGCCGCCCTCGGCGACGACCTCGACGCAGCCCTGGACCCCAGGGCCCCGGTCTTCTGGAACGGCGCCCCCCCTCCCCCGGCCGCTCTGCCACCGGGCGCCGAGCCCCTGGCGGACCGGGTCCAGGCGCCGGGCGCCCTCGCCGCCCGCCTCGCCCTTGTGGGCCTGGTCGACCGGCGCGAGGGGGATCGCCTGGCCGCCAGCCTCGCGCCCGGGGTCCGCCTGGTCTCCAGGGAAGGCGACCTCTGGCGCTGGGACGGCTTCGTCGCGCGGGCGGACGCCCCCCGGGCCGCAGCCGTGCGCATGGCGCAGCGCGGACGGATGGCCGAGCTTGAGACCCTGCTGGCCGGTCTTCGTCCTGAGGCCGAAACTGCGGGCGCAGCCCTGGCCGCCGCGTCCGCCGCCCTTTCGGACGCCGACGCTGAGGTCCGGGAGTCCCGTCGCCGTCCTGCAGCGGCCGAGCAGGCCGTGGCCCAGGCCCGGCAGGCGCGGGAGCGTCACGACCGGGAGGCCGCCCGGCGCGAAGCCCAGAAGCAGTCCCTGGACGACTTGATCGGGCGCTTTCAGGCCGAGATGTCGGAGACCCAGTCGGCGCTCGACGCTGCTGAGGCCGAGGTGGCGTCCGCCGAACAGGCCAGCGAGGTCGCCGCCCGGCTGGAGGCCGCCCGCGCCCTGACCGGCCCGGCCGTCGAGGGCGCCGCCCAGGCCCGGGCCGCGCTCGACGCCGAGGTGCGCGAGCGCGACGGACGCGCCCGCCAACTCGAAAGGACCCGGGCTGACCGGGACGACTGGAGCCGTCGCGCAACCGCCGCCGCCCAGCGCCTGGAGCGCCTTGCGCTGGAGCGGTCGCAGGCGGTCGCCGCCCTCGATGTCGCCCGGGAGAAGCCCTCCACCCACGCCGACCGACTGCAGGCCCTGCTGAGCGAGCTGAGCCAGGCCGAGGCGCGCCGGGCCGCCACCTCCGACGCCCTGGCGGCCGCCGAGACCGAGCGGGCCGAGGCGACCCGGGAGGTGCGCGCCGCAGAGACCGCCGCCTCGGAGGTGCGCGAGCGGCGGGCCGGGCTCGACGCACGGCTCGAAGCCGCCCGCGAGCGGCTGGCGGAGATCGGCGGCCAGATCCGCGAGACCGCCCGTGTCGAACCCGACGATCTGGCGCGGTCCCTGGCGGACGAGGCGGTCGCCATCCCGGCCGAGGCCGGCGGCGTCGAGGCCCATCTCTACAATCTCGAGCGCCAGCGCGAAGCCCTGGGCGCGGTGAACCTGAGGGCCGAGGAAGAGGCGCGGGAGTACGCCGAGCGTCTGGACACCCTGCGCACAGAGCAGGCCGACCTGTCGGGCGCCATCGGCAAGCTGCGCCAGGGCATAGACGAGCTGAACGGCGAGGGCCGCGAGCGCCTGCTGGCCGCCTTCGATATCATCAACGGACACTTCCAGGCCCTGTTCCAGGCCCTGTTCGAAGGCGGACAGGCCGAGCTGAGGCTGGTGGAATCCGACGATCCGCTGGAAGCCGGCCTGGAGATCTTCGCCTGCCCCCCCGGCAAGCGCATGGCGGCCATGAGCCTGATGAGCGGCGGAGAGCAGGCCCTGACCGCCTGCGCCCTGATCTTCGCGGTCTTCCTGGCCAATCCCGCCCCCATCTGCGTGCTGGACGAGGTGGACGCGCCGCTCGACGACGCCAATGTCGACCGCTTCTGCAACATGCTGGACGAGATGCGCCGGCGCACCCGGACCCGCTTCATCGCCATCACCCACAATCCCGTCACCATGGCGCGGATGGACCGCCTGTTCGGGGTGACCATGGCTGAACGGGGCGTCTCGCAGCTGGTTTCCGTGGACCTGCGGCAGGCGGAGGCCCTGGCGGCGGAGTAGGCGTCAGGCCGGAATCTCCGGATGGCCGGGCGGAGCGGCCCCTCCGGGCTCTCTGAAGCCATTCTTTTCTTTTTAAATCAATAAGTTAAAAGGCGCCCGCCCAGCCTTGACGCACTGCAACCGCTTCTATAGGTTCCGGCCCGAAATCCAGCCCGGGGTTCTGGCTTCCGCCAGGACCGTCAGACCGTGTGACCCATGCCAGGATCGGATCCCTCGAGGGAAGAGGCCATTCGTCGTCTAGACGAGCAGGCCGCGGCCCTGGAGGCGCGAACGACGCGGGACATCCCGGATCACGGCGCTCAGGCGTCGGGCTACGGATACCGCATCATGGCCCTTCTTCTTGGCGGGGTCTTTGTCGGGGTGGGGCTCGGTGCGGCGGTCGACGTCTTGGTCGGTTCGGCGCCCTGGGGGATGATCGTCGGGGTCCTGGGGGGCTTCGTCATCTCGATCTGGATGGCCGTTCGATCGGCCAGGATTTACAGCGCCGTGGCGGCGCGGGATTGGGGTCCTCCGCGGGACCTGCCCGATGACGCCTCGGACGACGACGATTGAAGGAGCTCGAGGCGGCATGGCCAGCCCGATGGAACAGTTCGAGATCCACAAGGGCCTCCAGCTCCCCACCGTGGAGTTGCCCGGCGGCATCCTCATCGACCTGTCGCTGAACAACTCGATCATGGCCATGCTGATCGCGGCGGGCCTGATCATCGCCTTCTTCGCCGTCGCCACCAGCCGTGCAGCGGTGGTTCCGGGCCGAACGCAGCTGATCGCCGAGGGCCTGTTCAGCTATATCGACGACATGGCCGAGGGGATTATCGGCCACGAGTCGCGCAAGTTCTTCCCCTATATCTTCTCGATCTTCCTGTTCGTCCTGTCGATGAACATGCTGGGAATGTTCCTGTCCTTCACCGCAACCTCGCAGTTGGCGGTGACGGTCACCCTCGCCCTGATGACCTTCGGGATCGTTCTGGTGGTGGGCTTCGCCAGGAACGGCCACAGAATGTACAAGCTCTTCGTGCCGTCGGGCGTGCCCTGGTACATGCTGATCCTGGTGACCCCGATCGAGCTGATCTCCTTCTTCCTGAGGCCAGTCACCCTCGCCCTGCGTCTGTTCGGCAACATGCTGGGGGGCCACGTCGCCCTGAAGGTCTTCGCCGGCTTCATCCCAGCACTGGCGGCCTTGGGCGCGGTGGGGATTGTTGGCGCAATCCTGCCGCTGGCGGGCGTGGTCGCCCTGACCGCCCTGGAATTCCTCGTGGCCTTTCTTCAGGCCTTCGTCTTTGCGGTTCTGACCTGCGTCTACCTGAACGACGTGGTCAACCTCGGCGATCATCACTGATCTCCGGGTCCATCCTTCACCCCTTTCCAACACTCAAGCAGGACCAAAATCATGGAAGCGGAAGCGGCTAAGTTCATCGGCGCGGGTCTGGCGACCCTCGGCATGATCGGCGCGGGCATCGGCGTCGGCACTATCTTCGGGCACTTCCTTGCGGGCGCGACCCGCAACCCGTCGGCGGCCGGTGGTCAGTTCACCAACCTCATCCTCGGCGCCGCTCTGACCGAAGCGCTGGGCATCCTGGCCTTCGTTCTGGGCCTGCTGATCCTGTTCAGCTGACTTCAACTGATCCTGCGTCGCCCCTGCCCCGGCTCAGGCCGGGGCGGCGGCTTCGCATCCTGAGGACGTCGTAGCCAGATGGCCGCCGAAGACACACCGAACGCCCCCGGCGCCGCATCTGCGGCCCTGGAAGGTGCGCACGCCGGAACCGCACCCGCCGAAAACGGTGGCGGCGGCCTGCCCCAGTTCGAGCTTCAGTACTGGGGCGGTCAGATCGTCTGGCTGCTTCTGATCTTCATCGTCCTCTACACCCTCATGTCGAGGGTCTTTATCCCGCGCCTGCGCAGGGTGAAGGACACCCGGGCCGAAACCATCGCCTCCGCGGTGGCCGAGGCCCGCCGGGTTCAGGATGAAGCGGACGCCCAGGCGAGCGCCGCGCGAGCCGAGATCGAACAGGCACGGACCCGCGCCCGCGCCGTGGCGGCTGAGGCCAAGGCCAAGGCGAACGCCGAGTTCGCCGCCCGCCAGGCCGAGGCGGACGCCCGCATCGCCGAGGACCTCGCCGCCGCCGAGACCCGTATCCGGACCCTTCGCGATTCGGCCATGGCCAGCGTCGGCGACATTGCGGCGGACACTGCGGGTGCGATGGTGGAGCGCCTGACCGGGACCGGGGCCTCCGCCGCCGATCTGCGGGCCGCCGCCCAGGGAGCCGCCTGATGAACCCCTTCCATATCTCGTTCGATCCAAGCAAGCCGGAAACCTGGATCGCCGCCGGCCTGCTTATCTTCCTGGGCATCGTGGTCTTCGTGGCCAAGGCGCCGCAGATGATCGCCGGCCGTCTCGACGCCCAGCGGGACGCCATCCAGAACGACCTGGACGAGGCCGCCCGGATCCGGGCCGAAGCCGAGCGTCTCCTGGCGGAGCTGAAGGCCGAGCGCGCCGAGGCCGAGAAGCAGGTGCGCGACATGCTCGCCGCCGCCGAGGAACAGGCCCGGGCTTACGAAGCCGACGCCAAGGCGCGCCTGGATGAGTCCCTCGCCCGTCGCCAGCAGCTGGCCGAGCGCAAGATCGCCAACGCAGAGGCCCAGGCCGAGGCCGAGGTGCGCGCCGCCGCCGTGGATCTCGCCGCCCGCATGGCCGAGCAGGTCCTCGCCGGCCGCCTCGCCGGCGCGAAGTCGGATCCGCTTGTGGACCGCGCCATCCCCCTGATCGCTGAAAAGCTGCGCTGAGCCCGGCCGGCGCAATGGCTTTCCCGATGGGGAGCTTCCGGCGGGGTCCGGCCTTGATTGGAGGCCGTCCTAATCCGGCGTGCGGCGGCGCCCCTTCATTTTCTTCCGCGTCTTGACGAGGAACCGGAAACGCCGGGGAAG
>NZ_JADBZL010000222.1:0-5245 GCF_020402505.1 Phenylobacterium sp. | reverse complement strand
TGCGGGCGGCCAGTTCTCGGCGTCGGGCCATGTCCAGCCGGCGCGCGGCCTCCGCTTCGTTGACCTCGCCCCTCGCCAAGGCGCGCCAAGCCGCCGCGCGCTCGCGGCGAGCCTGGATGAGATCGGCCCGAACGGCTTCGCTCTCGACCCGCAGGAGGGCCCGAAGGGCCAGCCCCTCGCTTTCCGGCAGGTCACGAGTGACGATGATCAGGGGATTGCCGCCTGGGGGCCGGGGAAGGCCGACACCCGGCAGCGGAGGATTTCCGCGGAAGCCGCCCGGACTGAGGGCCGCGATCTCCGGCGTCCGGCCTGCGGCGTCGGCGGGCCGCGGGTCCTGGGTGACGACCGCAGGGGTGGGTGGCGGCGGCGCAGATCGGAGCGCTTCTGACGGCTGAGCCGGCGCCATCGCTGGCTCTCGCGCCTCGGGATCGGGCGAGTCCGGGTTCAAGGCGCCGTCGGGAAGCGGCGGCGCTTCGGTCGCGGCCGGCGTGGGGGCCTGCGAACCGCGTATCTCCCTCCAGGTTCCCGCGATTACGCCGATCAGGAAGAGATTGAGTGCAAGGGACAGGAAGACCGCCGTCGGCAGGACAGGGAGTCTCAAGCGCCGAAGTCCGCTTCGGCGTCCGCAAAGGGCGCCTCCCAGTCCTCCAGCACCTCGGCGAGGACCTCGTCAGTCTGGGGCGAGGCGCTGGCTGACGCCGGCCTCTCCATCGAGGGCGATGGCGCAATCCCAAATGACGGCGTCGACAAGAGGAAGGGCGCGGCGAGGATGCCGGCCAGGCAGGCGGCCGCAAGGCCGGCGCCGCCGCCGAGAGTCAGCACGAAGGCCCGGCGACGGGCGCGGCTCACCAGGTCGGGCGCAGGGACGAGCACCCGGCTGCGCAAGGCCTCGACGGGGTCGGCCGTCCGCCAGCTCCCCAGGAGGTCATCGAGGGCGCGGGCCGCTTCCAGCACGGCGGCGCCTTCCCGGGGGTTGCCGGCAAGCCAGGCCTCGGCGGGACCGCGCTCGGCCTCCGGCCAGCGGGAGATGTCGCCCCCATAGGCCTCGGCAAGGTCGCGGAAACGCCGGGGTCCCATCGGTGTGCGGCCGAAGGTCACGGAACAAGGTCCGACAGGGCGGCGCGCAGGGCGCGGCGACCGCGGGAGAGCAGGCTCTCCAAGGCCTCAACACTGACGCCCAGGACCCGGGCGGCCTCGATGTTGCCGAGGTCCTGGTAATGGCAAAGCACCACCGCCTCGCGCTGGCGGGGCGGCAGGGCCGCCATGGCGACGGCCACCCGATCGCCGATGTCCCGAGCCTCCAGGCCACGGTCCGGAGCGGGACCGGGATCGACAAGGGCGTCGAGGTCGGCGGCGTCGCCCGGCCGGCGGCGGCGCAGGCGATCGCGGCAAAGGTTGATGGCCACCCGGTGCAGCCAGGTGTCGAACCGGGCCTCGCCGAATCTCCAGACAGGCGCCTGACGCCAGGCCCGGATCAGGGATTCCTGGGCCACGTCCTCCGCCTCGGCGGCGTCGCCCAGCACTCGGGCGGCCAGGGCGGTCAGTCGGGGCAGCTTGCGGGCCGTGAGGGCGCGAATGGCGAGGAGGTCGCCCTTGCCGATTCGGCGCACGAGGTCGGCGTCAGGGTCATCGGGACGCGCCGCCGGCGACGCCGGGCGCGCAGCGCCCGCTCCGGCTGCAAGCCCGAGGGCGTCAGTTACCGGACGCAGCACGCTGCCTCTCCCGCATGGCGGCGACCTCGGTCTTGGTCAGGACGCCGTCCCGGTCGGAGTCCGCGGCGTCGAAACGCCGTCGGGTGTTCGCCTCCATCTCTCCCCGGGACATGGCGCCGTCGCCATTCACATCCGTCGCGCGCCACCACTGGTCCATGGCGGCCGCGGCCCTTGCGCCGCCAAAGGTGCGAGCCATGCCGGCGACCTTGTCGAACTCCTTGCGCGAGATCTGGCCGTTCTTGTCCGCATCGAGGGTGTCGAGCGTCCTTTCGACATTGGCCGACCGGTACTCGGCGTACAGAATCCGCCCGTCCCCGTTCTGGTCGAGCTTGGGCGGGCCCATCTGGGCTGCGGCGGGAAGGCCGCAGAGGGACGCCAGTCCCACGACGGTGGCGAAAGCGGCGCGGTTCAGGGACACGGGAAGACCTCCGGCTATCTTCTGTCCAACGAAATGAACCGCCAAATCCGGCGTTTCAAGGGCGAACCAGGCGATCAAAGGCCTCAAGGGCGCCCTTCCGGGTCCGGGTCAGGCGGGCGGCGAGGCTGCGGAAGTCTCGGGCGCCGCCCGCCCGGGCGAGCTTCCGGCGAAAGGCCTCCGGTTGAGCGGCGGGGTCGTCCCCATCGCCAAGGGCCAGACGGAGCATCTGCGTCAGGTTCTGCTGCAGGGTCCAGGCCTCCAGAAGGGGCCCGACCGGGCCCGCCAGTCCCGCCGCCGCGAGGGCCTCCAGGGCGTCGGCGGTCCCGGCCCGCAGCGGGCCGCCGGCGGGCGCATGGGCGAGCTGGAGAAACTGGGCGGCGAACTCAATGTCCACCAGCCCGCCCGGGGCGAGCTTCATGTCCCAAAGGCCGGAGGCCGGCTTCTCCTGCGCAATGAGGGCGCGCATTTCGCGCACGTCGCGGGCCAGGGCGGCAGGGTCCCGGGGCTGGCGCAGGGCGGACTCGATGGCGGCGTTGACGTCTGCTGCAAAGGCCGGGTCGCTGGACCAGACCACCCTCGCCCGGGTGAGCGCCATGAACTCCCAGGTCTCAGCCTCGGTCTCGTAATAGGCGCCGAAGGTCGGGAAGGCGACCGCCACCGGCCCCTTGGCCCCCGACGGCCGAAGCCGCATGTCGACCTCGTAGAGCTCTCCCTCCGAGGTCGGCAGGGACAGGGCCGCCACCAGCCTCTGGGTGAATCGGGCGTAGAAGACCTCCGCCGGCCATCCCTTGAGACTGGAGACGGCGTCGGGTTCGGCAGCCCTGTGCAGGGTCATCAGGTCGAGGTCCGAGCCGGCGCTCATCTCCCGGGAACCGCACTTGCCCAGGGCCACGACCGCCACCTGTCCCTCGAAGGCGCCGCCGATCCGGCCCGCCTCGGCGAGGGCTGCGGGGGCCAGGGCCTCGATACAGGCGTCGGCCAGACCTGCGAAGGCGTGCCCCGCCGCCTCGGCGCCGGCCGACCCGCTCATCACCTGGACGCCGACCCGGAAGGCCTGCTCCCGATGCTGGCGGCGGACGGTGTCCATGGCCGCCTCGAAGTCCCCGGCGCCGGCGACTGCCCGCTGCAGGGCCTGGCGGTCCTCTGCGGGGTCAATGGCGCCGAAAAAGGCCGGATCCAGCATGGCGTCCAGGGCGGCGGGACGACGGGCCAGGGTGTCGGCGAGGCGGGGCGCAAAGGTCATGACCTCGACGATCAGCTCGAAGAGCGCCGGCTGGGCGAGGAAGAGGGACTGAAGCTGCACGCCGCTGGACAGGCGCGAGAAGAAGGCCCCGAACCGCAGAAAGGCGGCGTCCGGGGCGCCGGCGGCGTGGGCGGCCTCCAGAAGACGGGGCGCAAGGCGGGTGAACAGCTCCCGGCCACGCTCGGACCGGGTGGCGGCGATGTGGCCATGGTGCCAGCTTCGGATGGTCTGGGACACCTGGGCGGGCTGGCTGAACCCCATGCGTGAAAGCGTCTTCAGGGTCTCCGGATCATCCTCCACGCCGGTGAAGATCAGGCTGCCAAAGCGGGAGGACAGCGGCTCCTCGCCCGGGAAGAGCTCCCCATAGCGCTGGTTCACCGACCGAAGGATCCGCTCGACCCAGGCGTCGAAGCTGCGTAGCCGGTCATGCCCGGACAGGGCGGCCACCCGACGGCGCTCGGCGTCGGACTCCGGAAGCCGGTGGGTCTGCTCGTCCGCCAGCATCTGCACCCTGTGTTCCAGGGACCGCAGGCGGTGGTAGGCGTCGGTCAGGTCGTCCCGCGCCTGAGGGGACACGTGCCCCGCCTCAGTCAGGGCGGCCAGGGCCTCCAGGGTGCGGAAGCTGCGCAGGGCGGGCTGCCGGCCGCCAAGGATGAGCTGCTGGGTCTGGACGTAGAACTCGATCTCGCGGATGCCGCCGCGACCCAGCTTCAGGTCGGCGCCCTTGGCCGAAAGGCGATCGTCGACCTTGTGGATGTGGATCTGGCGCTTGATCGAGTGGATGTCGGCGATGGCGCCGAAGTCCAGGTTTCGCCGCCAGATGAAGGGTTCCAGCTCGCCGAGGAAGGCCCGGGCGCGGGGAAGGTCACCCGCGCAGGCCCTGGCCTTGATGAAGGCCGCGCGCTCCCAGTTCTGGCCGACGCTTTCGTAGTAGTCGAGCGCGGCGGCGGCGGAGACCGCCGGGGGCGTGGACCCCGGGTCCGGCCGTAGCCGCAGGTCGATCCGGAAGACGTATCCGTCGGAGGTGCGCTCCTGCATGAGTTCGGTGAGGCGGTGGGTCAGGCGGACCGCGAAGGCCTGGGGCTCGATTCCCTCGGCGAGGGGCATGACCTCGGGATCGAAGAAGATCGAGATGTCGATGTCGCTGGAATAGTTCAGCTCGAAGGCGCCGTGCTTGCCCATGGCGATGCAGAAATAGCCGGGAACCGGGCCGGCCCCGGGGTCGGCGGACGGACGAAGGCGCCCGGCGGCGACCTCGGCCCCGGCGGCGGAGGCGAGGGCCGAGGTCAGGGCCGCATCGGCGAACCGCGCCAGGGCGCCGGTGACCTGGTCCAGGTCCCAGACCCCGCCAAGGTCCGCCAGGGCCGTCAGGAGGTGCGCCTCGGCCTTGAGGCGGCGAAGCCCCGGAGCAGCGGCCTCCGGGGCGACGCCGGCGAGGGCGCGGGTCCGGTCCAGTATGTCGGCGAGCCGGACGTCGGGGTCCGCGTCCAGGAGGCCGGCGAGGCGGGCCGGGTCGCGGCGGACCAGACCCGCAAGGTAGGGGGAGGCGCCGAAGACGGGGGCCAGGGCCTCCCGCTCCGAAGGGGAGAGGGCGTGCTGGGAGGCCAGGACGTCCAGGAGACGCTCGGCCGGACGGGCGTCGATGACCGGGCCGCAGGGACGAAGTCGGTCGCCCAGCCGGTTCATGTCAGCGAGGGAAGGATCAGGGCCGCCCGAAGGCCCGGTCCGGAACCATCATAAGCGCCCGGTCCCTCCCCCAGCTCGAGGCGGCCGCCATGGGCTTGAGCGACGGCGGCGACGAGGGACAGGCCGAGACCCGCACCCGGGAGGTTGCGGCTGTTCTCAAGGCGCACGAACCGCTCCACCACCCGA
>NZ_JADBZL010000221.1:0-3818 GCF_020402505.1 Phenylobacterium sp. | reverse complement strand
TTCGACGACTATGTAAGGTACCGGGGCGAGGCTGGGGCCCGGGAAGCGGGTCGCCTGCGTTCCGAGGGCAAGGAGTACGTCGTCCGGGACGGCGACGTCATGAACTTCCGGTTCAACGTCTGACCTGAATGAGAAAGGGCCGGCCGCCCCGAGGCGACCGGCCCTGTCCATGTCCGCTGGGAACGCGGGCCTAGTGCGCGACGTTACGCCAGATGCGCCGGTAGCTCACGTAGAGCAGGCCGGACAGGATCAACAGATAGATCATGGCGCCGACGCCAAAGGCCTTACGCTCCTCCAGCTTGGGTTCCGAGACCCAGGCCATGAAGGCGGCGACATCCTTGGCCTGTTGGTCGACGGTGGACTTGGTTCCATCGTCGAAGGTGACCTTGTCGGGCGCCAACTGGGGCGGCATGGCGATGAAGCCGCCCTTTGGCGCATGACCCTGGCCCTTCCAGAAGGCGGTCACGTCACCCGCCATATAGGGATTGTAGTATTGCCCAGCCGACACCTCCAGGCCCGCAGGCGGAGTTACATAGCCCGACAGCAGCGAGTAGATGTAATCCGGTCCGCCCTTTCGCGCCTTGGAGAGGGTGGAGAAGTCTGGCGGCAGCGCGCCGCCGTTGCCGGCCCGGGCCGCAGCTTCATTGGGATAGGGGTTGGGGAAGCGGTCCGCCGGTGTGGCCGGACGCTTGATCACATCCCCCGTGTCCGAATCGATGTCCGAGACCTCGTAGTCCCTGGCGATGGTCTTCACATAGGGGTTGTCGTTCGGATTGGGGTACTTCGGATCGTAGAAGGGCCCGCCCTTCTGGCCGAGGTTCCGGAACGACATCAGGTTCATCGAGTGGCAGGCCGCGCAGACCTCCCGATAGACCTTGAAGCCCCTCTGGAGCTGGGCGCGATCGAACTTGCCGAAGGGGCCGCTAAAGCTCCAGGCGACGGTGCGGAGTTCTTTCTGGGAGCCGGCGGCCAAGGCCGGCCCGCCCATCAGGGCGAGGCCGAGCGCCGCAACGGCGAGACCTTTGCGAAGCATCAGGCTCAACCCCTCTTCTCTGGCGACGCTGCAGCGCCCGCGGGCAGTACAGCGGAAGGCGAAAGGACCGGCTCGCTGATCGAGGCCGGCTGCTCAAGTGGCGTTTCGGAAAGCCCCATTAGCGGCAGGACGAGCAGGAAATAGGCGAAGTAGTAAGCGGTGGCGAACCGGGACAGCCAGACCATCGAATTGAGGTCGGCGTCGAGCAGGACGAAGGTCGTCAGACCCGGGATCACCTTTTCGTCCGGCAGGCGGGCGCCGCAGAGGCCGAGCACGAAGCAGGCGACCACGAAGATGAAGAAGTACATCCGGGTGGTCGGGCGATAGCGCAGGGACCGGACGCGAGAGGTGTCCAGCCAGGGCAGAATGAACAGCACCGCGATGGCGCCGAACATCATGAGCACGCCCATCAGCTTGTCCGGGACCGCCCGAAGGATGGCGTAGAAGGGCAGGAAGTACCACTCAGGCACAATGTGCGCCGGCGTCACCAGTGGGTTGGCGGGGATGTAGTTGTCCGGGTGGCCCAGGGCGTTGGGATTAAAGAATACGAAGGCGGCGAACATGAGCATGAACACCGCAATCGCGAAGCCGTCCTTCACCGTGTAGTACGGGTGGAAGGGGACCGTGTCCGCCTTGGACTGCACCTGCACGCCGGTCGGATTGTTGTTGCCGGTCACATGCAGGGCCCAGACGTGCAGGATCACGACCCCTGCAATCATGAAGGGCATCAGGTAGTGCAGTGAGAAGAAGCGATTCAGGGTCGCATTGTCGACCGCGAAGCCGCCCCACAGCCATGTGGTGATGGACTCCCCGATGATCGGCAGGGCGCCGAACAGGTTGGTGATCACCACCGCGCCGTGGAAGCTCATCTGCCCCCAGGGAAGGACGTAGCCCATGAAGGCCGTGGCCATCATGAGCAGATAGATCACGCAGCCCAGGATCCAGAGCAGCTCCCGAGGCGCCTTGTAGGAACCGTAGTACAGACCGCGGAACATGTGGGCGTAAACCGCGATGAAGAACATCGAGGCCCCGTTGGAGTGCATGTATCGGATCAGCCAGCCATAGTTCACGTCCCGCATGATGCGCTCGATGGAGGCGAAGGCGTGGTCCACATGGGGCACGTAGTGCATGGCCAGCACGATCCCGGTGACCAGCTGGATGCCCAGGCACAGGGCCAGGATTCCGCCGAAGGTGTACCAGTAGTTCAGGTTCTTCGGCGTGGGGAAGTCGATGAGGCTGTCATAGGCCAGCCTGGCGACCGGGAGTCGGGCGTCAAGCCAGCGCTCGAAGCCCGTCTTGGGAACATAGTTCGAATGTCCGCTCATGTCGGTCAGCCCACCTTGACCATGGTGTCGGAAAGAAAGGCGTAATCCGGAACCGCGAGGTTCTTGGGCGCAGGGCCCTTCCGGATGCGGCCTGAGGTGTCGTAGTGCGAACCGTGACAGGGGCAGAACCAGCCGCCGTAGTCGCCGCCGCCGAAGGTCGGGACGCAGCCCAGATGGGTGCAGGTGCCGATCACCACCAGCCACTCGGCCTTGCCTTTCTTGTGGCGCGCCTCGTCGGTCTGTGGATCCCGCATGGGGGCGGCGTCATCCTTGATCGCCGCGGCGATCTCGGCGCCGGTGCGGTGGCGAACAAACAGAGGCTTGCCCCGCCACTTGATCGATATCGATTGACCCAGCTGGACCTTAGTCAGGTCGACCTCCAACGAGGCCAGGGCCAAAGTGTCGCCAGCCGGGTTCATCTGGTCGACCAAAGGCCAGGCGATGGTCGCCGCAGCGCCCGCCGCTGCGGCGCCCGCGGCAATGTGAATGAAGTCGCGACGGCTGGGGTCGTCCCCACCCGCGCCATGTTCGGGGTTCGCGCCCGCCATGCTGTCGGCCACCTTGAAGCCACCCTTCGCTTGGGGACTGCGCCGGAAAGGCGCCGTCCGTCCTCGACCCCGCCAGATCATCTGGTAAGGGTCCCCCGGACTGTACACGTCGCCCCCCGGCGAACCGGCCCGGTCGTCTGTTCGCCTCGGGGGCGAGAGGTCGACCGCTGATTCGTCGCAGGACGCGTGTAGCCCGTGGCTGGATCGCTTAGAATGCTGCTCGCTCTTTTTCAACCGGACATTCCGCAAAACCTTGGCGCCGCGATCCGGCTCGGCGCCTGCCTCGACACGCCCGTCCATGTAATTGAGCCCTGCGGCTTCCCCCTTTCGGACAAGGCGATCCGTCGGGCGGCCCTGGATTACGGCGATCCGGGGGAGGTCGTGCGGCATCCGGACTGGTCGGCCTTTCGCGCCGCAGCGCGCGGCCGGATCGTCCTGTTCACCACACGCGGGGCGAGCCCCCTTCACGACTTCGCCTTCGCCCCGGACGATGTTCTCCTGTTCGGTCGCGAGAGCGCGGGGGTTCCCGACTTCGTCCATGCCGCCGCCGACGCCCGGGTCATCATTCCCTTGAGCCGCGGCCGCCGTTCCTTCAACCTGACCGTCTCGGCGGCGATCGGCCTGTCCGAGGCCCTTCGTCAGACCGGGCGCTTCCCCGCATTCCACCCGCAAGATTACCCCAGCCATGATTGATCCCGTCGTCCTTGAGTCCCGCAACACTCGCGCCCGCGCCTGGTTCGATGACCTGCGCGACCGCATCGTCGCCGCCTTCGAGCAGCTGGAGATCGACGCCCCGGCGGACCTCTACCCGGGCGAGCCGGCGAAGTTCGTGTTGAAGCCCTTGGTGCGCGAGGCGGGCGGCGGCGGGGTGATGGGATTCCTGCGCGGCGGTCGGTTCATCGAGAAGATGGG
>NZ_JADBZL010000220.1:0-21999 GCF_020402505.1 Phenylobacterium sp. | reverse complement strand
CGCCGCGCGGCGCGAAGCCTGGCCCCGGTCCGGCGCCGCCGCGGGGACCGCCGCGGCCGCCCCTGCGTCCGAACATCTCACCGAGGATGTCGCCGAAGTCCGTCGCATCAAAGCCGCCACCGCCGCCGCTGCCGAAGGGACCCCCCTGTCCGGGGCCTCCGAACCCTCGAAAGACCTCCCGACCGTCGGCGTCGATTTCGCCGCCGTCGAACTTTCGGCGCTTGTCCGGGTCACCCAGAAGATCAAAGGCGGCGCTGACCTGCTTGAACCTCTCCTCGGCGGCCTTGTCGCCCGGGTTGGCGTCGGGATGGTGCTTCTTGGCCAGCTTGCGGAAGGCCTTGCGGATGTCTTCGGCCCCGGCGCTACGCGGAACGCCGAGGACCTCGTAGGGATCTCGCGCCACGGGAGTCACCTCAGCAGGGAAGAGTTACTGGCTGTGAGTTAGGGTCCGACGTCAGGTCCGCAAGGGCAAGTGTTGCGCAAATATCACTCTTGGGACGATCAGGCCTCAGTCCTCCAGACCGCGTTCGTCGAGGAGGTCGGGCGCGGCGTGGTCGACCATGTCGTCCTCATTCGCCAGCTCCGTCTCGCTGAGGGTCTGCCCACGCACGGACACCCCCGCCCGGTGGACGCTCTCGGGATCCCCGCTCACCAGAGGATGCCAGTCCGCCAGCCCCCGGCCCTCCTGGAGGCGTCGATAGGCGCAGGAGCGCGGCATCCAGCCCAGACGGGGGATGATTTCCGGCGTCAGGGTGATGCAGTCCGGCACCTCCCGCTTGCGGTCCGGATAGTTCGAGCAGCGGCAGGTGGCGGCGTCGAGCAGGCGGCAGTGCACCCGGGTCGGGATGATCTCGCCCGTGTCGGCGTCTTCGAACCGGACGAGGCAGCACAGACCGCAGCCGTCACAGAGGCTCTCCCACTGCTCCGGCGTCATCCGGTCGAGAGGCGTGGTTTCCCAGAAGGGCCGGGTCATGACGACTGTCTAGCTCCAGGGCCGACGCCGCGCCAGTCCGGGGGTTGGAGGCCGGGGCCCCGGGGGGTAAGGGGGGCCATGAAGCCACCTGTCCTCGCCCTTCGGCAGGTCCGCCTCGCGGACGGCCCCCGAATGCTCTTCGATGGCGTAGACCTGGCGCTGGAGCCCCGCTGCCGGGCCTGTCTGGTCGGACGCAACGGAGCGGGCAAGACCACGCTCCTGCGCATCCTGGCCGGCGAGGTGGAGGCGGACGAAGGCGAGCGAACGCTGGCGCCTGGCCTTCGCATCGCCTGGGTTCCGCAGGAGCCGGTGATCGGCGGCCCGACCGTCCGGGACCACGTGGTCGCCGCCGGCGCCGCACCGCACGAGGCCGACGCCGCCCTGCAGACCTTTGGCCTCGACCCCGGAAAGTCCAGCGAGGGCCTCTCCGGCGGCGAGGTCCGGCGCGCCGCCCTGGCCGCCGCCTTCGCCCGGGACGCCGACGTCCTGCTGCTGGACGAGCCGACCAACCACCTCGACATCCCGGCCATCGCCACCCTGGAGTCGGAGATCGCGGCCAGCCGGGCGGCCGTCCTGCTGGTCAGCCACGACCGGGCCTTTCTGGAGCGGGTGTCGGACCGCTGCTTTTGGCTGGAGGGACGCCGCGTGCGCCGGCTGGACCGCGGCTTCTCGCACTTCGAGGCCTGGGCCGAGGGCATCGCCGCCGCCGAGGCCGAGGACGCCCGCCGGCTGCAGAAGCGGCTTGAGCAGGAAGAGCACTGGATGCAGCGCGGCGTGACCGCCCGCCGGGCCCGCAACGAAGGGCGACGGCGCGCCCTCCTTGAGTTGCGGGCGGCCCGCGCCGAACGCCTGCGCGACGTCCGGGGCCAGATGAGCCTGGAGGCGGTCGCTGCGGAGGGCTCGGGTCAGCGGGTGGCGGAGGTCCGGCGGATCTCCAAGGCCTGGGGCGGCCGGACCGTGATCCGCGACTTCTCCACCCGTATCCAGAAGGGCGACCGGGTCGCGATTGTGGGGCCAAACGGGGCGGGCAAGACCACCCTGGTCCGCATGCTGGTGGGCCAGCTGGAGCCGGATTCCGGCAGCGTGAAGCTGGGAACCGGACTGGAGGTGGCCTACCTGGACCAGAGCCGGGCCGAGCTGAAGCCGGACATGACAATGCGGGACGTCCTCGCCCCGCTGGGCGGCGACCAGATCCTGGTGGGCGGCAAGCCCTGGCACGTGGCGGCCTACGCCAAGTCCTTCCTGTTCACCGAGGCGCAGCTGCGCCAGCCGGTGCGCAGCCTGTCCGGCGGCGAGCGCAACCGCCTCCTGCTGGCGCGGGTCCTGGCCGCTCCGTCCAACCTGCTGGTGCTGGACGAGCCGACCAACGACCTCGACATGGACACCCTGGACCTCCTTGAGGACGCGCTCTCCGAATATGCCGGGACCCTGCTTCTGGTCAGCCACGACCGGGACTTCATCGACCGGCTGGCGACCTCGACCATCGCCCTGAACGGCCGGGGCGACATCGTAGAGACCCCCGGCGGGTGGAAGGACTTCGAAGCCCAGAACCCGGGCTTCCTGGGTCCGCCCGCCCGCACTGCGGCCGGTCCGCGCAAGGCCGCGCCGGCCGCCGGCTCGGCGCCTGCAGCGGCGCGGCCGGGAAAGCTGTCCTATCGCGACCAGAGGCGGCTGGAGGCGGCCGAGGCGCTGGTCGCCAGCCTGCCGGAGCAGATCCGGGACCTGGAGTTGCGTCTTTCGGATTCCGGCTTATACCGCCGCGACCCCGGCGCCTTCGAAGGCCTGACCGCGGAGCTTGAGGCGGCTCGCTCCCGCCTGGAGACGGCCGAGACCGAGTGGCTGGAACTGGAGGAGCTCAAGGCCAGCCTGGCCTCCGGCGGCTGACCCTCAGGGTTCCTGTGGAGATCGGCCACGAACTGGATTCGCTTCCGAAATTCGCGTCATCCACCGAACTTCCACAGTTCGCTCACAGCCTGTCCACCCCCTCGCCCACGCGCAGCGGATCAGGAGGCCTTGCCGGGCGGGCGGGCCGGTGAGAGCGTGGGGACGTCGAGAGGCGACGCGCGGTGAACGGAAGGGGCGACCCGGACGGCGCCGGGTGGGAGGGCCGGATCGGAGCGGACGGCGGGGGCGACCCTGCGGGAGGCTCAGGATCGCGGTTCCGGGCGCGGCGGAACCTGCGGGGCGACCTGCAGGACCTCAGCCGACCCGCCTCGGGACTCAGATCTCCCAACGGATCTGAAAGAGGGCGGCGGACCGGGCGACCGGTGCGTCGCCCTCTTGCCGTGGGCCCTTTGCGAAAGGGGACCTTCGCGGTTGCCTTCCCCTGAAAGGCGCCTAGTTTGCCGGGGACGATCCCACGCCCGGAGGCCGCACCATGAAGTTCATCCGGACAATCGCCATCCTGGCCATCGCGGGCCTGGTCTGGGCCTGCTCCCCGCCGAAGGCCGCCGGGACGGGAGGTGCGGACGCCGGTGTGATCCGTTTCGCCACCGACTGGCGCGCCCAGGCCGAGCAGGGCGGCTTCTACCAGGCCCTCGCCACCGGCGAGTACGAGAAGCGCGGCCTGAAGGTGCAGATCATCCAGGGCGGGCCCGGGGTGAACGTCCCCCAGCTGCTGGCCGCGGGCGCGGTGGAGGCGGGGATGGGGTCCAACAGCTTCATCGCCCTCAACCTGGCCAACCAGGGCGCGCCCGTGAAGGCCGTCGCGGCCATGATGCAGAAGGACCCGCAGGTCCTCATCGCTCACCCGGACCAGGGGATAGAGCGGATCGAAGACCTGAAGGGGCGGCCGATCCTGCTTTCCGACGCTTCCGTCACCGCCTTCTGGGTCTGGCTGAAGTCGAAGTACGGGTTCGAGGACGCCCAGATCCGCAAGTACACCTTCAACGCCGCCCCATTCCTGTCGGACAAGTCGGTGGCCCAGCAGGGCTACCTGACCAGCGAGCCCTACACGATCGAGAAGACCGCCGGCCTGAAGCCCAAGGTCTTCCTGCTGGCGGACAACGGCTATCCTTCCTATGCGGCCATGATCCTCTTTCCCCAGTCCCTGATCGACAAGGACCCGGCCCGGGTCCGCGCCTTCGTGGAGGCGAGCGCGGCGGGATGGAAGTCCTACCTTACAGGTGACCCCAAGCCCGGCGACGCCCTGATCCTCAAGGACAACCCGGAGATGACCCAGGACGTGCTCGACCAGGCCCGGGAGAAGATGCGCCAGTACGCCCTCGTCGAGGGCGGGGACGCCGCCGGCGGCGGGGTCGGGGTCATGACGGACGCCCGATGGAAGGCCTTCGCCGAGATGGCCATCACCCAGGGCGTCTATCCGAAGGGCCTCGACTACACCAAGGCCTACACGCTCGACTTCGTCCGGCCGGCGGCGGGGAAGTAGGCGGTGAGCATCGCCGCCGCCCTTGAGGACGTCGAGGTCGACTATCGCGGGCGGGGTCGCGCGCTGGGCCCGATCTCCCTGACCGTGGCGGAGGGCGAAATCATCGCCCTGGTCGGCCCCTCGGGCTGCGGCAAGTCCACCGCCCTGCGTCTCCTCGCAGGACTGGAGCCGGCCAGTCGCGGCCAGGTGCGCCGGGCCGCCGGGCGGGGAGAGACCTCCGTCGTCTTCCAGGCCCCGACCCTCGCCCCCTGGATGAGCGCCGGCGCCAATGTCGCCCTGCCCCTGGAGCTGGCGGGGACGCCGAAGGCGGAGGCCCGGAGCCAGGCGGCCGAGGCCCTGGCCAGGGTCGGCCTTGCGGGGACCGAAGGCTCACGCCCGGCCCAGCTCTCGGGTGGGATGGCCATGCGCGCCTCCCTCGCCCGGGCTTTGGTGACCCGCCCCCGTCTGCTGATGCTGGACGAGCCCTTCGCCGCCCTTGACGAGATCACCCGGCGGACCCTGGCCGACGACGTCCTGGCCCTCTGGTCCCAGACCCGTCCGGCCATCGTCTTCGTCACCCACAATGTCGAGGAAGCGGCCTACATGGCTGAACGCATCGTGGTGCTGACCCGGGGGCCCGGTCGCATCGCCGGGGAGGTCCGGGTGGAGGCGCCCCTGCCCCGGCCGCCGGGCTTTCGGACCTGGCCTGTCTTCACAGAGGCGGCGGAGACGATCTCGGCCCTGCTGGCCCGGGGGGCGGAGGCCGGACCATGAACCGGCTGACGGACGCCCTTGCGCCGCTGGGGCTGATCCTGCTTCTCCTCGGGGCCTGGGAGCTGGCCTGTCGCATGACTGGCGTGCCGGCCTACTTCCTGCCGCCTCCGTCGCAGGTGGCCGTGGCGGCCGCGGAGGGCCTGCCGGTCCTGGTTCCGGCCGCCTGGAACACCCTCTCCGTGGCGCTTGTCGCCCTGGCGCTGGCGGCGGCCTGCGCGCTTGCCCTCGCCATCCTTGTCGGGCTAAGCCCGCTCATTGAGCGGGCCGTCCGCCCTCTCGCTTCGGCCCTGCAGGTGACCCCGGTCGTGGCGGTCGCCCCGCTGATCCTGATCTGGGCCGGGATCGACCACCCGGAGCGGGCGGTCATCGCCCTCGCCGTGCTGGTGGCCTTCTTCCCCATCTTCTCCGGCGCGGTGACGGGGCTGCGGTCTGCGGACCCGGACCTCGAGCGCCTGTTTGACCTTTACGGGGCCAATCGCCTGCAGAGGGTGATGCGCCTCCGCCTTCCCGCCGCAGTTCCCTTCCTGATGGAGGGGCTGAAGGTCGGCGCGGGACTGGCCATCATCGGTGCGGTCGTAGCGGAGTTCGCCGCCGGATCCGGCGGCGTACGCGGCCTCGCCTGGCAGATCCTGGACGCCGGGAACAAGCTCCAGACCGACCGGATGATCGCCGCCCTGGTGGTGCTGGCGGTGATGGGAGTGGCCGTTCACGCCGGCCTGGAGCGCCTGGAGCGCGCGGGCCTGAGATGGTGGCGCGGACGTTAAGTGTTTGATTCTGCTCTCTGGTGATGCTGTTTTACCTTCAGGCTTGAAGGGTTCTTTATGGGCCAAGTCCTACATTGGGGCGCTGCAACGACCAAGATGGATATTCCCGCAGGCCCCAGGTATGCCCACTCGACTGCGCGACGGTCGCAGGGGAAGCCGCCGAGGCGTCCGCACGCTGAGCGACTGCGAGCCCAGATGTCACTGAAGCCTGTCGCGAGCCCGCCCCACTGGGAACCGGGGTGACGCCTTTGGACCCGACGGATCATGCTACAGGATTTGCTTTCGCATGAGGGAAGTGCGTGCGACCGCGCCCTCCTCTGAGCCGCGCGTCATTTTCAGCACGACAGTAGATTGGGGCGCTTCACGTCTCCAGCTGCAGCTCGTGCTTTCGGATACTCCTCCACCTGATGCACTGCTCACGTCGGTGCGAGGTGTCGTCTTCCAAAGAGGTAAAGTGGTGATGGTGACAGATCCCGATGGATCCTTCCATGTGATGCCCGGAGGACGCCGGGAGACTAGCGAGGATGAACAGCGGACCCTGCGTCGGGAGATTGCGGAGGAGACTGGATACTCGGTCGCAGCCGCGACCAGGATAGGCCATCTGGCGTTCGAACATCTCACGCCCTGTCCACCTGGTTATCCATATCCATATCCATCCTTCATCCAGTCGTTGTTCGTTGTAGAGGCTGGCGCCTTTCGGCGCGCCGCGATCGTCAGGGATGGGTGGGAGACGAGTTCCAGACTGATCAGCATCCAGGCGGCCCTCTCCAAAGTGCGGCCAGACCAACGGGTTCTTCTTCGGGCCGCGATTGATCGACGCACACCCTGCGCATGATCTGATGTTATGCGAGGCGGCAAAGCAGACGATATTCTTACACCAGCAGGGGACGCCTCTCTCCGCCGCTCGCAGGTCCCATCATTGACGTGGGAGCGGTCAAACCTCGTCGGTATCGACGAATTCGAGCAGATCGCCCGGCTGGCAATCAAGATGTTTGCAGATCGCAGCGAGTGTGGCGAAGCGGATGCCCTTTACGTGCCCTGACTTAAGCAGGGAAAGATTGGCCTCCGTGATGCCGACATAAGCCGCCAATTCGCGGGACCGCACCTTTCGCCGGGCCAGCATCACGTCGAGTCGCACGACAATAGGCATACGTCAGACGATCGAACGGTTGTCGCGGTCGATCCGCACCGCCTCGGCGATCAGCGCGGCGACGGCGAAGAAGGATAAGCAAATCACCAGGAGAAGGACATCGAGCATCCTCAGGGTGATGGCCACCCCGTGCGGAACCAAACTCGTCAGCGATCCCAGGGTCGGCGCCGCGACGACGATGAACATCGATCCGCTCGCCAGCGCCGCAAAGCGATAGAAACCCGTCACGATCTTGCGGGTGAAGGGAAAGCCGCGTTCGAGCGCGCCGAGCACGCGTTCGAGCTGCAGCAGGGCGCCAAACAGGCCCAACGCCCCGATAAGCATCGCAGCGTCAACCCACGGGTTTCCGCCCGGATCGGCGCGGAGGACTTCAATGACGGGGTTGGAGGGCTTTAGCCACATCGCGAGAAAGAGTGCGACAAGGATGAGCGCGAGGCCCTGCACAATCCTTCGAACCCGCCGCACCGTCGGTGCGCCGGGCCATTGAGCCTTTTCCATCTTGACATCCCTTTCTGTAAAACAATAAAAGTTTGTTGAAAGGAAGATTGAATGCCTGTCGCGCCCCGCGTCAAGGGTCACGCACAGGTGCGCAGAAGAGGAGAGCAAAATGCGTGAACTCATCGTCGCGGGAAGTTTCTTCCTGCTGGCATTGGCCCCGTCAGGCGCGGTGAACGCCCAACCCGTACCTGCGGCTACCCAGGCGCAGAGCGACTCCGCCGAAATTGGTGACGTCATCAAACGTTTCGACGCAGCGATCCGCGCGCAGGATCTTGATGCGCTCAAGTCTGTCTTCCATGCGAACACAATCAGCTGGCGTGCGACCGGGCATCCCTCTTCCCGCGCGTGGATCGAGAAGGCGACGAAAGCCCCTGTTGCGGCGCTTGAAGACCAGGGGGCTTACCAAATCATCGGCGCCCCGGAGGTGAAGGGCTCAGCGCTTGCCGAGCGGTTCGGTCCGCCGATGATCGTCAGCGACGGACAGCTTGCGACAGTGACCTTCCGCTACGCCTTCACGGAGAACGACAAGGTGACCAACTGGGGCGCGGAAAGCTGGCAGATGATCAAGGGCGACAGCGGTTGGCGGATCGTAAACCTGCTCTTCTCGTACAATCTGCAGAACGTGGCGCCGATGCCGCTCGACCACCTGAAGTGAACGCGGCTCCCCGACCCGCGCCTGAACACCTGCGAATGAACTCGGCGGGCCTAGCTTGTCCGACGCTCCTCTCCAGGCCCTGAGAGCTGGCTTGGGTTTCCACCGAACCGGAGAGGAGCACCCTGAACATCGAAGCGGGTCCCTAGACGGAGCCACCGGCCCCATGAGCGTTTCGACATCGCTCGAAAGGGTTCACCCCTAAACGCCCTGCTCCTCGAAGTCGCCTGGCGCACAGCCGTTTTCAGGGACGCCGGGAACAAGCTCCAGATCGACCGGATGATCGCCGCCCTGCGGGTCCTGGCGGTGATGGGCGTCGCCGTTCACGCCGGCCTGGAACGCCTCGAGAGCACGGGCCTGCGCTGGTGACGCGGCCGTTAGGCGCCAGTTAACAGAGCCGTGGGTAAGATGTATGGTCGGGGGAGAAGTCCCGTTGTAGGCCGCAGAACCGCCCGTCGAAGGTGACCCGCGTATGAAGCATAGCGCCGCAGAGCTTATGGAACTGGCCCGGGATAGGTCCGGCGAACGCAGACGCGAACTCATGCACCGGGTGGCGGACATGTACTTCCAGTTCAGCCCGCGATCGGATGATCCGGCGCTGGGCCTGTTCGACGACATCCTGAACCAGCTGGCCCAGGAGATGGAAAGCAAGGTGCGGGCGGAGCTGGCCAACCGGATGGCTCTGGCGAGAACTCCGCTGGTGGGCCTGATCCGCTCCCTTGCCCTTGATGAGACCATCGACGTGGCCAGCCCGATCCTCCAGCTCTCGCGGTCCGTCGCCGAGGCGGACCTGATCGAAGTGGCTCGGACGCGCAGCGAAGCGCACCTTATGGCCCTCTCCCGCCGGGCGAACCTCCCGGTCAGTGTTTCGAACATGATCGTCGAGCGTGCCGAGGAGAGCACCCTGGAGGTGTTGCTCGCGAACGCCTCCGCCAACCTGTCGCGAGAGGCTCATGAGCGCCTGGTGGACAGGGCGATGGCGCATCCCGCTCTGCAAGGCGCCGTGGTCCGTTACGCCAAGCTTCCGGTCGACCTGCTGAACGAAATGTATTTCGTGGTGGAGGAGCGCTTGCGCACCGCGATCCTTCAGCGGAACGCCCAGATCAAGCCAGAGGAGCTCGACGAGCTTCTGCGGCAGAGCCGGGAACGGGTCGCGACCCGGAAGAGGCCCCTGCCGGAGGACTTCGCCCGGGCGCAAAAGACCGTCAAGGCCGCCGAGGTCCGGGGCGGCATCAGTCCCAGCTCCCTGGTCGGCTTCCTTCGAAGCGGGGACACCACGGCTTACCTGATCGCGATCTCACGCCTCGCCGGGGTGGAGTTCGAGACCGCCCGCAACATCCACGAGCGACGAGAGCTGGACGCCCTGTCGATCATCTGCAAGGCGGCCAGCTTCGACCGGGCGATCTTCATTACCCTCGCCGTCCTCGTGCTCGGACGCGAGAACAACCCCATGGGACGGGCCCGGGAGTACGGGGAAATCTACGACGCCCTGCCCCGGGAGGTCGCCCGCAGGACAGTGAAGTTCTGGGGCGGCCCGCAGAACTGATCCTGGGTCAGGCCTGCCGGCGAACCAGGCGGGCGTAATCGTCCATCAGGCTCAGGGAAATGTTCCCAGGCTTGAATGTGTACTCCCCGATCTCGGCAACCGGCGTCACCTCCGCAGCCGAACCCACGACAAAACACTCCGAGAAGTTGGAAAGCTCCTCGGGTCGGATGTGGCGCTCGATCACGTCAAATCCCTTGGCGCGCGCCAGGGCGATCACGGTCTGACGGGTCAGACCGTTCAGAAAGCAGTCCGGTGTCGGCGTGATGAGCGCTCCGTCCTGCACGAAGAAGACGTTCGAGCCCGTGCTCTCCGCCACATAACCGCGATAGTCGAGCATCATCGCGTCGGTATAGCCCGCCTTCTCGGCGGCGTGCTTGGACAGGGTGCAGATCATGTAGAGGCCGGTGGCCTTGGCGTGCACCGGCTCAGTATCCGGCGAGGGCCGGCGGTACTTCGCCCAGCAGAGCCGGATGCCCTGAGCCTTCTGTTCGGGGGAGAAGTAGGACGGCCAGTCCCAGACGGCGACGGCGACATGAATCCGGGTGTTCTGGGCCGAGACCCCGATCATCTCCGAGCCCCTCCAGGCGATTGGCCGGATGTAGGCGTCCTCCAGACCGTTGCGGGCGCAAGCGTCCTTGCAGGCCTGGTCGATCTCGTCCACCGTGAACGGGATCTCGAAATCCAGGATTTCCGCCGACTTGAACAGCCGCTCGGTATGCTCGCGGAGCTTGAAGATCTCTCCGCCGTACATGCGCTCACCCTCGAATACGGCGGAGGCGTAGTGGAGACCATGTGTCAGTACGTGCACCTTCGCCTCGCGCCAGGGCGTAAACTGGCCGTCCAGCCAGATCCATCCATCGCGGTCGTCAAAGGGAACAATTGACATTGGAAGTGTTTCTCCTTTCGCAGGTCGTTCCTTACAGCCCCGGGAAGGTCCGGCGTCAATGGGTTAACCTGCCCGGGCCCGGGAGGTCCGCGCCATGACGACATCCGCGCCCGCCAGCCCGCGCCACCTGCTTGTGGTCGATGACGACGACCGGATCCGGGAGTTGCTGAAGACCTTCCTCACCCGGTCGGGCTTCAGGGTCACTGTGGCTGCGGGCGCGTCGCCGGCCCGCCAGCTCCTGGAAGCCCTCGACTTCGACCTTGCCGTGCTGGACGTTATGATGCCGGGCGAGGACGGCCTGTCCCTGATTGCGTGGCTGAGGGGCCGCCCCGGACGAACGGGCCGCCTGCCCGTCCTCATGCTGACCGCGCGGGGGGAACCCGGGGATCGCATCGAAGGCCTCAGGCGGGGCGCCGACGACTATCTGGCCAAGCCCTTTGAACCCGAGGAGCTGGTCCTGCGCATCGAGGCCATTCTCAGACGGGCGGCGGAGGGGCCGGCCAACGGGGGATCGGGTCTCAGCCTGGGTCCCTGCATCTTCGACCCGGGAAGGGGCGAACTGATCCGCGACGGACGCCCCGTCCGTCTCACCGAGGCCGAGGTCAGCCTCCTTCGGCGGCTGGCCCAGAGCCCGCACGAAGCGGTCGAGCGCCGTGATCTGATCCAGCCCGATGTCGACCCCTCCGGCCGGGCGATCGACATCCAGGTCACGCGTCTGAGACGCAAGATCGAGACCGACCCCCGTTCTCCGCGCTACCTGCAGACCGTACGCGGGATCGGCTATCTGCTGGCGCCCGACTGATGGCCCGCTTCGGTCCAGCCCCGGACGCCTGGCGACGGCTGATCAAGCGCAGCCTCCCGACCACCCTCTATGGGCGCACCTTTCTGATTATCGTCCTGCCGGTCGCCCTCATGCAGCTGGCGGTGGCCTGGGTCTTTTTCGACGCCCACTGGCGGACGGTGACCATGAGGCTTTCAGAGGGCCTCGCCGGCGACATCGCCTGGGCGCTGGAGAGCTACCAGGACGACCCGACCCCGTCGGGATTGGCGCGCACGGCCGGTCGTGCGGAAAGGTCCATGAGCCTGTCCATCGCCTTTCAGCCGGACAGGCCCCTGCCGGAAACCCGCCGCCGCAACGCCCTGGCGGCGGTGGATTCCTCCCTTCGGCAGGCCCTGGCCGCGCGGATCGACGCGCCCTTCTGGTTCGACACCACCCGCTACCCGGCCTACGTCGACATCCGGGTCAGGGTCCAAGGCGGGGTCCTCCGGATCCTTGCGCCCAAGGAGAGGGCGGTCGCCACGCAAGGCCTGATCTTCCTCGGCTGGATGGCGGCGGCAACCCTCATCCTGACGGGGGTCTCCCTGCTTTTCATCCGCAACCAGGTCCGGGCCATCGAACGCCTCGCCCAGGCGGCGGAGGACTTCGGTCGGGGTCGGGACGCGCCCGCATTCAAGCCCCATGGCGCCCGCGAGGTCCGCCAGGCCGCTCAGGCCTTCCTGGCCATGAAGGCCCGCATCCAGCGGCACATCGAGCAAAGGACGGCCCTTCTGGCCTCGGTGAGCCACGATCTGCGCACCCCACTGACCCGCCTGCGGCTTGAGCTTGCCCTCGCCGAACCCGGCCCGGCCACACAGGCCATGAAGCAGGATCTCTCGGAAATGGAGCACATGATCGACGAGTACCTGGCCTTTGCGCGGGGAGAGGGTGGAGAGCAGGCCATTGATCTGGACATCGCCGACCTGGTGAGGGAGGCCGCCGAGGGCGCCCGCCGCACCGGGGCGAAGGTGGATGTGGCGGCGCCGGCGCCGGTTCCCTTCCGCGGGCGGCGCAGCGCCCTCAAGCGGGCCGTCGCCAACCTGATCGGCAACGCCGCCGCCCACGGCCAGGTGGTTCGGGTGGCGGTCGAGGCCACGCCATCCGGGATCAGCGTCCGGGTCGATGACGACGGCCCCGGCATTCCCCCGGAACGGCGCGAGGAAGCCTTCAGGGTCTTCAGCCGTCTGGATGAGTCCCGGAACCAGAATACCAAAGGGGTCGGTCTGGGCCTGGCCATCGCCCGGGACGCCGCCAGAAGCCACGGAGGCGACGTACGGCTGGAAGACTCGCCCCTCGGCGGCCTGCGCGCAGTCCTGAGACTGCCCGGTCTGGGTAAATTGACGTAGGGGAAGAGCGGATGGTAGCTTCAAACGGTCAGACTGGAGCTCCCATGACACCTTCCAAGACAGCCTTCCTCGCCAGCATCGCTCTGGCGCTTTCCGCCAGCGCGGCCTTCGCAAGCGCCTCTCCGGTTGGTGTCTGGTATACTCAGGACAAACAGGGAAAGGTTCGTATCGCCCCCTGCGGCGACAAGCTGTGCGGCGTTATCATTTCAGGCCGGGGCAAGGATGGGAAACCTGCCTCTGATGCGCGGGACGACGCCAATCCGAACCCCGCCCTGAGAAGCCGCCCGATCCTCGGGCTCCAGATTCTCCGCGACTTCAAGCCCGCGGGACCGGGGCGCTGGGCGGGCGGGAAGATCTATGACCCGAACACCGGACGGACCTACGACTCCAAGCTCAGCCTCACCGCGAGCGGCGTCCTGAAGGTCGAGGGGTGCATCTCGGTGATCTGCCAAGCTCAGAGCTGGACCGCGGCGGACTAACTCCCAAGCTCAGCCGAACGGCGCGCCGCGGCGGCGACGGCGGCCTCCAGCAGAGGACCCAGCCCGCCCTTGCCCATCAGGACCTCCAGGGCGGCCTCGGTCGTGCCGTTTGGCGAGGTCACCTGGCGGCGGAGTTCGGCAGGGTCCTCGCCGCTGGCGTCAAGCAGGGCTGCAGCGCCGACCATGGTGGCTCGAGCGAGGTCACGGGCGGCGTCGGCCGGCAGTCCGGCGGTGATGCCCGCCGCCTCCAGGGCCTCCACGAAGGCGTAGAAATAGGCCGGCGCCGAACCTGAGACCCCGGTGGCGGCGTGCAGCAGGTCTTCCCTGGGGAGATCCACAACGGTGGCGACCGGACCGAAAAGAGCGCGGGCGCGACGGCCCGCCTCTGGGTCGGGGGCGAAGAGGCTGGCGACACCCCGGCCCACCGCTACTGCGGTGGTCGGCATGACCCTGGCGACCGGACGTCCCCCGAAGGCTTCTGAGATATCGCCGGCGCAGACGCCGGCGGCGACCGAAATGATCACAGCGTCGCGATTGAGGTCTCCGGCGATGGTCGCCGCCGCCTGTCGCCAGACCTGGGGCTTTACGGCGAGGAAAACCGTACCGACGCGGGCCAGATCCGCCGGACCGGGAGACAGAAGGGCGCCGGCCCGCCCTGCGGCGCGGGCCGCATCGGAGGGCGACGGATCAAGGATCATCAGGTCCGCGGCCGACGGGCCGCCAAAGCGGCTCCAGCCCTCAATGAGGGCGCCGCCCAGGCGACCGGCGCCAAGCATCAGAACAGGGGTCATGGCCGCCTCCTCTTCCGCTCCATTAGTGCGCGCGCCGCGAAAGGGGAACCCGGGACCGCCGGCTCAGGCCACGCCAACCGTCTCGAACATGCAGGCGGCGAGGGCTTCGGCCGGCGGCTTGCCGCATCGGATCAGAAAGTCGAAAGCCGGGAAAAAGCGCTCGGCAGCCTCCATGGCCACGTCGATCATCCCGGCGGTCTGACCGAGACCCGGGTATTCGCCGGGAAGGAGGGGCGTTCCAAAGCGGAACAGGATTTCGCCGTCGTCCCGCATTTCGAACAGACCCAGGGACGCCCGGGCGTTGACCCCGGCGAGAAGTTCAAACACCTGCCCGCGGAGGCTGTCGGGGGCGCACATGTCGAGGGACAGGCTCACCTGGAGGCAGTCGACGTCAGGGCGCCAGGTGAAGCAGAGGCCGAAGTCCCGCCAACCGCCCGACAGAGTGAAGGCGACGTCGCCGCACTCCGTCCTGTCGAACTGCAGGTTCTCGGCCTCGAGGACATGTTCGACCACGTCCAGGGGGTCCTGGCTGAACAGGCCCTCGTCCTCGGACAGGGGAGATTCCATGCGGCTGAAAGCCTCCTCGCTGAGCTCGAATCGTCGATCTCTTGAGGACAGGCTAATCCGGATCGAGAGATTCCCTACAGCGGGATTCACCCCTTATCGGCGGCAATCAGCCCGGGACCTGTGGATCATTTTGCCGCAGGCTTGCGGGGAGCGCGGGCCCGAGGCGCTGAACGAAGGCTCGCAACCTCCTCACGGAGGGCGACGACCTCAGCGCGGAGGGCGTCCAGCTCATCGCGACGGACCAGGTCCAGTTCCGCCACCCAGCGATCAGCCTGGGCGCGGAAGGCGGCCTTGGCCTCATCGCCCGCACTCTGGGCGAGGCCCATGGCGGCGTTGGTCAGGCGGGCCATTTCGTCGAGGAAGGGGTTCTGTGTCTGCATGCGCCGAATATGGGCCCTTCGGAGGTGAAAGCGAAGGGGTTCTCGGCTAGACCATGGGTCCGTAGTGACACGGAGACCCGCCTTGGCCCTGCCTTTCCCGCAGATTGATCCCGTTCTGATCCAGATCGGGCCCCTGGCCATACGGTGGTACGCCCTGGCCTACATCTTCGGCATCCTCGCCGCCTGGCGTTACGCAGGCGCCATGATCAGCCGTCCGAGCCTGTGGGGAAGCCGTGCGCCGCCTGTGGACAAAGCGGCGTTGGAGGACCTCGTCCTGTGGATCACCCTGGGGATCATCGTGGGAGGAAGGCTGGGCCACGTCTTCTTCTACACACCGGCAATCCTGGTCACTGACCCGCTGGGGGTCTTCAGGGTCTGGAACGGCGGCATGAGCTTCCATGGCGGCTGCCTGGGGGTGTTGGTGGCGGTCGGCATGTTCGTCCGCCGGCGGGCCCTGGATATCTTCTCCCTTGGCGACATGGTGTGCGCCGTGGTTCCCATCGGCCTCTTCCTCGGGCGGATCGCCAACTTCATCAACGGTGAGCTCTGGGGGCGACCCACGAACCTGCCCTGGGCCATGGTCTTCCCCGCCGCCGGTCCCGAGCCGCGGCATCCCAGCCAGCTCTACGAGGCCGCCCTCGAGGGCGTTGTCCTGTTCCTGATCCTGCGGTGGGCGACCCACAGGGCGGGGCTCCTGTCCCGGCCCGGGGTGACGGCCGGACTCTTCTTCGCAGGCTACGGCCTGTTCAGGATCCTGGTCGAGACCGTCCGGGAGCCCGACTTCTACATGCCCGCCTTTCCCCTTGGACTGACGATGGGGATGATCCTCAGCCTGCCTATGGTGCTGTTTGGCGCCTGGCTGGTCCGCCGCGGCCTCGCCGCCGGTCCGGACGCCAGCCCCAGGTGAGCCTCGCAGCGCGGATCGCCGACCGAATCCGCACCGGCGGCCCGATCAGCGTGGCCGAGTACATGCACCTGTGCCTGCATGATCCTACGGACGGTTACTACGCCACCCGGCCGGCCCTGGGCGCAGAGGGCGACTTCATCACTGCGCCCGTCGTCAGCCAGATGTTCGGCGAGCTCATCGGCCTCTGGATGGTCGAGCTCTGGCGCCAGATGGGCCGGCCCGCCCCTGTCCGGTTGGTGGAGCTGGGACCGGGCGACGGGACCCTGATGTCCGACCTCCTTCGCGCCGCCCGCCTTGAGGTCGGGTTCCTGGAGGCCGCCGAGATCTGGCTGGTGGAGCCCTCCGGCCCGTTCCGGGAACTCCAGAGGCGCCGGCTGGGCCCGGCCCCGATCCACGCGGACCGGTTGGAAGATGTTCCTGCGGGCGCGCCTCTCCTGCTGGTCGGCAACGAGGTCCTGGACTGCCTTCCCGCCCGCCAGTGGGAATGGCGCGGAGGCGCCTGGAAGGAGAGGCGTATCGGGCTGGAGGGCGATCGGCTGGTCTTCGGCCTGGCGCCGGCGCCCCGGATCACGTTCGCGGCGGCTCCGGCCCGGGAAGGCGCCGTCCTCGAACACTCCCCGGCCCAGGAGGCTCTGGGATCGGCAATCGGGGCCCGGATCGCCGCCGAAGGGGGCGCCGCCCTCCTTGTTGACTATGGCCGGGCGGAGGCTGGACTGGGCGATACTCTTCAAGCCCTGCGAGGGCATGTCCGGGAGGATCCCCTTGCTCACCCGGGGCGGGCGGACCTCACGGTCCACGCCGACTTCCCGGCCGTGCTGGCCGCCGCCCGGCGGGAGGGAATCGAGACGGCCGGGCCGGTGTTTCAGGGCCGCTTCCTTCAGGCCCTGGGCCTCGGGGCCCGGGCCGCCGCCCTGGCCCGGATCCACCCCCGGGACGCCGCCCGGCTTGAGCGCCAGGTGGAGCGGTTGACCGCCCCCGACCAGATGGGCGAGCTCTTCCTGGCCGCCGCCCTGCACTCCCCTGGCCTTCATCCGCCGGGTTTCGGAGCTCCGCCATGACTGCAACCGCCGTCGAGTTCCTGACCTCGCCAAGGCTGGAGGTCCCCGGCGTCCGCCACGCCTTCTTCACTCGCAGGGGGGGCGTTTCGAAAGGAATCTACGCCAGCCTCAACCTGGGTCGGGGATCCGGCGACGACCCGGCCGCCGTCGCCGAAAACCAGTCCCGCGCGGCAGCGACCCTCGGCCTTCCCGCTTCCAGCCTTTCCATCGCCTACCAGGTGCATTCCGCCATTGTTCACACCACCGACGGGCCCTTCGGCGAAAACCGCCCCGAAGGCGATGGCGTGGCGACGCGGACCCCCGGCGTCCTTTGCGGCGCCCTGGCCGCGGACTGCGCCCCGGTGCTGATGGCCGATCCCGAGGCCCGTGTGGTCAGCGCCGTCCACGCCGGGTGGCGCGGAGCCCTGTGCGGCGTTCTTGAGGCCGGCGTCGCCGCCATGGCCGGACTGGGCGCCCGGCCGGACCGGATCCTCGCCGTGATCGGCCCCTGCATCGGCCCCGAATCCTACGAGGTCGGGCCGGAGTTCCGCGACCAGATCGTCGCCGAAAACCCGGAGAGCAAAGCCTTCTTCGGCGCTGGCGACGGGGACCGCCTGCGCTTCGACCTTCCCGCCTACGCTCTGGCCCGCCTGAGGCGTTCGGGCGTGGTCCACGCCGAATGGATCGGCGCCGACACCTACGCCGACGCCGGGCGTTTCTTCTCCAACCGGAGGGCCCTCCACCGTGGCGAGGCCGATTTCGGCAGGCTCCTGTCCGCCATAACCCTGGTCTGAACCCGATTTCGGGACGCCGGGCCTTGCCCCCTTCACCCTCCCTGCCTACAAGCGCCGAAGGGCGAGGTGAGGCGGAGAGTCCCGATGAAGCTGCTGGCTGGCAACTCCAACAGGACCCTGGCGGAGGCCGTCGCCGCCCACCTGGACCTGCCCCTGACCCGGGCGCAGGTGAAGCGCTTCGCAGACAACGAAATCTTCGTCGCCATCGACGAGAATGTCCGCGGCGAGGATGTTTTCGTCATCCAGTCCACCAGCTACCCCGCCAATGACAATCTCATGGAGCTGCTGATCTGCATCGACGCCCTGAAGCGGGCGTCGGCGCGGCGGATCACGGCGGTCATGCCCTACTTCGGTTACGCCCGGCAGGACCGCAAGACCGGCGGCCGGACGCCCATCTCCGCCAAACTTGTGGCCAACCTCATCACCCGGGCCGGGGCCGACAGGGTCCTGACGATGGACCTGCACTCAGGCCAGATTCAGGGTTTCTTCGACATCCCCACGGATAATCTGGTTTCCGCCCCCCTGATGGCCAGCGACATCAAGGCCCACTACCAGAAGACCGAAGAGTTGCTGATCGTGTCGCCCGACGTTGGCGGCGTTGTGCGAGCCCTGGCTGTGGCCAGCCGCCTCAACGCGGAACTGGCGATTGTGGACAAGCGCCGATCAGGGCCAGGAAAGAGCGAGGTCGCCAACATCATCGGCGACGTCGACGGCCGCCGCCTGATCCTTTTTGACGACATCGTCGATTCTGCAGGCACCCTCTGCAACGCCGCCCAGTCCCTGATCGACGCCGGGGCGGTGGAGGTTTCGGCCTACGTCACCCACGGCGTGCTGTCCGGAGCGGCTTATGAGAGGGTCCAGAACTCGGTCCTGAAGGAACTGGTGATCACCGACTCCATCGAGGCGACCTCCCAGGTGGCCGGGGCTTCGAAGATCCGCATGGTGTCCTGTGCGGCCCTGATCGGCGAAGCCGTCCGCAGGATCGCCAACGAGGAATCCGTCTCCAAGCTGTTCGACTGAGGCCCCGGGTTGTCGCAAGCGAGTGTCAATGACACGACGAATTTCCCTTCGTGCAGCCTCAAATGTAAGATTTGACCTTCGCGGCCACGCGCGCCGGGCGGGGACAAAGTGTTGTCGCCGCGCGATGGCCCAGTGTTGCAGAGAGAGGCTAGCGGTCGTGGGAAAGCGCCAAGGAGGGTACACCGCCGTGACGCCCTATTTGACGATCGCGGGCGTCATGACCGCGTTCGACTGGTACGCACAGGCCTTCGGCGCTGTCCCCGGGCGAATTCTGCAAATGCCCGACGGCGTCGTGGCTTTCGCCGAAATGCGCATCGGCGACGCGTTCGTGATGCTTTGCGACGAGAGCCCGGCGTTCCAGAACCAAGGTCCATGAGCGATGCGCGGGCGGCGCAACTTCTGGCTGATCTCCTGGCGTGAGGTCGTATTGTTCCATTGCGCTTATCAAGAGGCCTAGCTGAGATGCGGGCGCCCTACAATGTTCTCGTCCTTCCTTATCGCCAGGTACCTGGAGGTTGGGAGTTCTGCGTGATGCGGCGCTCCGATGCCGATTATTGGCAAGGTATCGCAGGAGGGGGCGAAGTGGGCGAGGCTCCCCCGGTCGCCGCGAAGCGTGAGGCGGAGGAGGAAGCAGGGATCCCTCAGTCAGCGCCCTACTGTCGTTTGGACAGCATGGCTAGCGTATCCGTGCGGCACTTTCCGGCACATCGGTTCTGGACCGAACATCGGTACGTTATTCCCGAGTATTGCTTTGGAGTTGATGCCACTGGCGTGGGAATCGCTCTATCTGACGAGCACACGGAATTCCTTTGGGGCTCCCATGATACTGTGCGGGACAGACTTCATTGGGACTCGAACATCACCGCGCTTTGGGAGCTCGCGGAGCGGCTTGCGAAGGGCGACTTAAATCTAGTGTAAGCTGACCTGCCTTGCACCTATGTGTCACTTTGGAGGCTAGGTGGAAAAAGGCGACCTGAGCGATGTGGTTCGTCCGAGCAGGCCCTGCAAATGATTCCCTCACCCGCCCGACAAAGGTGTTGGGATGCAGAAGGGCGGCGAGGCGATCTTCGACCTGCTGGTGTGTCTCGCCGCGGGGGAGTGTCCGATGTTCTGTGTAAGCGGCGTTTTGGGTCATTGATCGCGCTCTCAGCGAGCTGAGAGTGCGAAGCGGTCGCCGAACAGGACGGCAAACTGGCCCATGGCGGCGGTCCAGGCAACGGGGCGTCGCCACAGACTGAGGCGCCGGGTTTGCCCGGTCCTTCGAAGCAGGCGATAATGCCCCATATATCCGCAATACCCGCCGCGGGAGCCCCGGGGAGCGCCATCACATGTTCCGACAGATTTCCACCCGATCCCGACTGACCACCATCGCCTTCACCGGGCTGATCCTGGCGGCCTGTGGACCCGAGAAGCCGGCCCTGAGCGTCGCCCCGAGCAAGCCGCCCGAGGTCACGGTGGGCGCCCGGATCGTGGACCAGGCGGGGGCCTACAGAAACTTCATCGACCGCACCTCCGCCATCTCTCCGGCCTTTGTGGACGGCTCGATGGTGGCGAAGTCGGTGGAAGCCGGCAGCGCCATCGAGTCCGGACAGATCATGCAGGGGATTATTGGCTATGGCGCGATCGTCGCCCTTGAGGATCCCGCCTTCGTCGCCGGAGTCCGGGCCCAGGCCATCGGTGAGGTCCAGCGTCAGCAGCTGGCCGAGAGCCTGGCGGCGAACCCCTACAATGTCCTCGCCATCAGCGGGTCCAGCTCGGCGGCCAGCCGGGTCGCCCTTGTCCTGGCCGAGGACGGCCAGCGCCTTTACGACGCCGGCAAGGCCGTGAAGCAGGCCGCCTATGATGTCCAGAAGCAGGCCTGGTCCAAGAAGGAAGTCGCCAACCGGACCGGTCGCCTGGCGAACGCCAAGTCTCTCTCCGCCGTACAGTTCGACAGCGATCTCGGCGAGGCGGAGTTGAGGGCGCATGCGGCGGGCAGACGCCCCCCCGGCGGCCCTGTGTCGCCACCCTACACCCAGACCGTGGTCCGGTCGGTGGCCGTGGCGGCCATGGCCGTGCTCGGCCAGGCCGGAGCCCTTCGAAATGATACCGTCAGCGCCGTGATGCAGGACCCGAACATCGGCAGCTGCGCGCGCATGACCAAGCTCAACCTCAACCAGTGCCTGGCCGTGTCCAAGCCCTACTACGAGGACATCTTCTGCCTCGGCCAGCACATCATGATGGACAGCGGCCGATGCGTGATCCGGGCGGCGGGCCTGCCGGAGCCCTATGAGGCCCGTTTCGTCCCGACCGTGCGTCCGCTGAAGCCTGCGCCGGCGCCCACCCGCCGGACCGCGCCGAAGAAGAAATAGGTCTGACGCACGACGGCGCTGAGGCGTTGCAAGGGTCCGGCGTTTTGTGTATCTAGCCGCACCCTTCGACCCCTTTCGGGTCGTCCGTCGCCGCGCGGCGTCCGCGCGGCGGTTTCGTTTCGAGGCAGGGCCATGGCCGATATCATTCTGAACGTCGAAGTCCGCGATCGCACGGGAACGGGCGGCGCCCGGGCCACCCGTCGCGAGGGCAAGGTCCCCGGCGTGCTGTACGGCGGAGCCAAGGACCCCGTGGCCATCGCCGTGAAATCCAACGAGTTCCGCAAGGCGCTCTACACCGGCAAGCTGCTCGGCCACCTGGTCACGCTCAAGTATGGCGAGGAGACCCAGCCGGTCATCGCCAAGGCCGTCGACATGCACCCGGTCACGGACGAACCCTGGCACTTCGACCTCTACCGCGTCGATGAGCACCAGCAGATCCGGATCGCCGTTCCCGTTCACTTCCGCAATGCTGACGCCTCTCCCGGCCTGAAGCGCGGCGGCACGCTCAACGTTGTCCTGCATGAGGTCGAACTGAGCTGCCCGGCCGACCATATCCCCGAAGAGATCATCCACGACCTGACGGGCCTGGACATCGGCGAGACCATCCGTATCAGCTCGCTGAAGCTACCCGACGGCGTCACAGCGGCGGCCTCGGGCAACCTGGTGGTCGCCACAGTGGCCGGGTCGGCTGCGGCCGCCTCCGCCGCCAACGCAGAAGGCGCCGAGGCCTAGGGCCTGACGCCGACCCATGCTGATTCTGGCCGGCCAGGGCAATCCGGGGCCGGCCTACGCCGGTAACCGGCACAATATCGGCTTCCGGGCAGTGGACGCCATTGCGGCGCGTTGGGGCTTCGGGCCTGAGCGCAGCCGCTTCCAGGGCCTGGCCCGCGAGGGGGCGAT
>NZ_JADBZL010000022.1:0-31183 GCF_020402505.1 Phenylobacterium sp. | reverse complement strand
TAGTGACGGTTCTGCGTCTCATACTCGACATGCGCCGTGTTGATCGTGATCCCGCGCGCCTTCTCCTCAGGCGCCGCGTCAATCTCGTCATACTTCTTCGCCGTCGCGCCGCCCGACTTCGCAAGCGTCATCGTGATCGCCGCCGTCAGCGTCGTCTTGCCATGGTCAACGTGACCAATCGTGCCGATGTTGCAATGCGGCTTCGTGCGTTCGAATTTCTCTTTGGCCATGGGGGTCCTGCGGCGAGTCTAAAGGGTTGGAGCGGGTAGCGGGAATCGAACCCGCATCCTCAGCTTGGAAGGCTGCTGCACTACCATTGTGCTATACCCGCAATTAGGCGGCGCTCCTGCGAGCCTCCTGGACTAAGGTTCGATACCGGAGCGTGGTGGGGGAAGTAGGACTCGAACCTACGAAGGCTTGCGCCAGGGGATTTACAGTCCCCCCCCTTTGCCACTCGGGACATTCCCCCAGCGCGCCGGACATCCTATCAAGGCCGGGAAACCCGGCCCCAATTTGGAGCGCGTCTTATAGTGGCCTCGCATCCCGAACGCAACGCAGGCCGGAAGCGCCGCGGACCCCCTGTGTCCCCCGCGCCCGGCGGGCCCGGGAAACCCCGGCTTCAGGCGACTTCCGGTGACTGGATCTGGGGCGTTCACGCCGTCGAGGCGGCGCTTTCCAACCCTGCGCGACCTGCGCCCCGGCGGCTCCTGGCCACGCCGGATCGAGCCCGGGAGCTTGAGCGTCGATTCGGAGCCCTGAAGCGGCTCGAGTTGACCGACGCCGCCGGCCTCGCCCGACTCCTGCCGGCCGGCGCCGCTCACCAGGGGCTGGCGCTGGAGGGGCCCGAACCCGAGCCCGTCGACCTGGACGACTTCGCGCCGGAGCCGGGCGCCGTACTGCTGATGCTGGACCAGGTCACGGATGCGGGAAACGTCGGCGCCATCCTGCGTACGGCCGCCGCATTCGGGGCCCGCGGGGTGATCCTGCAGGAGCGCCGCGCGCCCCGCCTGTCCGGGGCCCTCGCCAAGGCCGCCGCCGGCGCCGTGGATATCGTGCCGGTCGCAAGGGTCGTGAACCTTTCCCGAGCACTGGAACGGCTGTCGGACCTCGGCTGGCGGGCGGTCGGCCTTGACGGCGGTGCGACCCGCGACCTGTCCGAAGTGCTCGACGGCGCCCCGGTCGTGCTGGTTCTGGGGTCCGAAGGCGAAGGCGTCCGTCGGCTGGTCGCCGAGCACTGCGACGACACCGCCCGCATCCCCATGCCGGGCGGCTTCGAGAGCCTCAACGTGGCCGCGGCGGCGGCGGTGGCCCTCTACGAGGCCGCCCGCCCCCGCCGCTGAGCCGGAGCCTCAGAGCAGGTCGCCGCCCGCCGCCGCGGCAGACGTGCCATCCCGCTCGAAGGCGCGGATGACGTTGCGGCCGGTGGTCCAGCGGTGCACCTCGTCCGGACCGTCCACCAGCCGCTGCGAGCGGATGTGGGTGTACCAGGCGGCCAGAGGCGTATCGCGGCTGTAGCCAAGGGCCCCGTGCAGCTGGATGGCGGTGTCCACCACCTTGTGCACCATGTTCGCCAGGAAGACCTTGGCGATCGAGTTCTCCTGCCGCAGGTCCATGCCCTTCTCGGCCTTGTAGGCGATATGCAGCAGCATCAGCCGGGCCATGTAGAGCTCGCTGGCGCAGTCGGCCAGCATCCACTGGACGCCCTGCCGCTTGGACAGCTTCTGCCCGAAGGTCTCGCGCGAGGTCACATGCTTGACTGCCAGGTCAAGCGCCCGCTGGGCCAGGGCCACGTTGTGCATGCCGTGGCGCAGGCGCCCGTAGGCCAGGCGGTGCTGGCCCATGTTGAAGCCGTTACCCTCCCCGCCCAGGAGGTTTTCTTCCGGCACGACCAGGTCCTTGATCTCGATCTCCGAGTGGCCGCCGCCCATGATGTGGGAAAGCGGACCCTCTGCGGCCATGGTCGCAATGTCGCGCTTGATGATGTAGCCCGGGTTGGGCAGCTCGACGATGAAGGTCGAATAGCGCTGGTGACGCGGCGCGTCGGGGTTGGTCATGGCCATCACCACCGCCAGGTCCGCGGCGCTGGCGGCGGACGAGAACCACTTCTCGCCGTTCAGGACGTAATTGCCCTTGCCGTCCTTGACCGCCCGGGTCTGCATGCCCGTGGCGTCGGCGCCGGCCGCCTTCTCCGTCATGGAGTAGCAGACGCGCTTCTCGCCGTTCAGCAGCGGCTTGAGGTACTTTTCCTTCTGGAAGTCGGTGCCGTGCGCCAGCAGGGTCAGCATGGTGGCGTCGTCAGGACCCTGGCTGTTCATCGACAGGGCGCCCAGGTGGCTTTCGCCCAGTTCCATCTGGACAAGGGCGTTGGCCAGGGGGCCAAGACCCATGCCGCCATATTCCTTGGGGATGAAGGGGCTCCAGAGGCCCTGGGACCGCGCCTTGGCCCTCAGCTCGGCCAGTACGACCTTGAAGGACTCCCGGTCCACCAGACGCTTCTCGGCCGGAATGCACTCCTCGTGCACCCAGCGGCGCACCCGCTCGCGGATCGCCTTTGCGTCTTCCGGAATCTCGAAATCGATCGCCATGGTTCTCTCCCCTGTCTTGTTGCAGCGACTTTGCGGTCGGAAGGTTGCCGGGGCAAGGCCCTGACGCGGCGTCAGGTCAGGTCCACCCGGTAGATCCTTTGGGCGGTCCCGAAGAAGAGTGCGGTCTTCTCATCGGCGGACGCGCCTGCGGCCAGCCGCTTGAAGGCGTTCCACAGGGTCCGGTAGTCGCAGGAACCCAGATCGACGGGGAAGTTGCTCTCGAACATGCACCTGTCGGCCCCGAAGGCCTCGACGCAGGTCTCCACATAAGGCCGCCACTCGGCCGCGAGCTGTTCCGAGCTCGCCGGCGGGTCTGAAAGGAAGGAGGGGAAGGCGGGGAAGGCCATGGCCAGACCGCCGAGCTTGCAGGCGACGTTCGGCAGGGCCGCAAGCGCCCGGATCTTCTCCCGCCAGACAGGAAGGCGTTCCTGGCGCCGACCGGCATAGGCGCCCAGCCCCAGGGGCGTTCCCACATGATCCAGGATGATCTGGGTCTCGGGGAAGGCCCGGGCCAGGTCGATCAGGTCATCCAGTTGAGGCTCCAGCATCCAGGCGTCGAAGGAGAGGCCCAGAGGGGCCAGCTGGGCGAACCCCTCCCGGAACCGGGCGTCCCTGTACAGGCCCGGGGGGCGGCCCGAGAGGGGTCCGAGCACCGCAGGATCCGGATCCGAGGATGCCGAATGCCGGATGCCCCGGAAGCGGGGGCTGGCGGTCATGTGCGCCTCCAGCACCGCCCGCGCGTCCGCCCCGAGGGTCAGGTCGACATGGCCGACGATCGCCGCACAGGCCCTCACCTCGCCATAGATCCCGCTGGCGGACATGGCGGCCACGCCATTCACGAACTCGGTCTCGCCGACGGGCCGGAAGGCCGGGTCGGCGCCTTTCCGGTACATGGCCCCGCACTCCATGTAGACCGTCGCCACCACCTTGTGCCCGCTGGTCATGTCGGCCAGGAGGTCGGCGAAGAGATACCTTGGGGACAGGCGGATCACCGCCTCGAAGGGATGTGAGGGGGGCGGCAGTTCAGAGCCCCGGGCCGCCGGCCTGTCCCAGAGGTGATGATGCGGATCGATGATCGGCAGGTCAGGCTCAAGAATGGGCTCAGGCGGGCTCAGGGTCCGGGTCATGTCTTGGTCCTCCCTTGGACTGCGCTACCTTGCCGCCCGCACCCTGCGGCGGCAAGCACAGCAAGGTTGCCGCCGGAGCCGACCGGCGCCAGAAACAGGCATGATTGACCTTGCGCTTCCCTCCGCCGAAGCCCTCGTCGCCCTGGGCCAGGTGATCCTGATCGACCTGGCCCTGGCCGGGGACAACGCCGTCGCCGTCGGCCTCGCCGCCGCCGGCCTGCCCGCCGAACAGAGGCGCAAGGCGATCCTCTACGGTCTGATCGCCGCCGTGGTACTGCGCCTGTGCCTCGCCGTGGTCACAGTCCAGCTCCTGCAGCTGATCGGCCTTCTCCTGGCGGGCGGCATCCTGCTCCTCTGGGTCTGCTGGAAGATGTGGCGCGAGCTCCGCGAGGGCCATGAGGCCGAAGCCGCAGAAGCCGCAGAGGCCCTCGAGGAAGCCACCGGGATCGAGTTCGAGGGCGAGCCCACGACCACGCCGGCGCCGAAGACCATGCGTCAGGCCATGACCCAGATCCTGCTCGCGGACGTGGCCATGTCGCTCGACAACGTCCTGGCCGTCGCCGGCGCCGCCCGGGAGCACGTCTGGGTGCTGGTGGTCGGTCTTCTGCTCTCGATTGCGCTGATGGGCATAGCCGCCACCTGGATCGCCAGCCTCCTGCAGCGCCACCGCTGGCTGGGTTTCCTCGGTCTGGCCATCGTCCTGTATGTGGCCCTGCACATGATCTGGCAGGGACACCGGAGCGTGGTGATCGACCTCAACCAGACCCCGGCCTACAATTCGATCGCCCCGGACGCCCTCGACATCACCCCGCAGGAGGAGATCAGTCGCGAGGCCCTGACCGGGCGATAGATCACCCGGCCTCCGGCCGTCCGAAACGGGCGCGCCAGGCCTCGACCTGCTCGGCCTCGATCTTGCGGAACAGCACTTCCGGCGCCTTCACCTCCCGGCCGGGGGGCAGGAGATAGAGAGCGGCCGCAGGGTCCGGCCAGGACGCGTCGGGACCCTCGCCCACCGCATTCGCCACCACCTCGCAGGTGAAGGGGATGAATGGTCTGGAGACCCGCGCGAACAGGGCGACGAGGTTCAATCCCATCCGAACGGAGACCGCCGCCCGATCGCGATCGGTCTTCACCGCCGTCCAGGGAGCCGCCTCGGTCAGGTACTGGTTGCCCAGCACCCAGAGCTGGCGCAGGGCCTGGGCCGACTTGCGCATCTCCAGCGCCTCGAGCTGGGCGGTCAGCTCGGCCAGCTTCTCGCCCACGTCGGCGCGCAGGCGGGCCTCCAGCGGCCCCTCCTCCCCGCCCTCGGGGACCTTCCCGTCGAAGCGGCTTTCGGTGAAGCGCAGGATGCGGTTGACGAAATTCCCGAAAACGTCCGCGAGGTCGGCGTTGATCTGCGCCTGGAACTGCTCCCATAGGAAGCTTGCGTCGGACCCCTCAGGCGCATTGGCGATGATCCACCAGCGCCAGTAGTCCGGCGGCAGGAGCTCCAGGGCCTGGTCCATGAAGACCCCGCGCCGCTGGGAGGTCGAGAAGCGGCCGCCGTAATAGTCCAGCCAGTTGAAGCCCTTCAGACGGTCGACCAGCTTCCAGGGAGCGTTCGAGGCCGGCGTCCAGGCGCCGTCCGGGCCCAGCCGCTCATTCACGCCGATCAAGGTGCAGGGGAAGCCCACCGTATGGAAGGGCACGTTGTCCTTGCCCATGAACTGGACATAGGTGACGTCCGAGGCGGCCTCGCCCCGCCACCAGCGCTCCCAGTCCGCGCCCGTGGCGTCCGCCCATTCCCGGGTGGCGCCGATGTACTCGATCGGGGCGTCGAACCAGACGTAGAACACCTTGCCCTTGAGGCCCTCGACATCCGGGCGGAGGCCGTCCGGATTGGCGCCCCAGTCGGCGGCGTTGACCGGCACGCCCCATTCCAGGTCACGGGTGATCCCCCGATCCTGCAGCCCCTCGTCCAGCCATTTGAGGGCAATGGAGGTCACCAGCAGGGGCCAGGTCGACTTCTTGTCCTCGATCCAGGCGCGCAGCCGGTCGGCGAAGAGGCTTTGCCTCAGGAAGAGGTGCTTGGAAGGGCGGATTTCGATGTCTTCCGAGCCAGAGACGGCGGAGCGCGGGCGGATCAGGTCGGCGGGGTCCAGGACACGTGTACAGTTCTCACACTGGTCGCCCCGGGCGGCGGCGTAGCCGCAGTGCGGGCAGGTCCCGATGACATAGCGGTCCGGCAGGAAGCGGCCGTCGGCGTTGGAATAGACCTGTTGGGTGACCCGCTCCTCGATGAAGCCGTTCTCCCACAGCTGCCGGGCCATCGCCTGGGTCACCTCGCGGTTCTGGGGCGAGGAGGACCTGCCGAAATGGTCCCAGGACAGTCCGAACCGGGCGCCGAGGTCGGCCTGCACCTCGTGCTGCTGGCGGCAGAAGGCAGCCGGGTCGACGCCCGCCTCCGCAGCCGCCAGCTCGGTCGGGGTGCCATGCTCGTCCGTGGCGCAGATGTAGAGGGTTTCCAGCCCCTGGGCGCGCTTGAAGCGGGCATAGACATCCGCCGGCAGCATGGATCCCGCCAGGGTCCCCAGGTGCTTGATCCCGTTGATATAGGGCAAGGCCGAGGTGATCAGAATGCGGGTCATGGGGCTCTCGTAATGAGGAGGCGCGAAGCCGGCGCTTATAGGGCGCCGTTGGGCCGGAACAAAGCGCGACGCCGTTCTTGGTTGTCGGCGCGCCCAGGTTCTGGCATCGGAGCGCCCGGGCCGGCTTAGCTCAGCTGGTAGAGCAGCGGTTTTGTAAACCGAAGGTCACGGGTTCGAGTCCTGTAGCCGGCACCAAACATGATTTCGCCCTGGCCCTCCCGGGTCAGCCAGTTCCGGAGACGCCCATGTCCGCAGTCCGATCCCTGTCCGCCCTGGCTCTCATGGCGACCCTCGGCCTCGCCTCCTGCGGTCAGCCTGCCGACGCTCCGGCGTCCGAAGGCGCCGCCAGACCTGCGGCGGAGCCGGTGGTCCTCACGGACGAGCAGAAGGCGGCGCTGCTGGCGGAACTCCCCGAGCCTTACAGGAGCGCGGACCTGGAACGGGGCGAAAGGCTCTACGCCATGTGCCGGTCCTGCCACACCTATGTCCCGGGCGGCGCCAACCTCACCGGACCGAACCTCTGGGGGACCTTTGACGCCAAGGCCGGACTGGTGGCCGGATACAATTACTCCGAAGCCCTCAAGACCTCGGGTCTGGTCTGGGATGCGGCGACCATGGACAAATGGATCGAGAACCCGCGCGGCCTCGTGGAAGGCACCAAGATGTCCTACGTGGGGATGAAATCGCCTGAGGACCGGGCGGCGCTCGTCGCCTGGCTCAAGGTCAACACCAGTCCCGCGAAGTAGGCCGGGTCTACTCCGCCGGCCGGACGGTCTCTTCCATCTCGAAGGCTGCGATCCTCCGGGCCCGTGTTTCGGGCGGCTGGGTGAAGCGGGCGAGCAGGTTGTAAAAGACCGGAACGATGAAGATCGTCAGCAGGGTCGAGAAGATTGCGCCGAAAAAGATGACCACCCCGATGGTCTTGCGCGACTCTCCACCCGCGCCGCCCCACAGGATCAGCGGCACGGCCCCCGCGGCGGCGGCGATGGACGTCATGATGATCGGGCGAAGCCGGACGACGGAACTCTCGATCACCGCCTCACGGACCGAAAGACCCTCGTCCCGCAACTGGTTGGCGAACTCCACGATGAGGATGCCGTTCTTGGCTGCAATGCCCACCAGCATGATCAGGCCGATCTGGCTGTAGGTGTTCAGCGTCGAGTCGCTGATCAGAAGACCGAAGAGACCCCCGAGGGCCGCAACGGGAACGGTCAGCATGATCACCAGGGGATGGACCCAGCTCTCGAACTGGGCCGCCAGCACCAGGAAGACGAGGATCAGGGCCAGGGCCAGGGCGCCGTAGACCGCCGTGCCGCCCTCCAGGTAATCCCGCGCCAGGCCGCCCCACTTCACCGCCATGCCCGGCCGCTTGTCGATCTCCGCCTGAAAGAAGTTGACCGCCTCGCCGACGGTATAGCCCGGGTTCAGCTGGACCGAGAGGGTGATCGCCCGGAGCCGGTCCACCCGGTCACGGCTCGGGGTGTCGCCCTGGATTTCCGTCGTCACCACCGCCGACAGCGGCACCGTGGCGCCCGAGGCCGCCCGCACATAGACGTTCCTGAGATCCGACTCATTCATGCGCTGCGGCCGGTCGGCCTGCAGGATGACGTCATATTCCTGTCCGCCCCGGATATAGGTTGTCGTTCTGCGGGATCCGAAGAGCGTTTCCAGGGCCCGACCCACCGCCTGGGCCGACACGCCAAGCTGAGCGGCCTTCTCGCGATCAACCTCGACCAGCAGCCTCGGAGAGGTGGGTTCATAGTCGAGGCGCGGACGGGACAGACCCGGATTATTCCGCGCCGCCGCCATCAAGGGCTGGATGGCCTGCTCGATCTGCGGGTACTCATCCCCCAGCAGGATGACGCTCACGCTGGATCCCCCCCCGCCGCCGCCTCGCTGGATGGACGGACGGACGGAGGCGATGACCCTGGCCGACGTGATGGCGGCGTACTCCCGGTTCAACTGGGCGGCGAGCTCCTGGGACGTGACATCGTTCACCCGCTCGTCGGGCAGGCCCGCATTGGCGCCCCCGGAGCTGAACTGGCTGCGTCCGAAGCTCGGGACGCTGAGGGTGTACCTCTCGATCACCCCCTCCTTCAGAAGGGAAAGGAGCCGCTTCTCCACCTCCTGCGAGGCCGGCAGGATGTAGTCATAGCCCGCCCCCTCCGGTCCCTGGATGGAGATGTCCACCCGGCCCCGGTCCTCCATCGGAACAAGCTCCTTGGGGATGATCACGGCAAGTCCGGCCGCCACCACGCCCATCGCCAGGATCAGGCCGCCCGCCGAAACAGAGGACAGGATCATCCGGCGAGGCGCCAGCAGGGCCTCCAGCGAGCTCTGGTAGGATCGCTTCAGCGCGCCCATTGCGGTGTTCACCGCGACGGTCATCGCCCCTCCCGTCCGTGCGGGGCGAAGCAGCACCGAGCCGAGCATAGGTGACAGACTGAGGGCGAGGAGGGCGGAGAACACCACGGCCGCCGCCACCGACACGGCCAGCTCGACGAACAGCCGGCCGGTGAACCCCGGCATGAACATCAGCGGCGCAAAGACCGAGATCAGCACGACTGTGGTCGCGACCACGGCGAAGAAGACCTGGCGGGCGCCTCTCTGGGCGGCGACAAGCGGCGGCTCGCCCTCATCAACCCGTCGCTGGATGTTCTCCACCACCACGATGGCGTCGTCGACGACAAGGCCGATGGCCAGCACCAGGGCCAGCAGGGTCAGCAGGTTGACCGAGAACCCCAGGCCCGCGAGGACGATAAAGGTCGACAGGATGCAGATCGGCGCAACGACGGAGGGAACCAGCGCCGCCCTCCAGGATCCCAGGAAGAGGAGGTTCACCAGCGCCACCAGGGCCAGGGCGATGCCCATGGTGATCCACACCTCCTCGAGGGCGTGGCGGGTGAAGGAGGTGAAGTCCACCGACACCTCGATCTTGGTCCCCGGCGGCAGGCTGCGGTTGATTTCGCGGAGCTGTTTCCGGATGCCGTCCGAAATCTCCAGATCATTGGCCTGGGACTGCCTGAAGACGGCCATCCCAACCTGGTCGTTCCCGTTGGAGCGGAAGAGCCGACGCCGTTCGTCCGGCCCTTCTTCGATCCGTGCGAGGTCGCCGAGGCGCACCACATAGGCGTTGGGGTTGGCGGCGCTCGCCGCCGCGGACTGGGGCGAGGCGGCGGCGCCTGCGGCGGCGGCGGAAGAGCCAAGCGCGCCCTGCTGTCCGGCGGCCGAGGCGGCGAACCGGCTTGCGCCGGACGCCGTGACCGGAAGCTGGGCGAAGTCTTCCGGAGTGGCATAGCCCCGCGCCACCCGGATCGTGAAGTCCTTGGACGGCGCCTCAAGGGAGCCCGCAGGAAGCTCCAGGTTCTGGGCCCGAAGGGCGGCCTCGACATCGTCCACGGTCACGCCGCGCGCCGCCAACGCCATGGGATCCAGCCAGATGCGCATGGCGTAGACCTGGGCGCCGCCCAGCCCCACCTGGGCCACCCCGGGCACGGTCGACAGGCGCTCCACCAGGTAACGGTTCGCATAATCCGTCAGCTGGAGGCGGTTGAGCGTGGTCGACGTCAAGCTGAGGAACATGATCGGCGAGTCGTCCGCATTCGCCTTGGCGATCTGCGGGGGGTCGGCCTGGTCCGGCAGCAGGGGGGTGACCCGGCTGACCGCATCGCGCACGTCGTTGGCCGCGGCGTCGAGGTCACGGTCCAGGGTGAACGAGATCGAGATCCGGCTTCCGCCGTCCCGCGACGTGGAGTTCACGCGGTCGATGCCCTGGATGCCCGAGACCTGACGCTCGATCAGCTGGGTGATCCGCTCCTCGACCACTTCGGCGGAAGCCCCGCGATAGTTGGTCGAAACGCTGACGACCGGCGGATCGACGCTCGGCAGCTCCCGGACCGCCAGGGAAAAGTAGCTCGCAAGGCCGACAACACAGAGAAGGATCGCCCCGACCGCCGCAAAGACCGGGCGACGGACCGAGAGATCTGACAGCGTCATCCGGGCCTGCGCGGGGCGGCGCCTCCCGCTGGCGGACCGCCGGCGGGGCGGACCGGCTGACCGGACTGCACGCGGTTCAGGCCGTCGGCCACGACGCGATCCGCCGGGGTGACGCCCTCGAGGATCTCAACCCAGCCATCCTGTCGAAGGCCTGCCCTAACCGGCTTCTGCTGGACGGTCATCCGGCCGCCCTCCTCGACCGCCACGAAGACCGAAGCGCCCTCGCCCTGAACCGCGACGGCGGATTCCGGCAGGGCCAGACCCGTCCGCGAGCCCTGGCTCACGCCGACGCGCAACATCATTCCCGGCTTCAGGCGCCCCTCGGCGCTGGAAAACTCGGACCGCGCGGTCAGGGCGCGGGTGCGTTCGTCGATCCGGGTGTCGAGGCGGATGATGCGACCGCTGAACCGGGCGTCCGGCCAGGCGTCGACCGTCGCCGTCAGGGCCTGTCCCTCCTTCACGGCGGAAAGGAACCGGTCCGGCACCTGGAAGTCCACCCGGACGGCGGACAGGTCGTCCAGGGTCACGATGGCCGCGCCGGGATTAATGACGGCGCCGGGCGCGATGTCGGACAGCCCCACCACGCCGGCGAAGGGCGCGCGGATCACCCGGTCGCCCAGACGCGCCTCGGCGGCGGCGACGTCGGCCCGGGCGGTCTTCCAGGCGGCTTCGAACTGGTCGACGGCGGCGGTCGAGGCGTAACCCTGCTCCCCGAGCGTCCGCCAGCGCTCATACGCCCTGCGGGCCTGCACCTCGCGGGCCTGGGCCTGGGCCAGGGCGGCGTCCTGCTCGGTGGTCTTCAGCTCCACCAGCACCTGGCCGCGGGCCACGGTCTGTCCCGGCGTGAAGAGAACCCGGCTGACCAGCTGCGTCGTCGCCGCAGAGAGGGTGACGGACTGGCGCCCCTTGGCCACGCCCAGCAATTCGAGGCGCTCAGTGAAGGTGCGGCTGACGGGACTGACCAGGGACACCTGGGGGACCTCGCCCCTAGGTCCGCCGGGTCCGCCGCGTCCCATGCCGGGGGGTCCGCCTCCGCCGCCCGCGCCCGGAGCTCCCCCCTGGGCGGGTCGGGCGTCCGACAGGATCTTCAGCCCGCCGGCCACCGCCATCAGCAGGACCACGCCGACCGCAAGGGCGAGAAAGAAGTGGCGCCTGAACACTTGGGCAGGAACTCCGGAGCCCCGACGAATCCTGGGGCATCAGAAAACACCTCTGTTCTCTAGGCTGAGGTCGCCGCGGCGTCCACCCCGGGACCCTGGGCCAAGACCCGATTCGGGCGCGGGCATGCTTACCGGGTCGAGGAGCAAGGCGGGACGAACTCCCGACAAGAAGTCGCCGGGTCCGTGTGGAAAGAGCGACACCGGTCTGACTTCGATTGGGGGAGTGGCGGACATCGACACGGGACGCTCCCCCCCTTCCGGTCGCGCCAACACGGTGGCTGTGATGCTGACCTGGTTGGCTCCGCATCGGAGCGCTACAGGAGACGAACGCGTCAATCAGGAGCGGGAGTTTCCAGATTCAATTGTGAGGAAGCGGCTCATCGCCGCTTGCCCTTTGGAACTGACGAAGGCCAGCGATGGTTACATTCACCATTTCGTCGATGATATCGTCGTTGGTTCTTCCGGGCCGATCGGTAGAGGGTATTCTTGAGATACTGAGTATGGAGCCGACGCCATGGCCCATGGACCAGACAAAGAGCGGCGCGGCGACCACGTGACGCCCGAGATAACGATCGACTGTTAATCTCAAAACGTCGAAGCAGCCCAATCCCAAATTCGCAGATACAGGACTTAGATTCGGATCGAGGTATCCCGCCTCGAACATGAATCGAAATCTCTCAGGTTTCGCCACTGCAAAGCGCGCATACGCGCCAGCGACACTGCGAAGATTAGCTTCCGGATCCTCTGAATATTTGGATGCATTTGTTAATGTCGAAAGCAGATCTTTGAACGAAACGGCTGCAATCGCCCGTAAGAGACCCTCCTTGTCGCCGTAATGGTGCTGAGCTGCCGTGGCGGTCACTCCTGCCTTCTCGGCAACCCGGCGCAGGGTGACCGCGCCGACCCCCTCCTCATCAATGAGGCGGGTCGCGATCTCCAGCAGGGCGGCGTCCAGATTGCCGTGATGATACCCATCCTTGCGGTAGTTTGTTCGCCGCTTCCGGGCGGGCTGCTGAGCTCGTTCCACATCCAACCTCGACCTTGTCGCTTCCTATTCTCAAAAGCGCCCGGGTCCGACCTAACGTTCCCCGGGCGGCGGGACAACACGTCCCGGCGCCCTGCAGCCCCGGGCGGGCCGGATGCCCATCCCGGATCACGTTCCGCGCAAGGGCCGGAACAGGGCGCACGATCAGAACCCTTCATTCTTTATCTTGACATACAAAAGATAATGGAGCTCTTTTGGCTGATCGACAAGGAGGCTTCAATGACCGACACAACCTTCCCGCCCGCCGAGAAGTCGGCTGCAAAGGCCGCCCTTCGGGCGCCGTTCTCAGCTGATGTCGGGAATAGCTATCTGATCGGGCCCTATGGTCCGGTGCTTGAAGAGGTGACAGCGTTCGACCTGCCGGTGACGGGCGAGATCCCTTCCGGTCTCGTTGGGCGCTTCGTTCGCAATGGACCGAACCCCATCGAGGTCTCGGATCCGGCGAACCATCACTGGTTCCTGGGCGAGGGCATGGTGCACGGCGTCTACCTGCGCTCCGGCAAGGCTGAGTGGTACCGCAATCGCTTCGTCCGCAGCCGCCTTGTCTGCGACAGGCTCGGCGCCCCCTACCCCGCCGGACAGCCGCGCACGAATGTGGATGTCGTGAACACCCACATCCAGAGTTTCGGCGGAAAGACGCTGGCTCTCGTGGAGTCCGGTCCTCCCGCCATGGCGTTGACCCATGAGCTTGAGACAATAGGCTATGAGGACTTCGCCGGCACCCTCGACGGCGCCTTCGCCGCCCACCCTCACCTCGATCCGCTGACCGGCGAGTGGCATGCGGTGACCTACGACCTGGGCGTAAAGTCCGAGGTTCGGCACGTCGTGATCGGGACCGACGGGAAGGTGAAGCGCTCGGTCGCAATCCCCGTCTCGGACGGGCCCATGGTGCATGATTTCGCCATGACCCAGCGCTACATTCTGATCTTCGACCTTCCCGTAGTCTGGAATGATGCCGCAGCGGCGAAGGGACGCCTCTTCCCCTATCAATGGTCAGAGACTCATCCCGCCCGGGTGGGACTGTTGCCGAGGAAGGGTGCGGCGGAGGACGTCATCTGGATCGATGTCCCCCCCTGCTACGTCTTCCATACGGCCAACGCCTATGATGCGGCGGACGGGACGGTTGTCGTCGATCTCGTCGAGTTCAGCAGCATGTTCAACACAGCGCTGAACGGGCCGGGCGAAGGCCCGCCAGTCCTGTCGCGATGGGTCCTCGACCCGGGGTCGGCCTCGATCGCCAAGACCGTGCTTTCGCGCAGGCCGCAGGAGTTTCCCCGGATTGACGAGCGGCTGACAGGCCAGAAGCATCGTTACATCTACGGCGCCGGCATTCAGACGGATCGCGGGTCGGCCATGTGCTTCGACACGGAGACCGGGCTTGAGCTTGCCCACGACTTCGGGCCAGGCCGCTTCGGGTCCGAGTGCGTCTTCGTTCCGAAGTCCGACGCCGCAAAGGAAGGCGAGGGCTGGGTCATGACCTATGTGTGGAATGCGCCGACCAACACATCTGATCTGGTGATCATCGACGCCCAGGACTTCGCGGGTCCGCCAAAGGCGGTCGTCAAGCTGCCCGTTCGCGTGCCGTTCGGGTTCCATGGAAGCTGGATCGCCGACTAGGATTTCCCAGCAGGCATCTCCTGGGCGCTCACCTGTCCCTGCCGACGGGCGGCGCCTAGGCGGAGCGCTGGATCTTGCGGGGCCTTGCGCCCCTTCCGGTCGAGGTTGAGCGCGACGGCGCTCTGGAGGCCCTCGACCGGGGTGTTCCCGTCTTGCGCCCGTTGACGGCCGAGTCGCCAGCTCGCTCGACGAACAGAAAGAACCGGATTTATCTTAACAGAACACAGATAATGTCCGAAGTGCCGACGAGAAGACGCGGGGGATCCGGCCCCGCCCGTCCTTGAGTGATCCACCGGACCTGCCAGCCGATCGGTTTCGCTCCGACTGGCGCGGCGGTCGCGACAGCTACGAAAGACCTGGAGGTCAGACTGATGAAGACGGTTCGATTTCATGAACTCGGCCCCGCGAACGTTCTGCGGCTGGAGGAGGTTGACGCCCCGACGCCCGGCCCCGGGGACCTTCTTGTCAAGGTCGAGGCGGCCGGTCTGAACTTTTCCGATATCGGAAAGCGGCTGGGTCGCTACCTGGAACCGACGCCACTTCCATTCACGCCGGGCTCTGAAGTCTGCGGCGAGGTTGTCGCTGTGGGCCCCGGGGTCAGCGGGCGGCGGGTTGGGAACCGGGTTGCCGGTGTGAGTCCCTCGCGAAGCGGTGGATATGCAGAATACGCCCTCCTTCCGGACCGCGTGGCGGCCATCGTGCCTTCGACGGTTTCAGCGGAGGACGCCCTTGCGGTGAGTAACCAGGGCGCCACCGCATTCCACTTGCTGAACACGATGGCGCGGATGGCGAAGGGAGAGTCGGTCCTCGTTTCGGCCGCTGGCGGCGGCTGCGGCGGACTCATCCTGCAGCTGGCCAGACGTTTCGGCGCCGGCATGCTGATCGGGTTGGCCAGCACGGAGGCAAAGCGCGAGGCGGCCAAGGCCGACGGCGCCAACCTTGTGTTCGATCCTGCGGATCCGGATTGGCCCAAGAAAGTCGCCGACCAACTCAACGGAGGCATCGATATCTTTCTCGATAGTGTGGGGGGCGAACTATACGAGTCCGGCCTCGGTCTGTTGGGCCCCTTCGGCCGGGCCGTCACCTACGGACTGGCCAGCGGTCGCCCGTCGCCCGTCATTCCCCTGACTCTGATGCGGCGCTGCGCGTCTGTCTCGGGCTTCCACCTCGACCTGCTCATGGAGCGCCCGGGCGTCATGAGCCAGACCCTGTCGGACCTCTACGGCCTCGTGGCGGAGGGCGCACTCAAGCCGCGCATTGCGGCGAGCTTTGCACTGAAAGACGCCGTCGCCGCGCACGAGTTCATGGAGAGCCGTGCGGCTGTCGGCAAGATCATCATCCGCCCTTGAGGCCCAGCGGCGCGCGACGGGAGAACAAGATGCAAAACGCCAACCGGGTCTTGAGATTGACGTCGAGGCCAGACGGGCTGCCCGGACCTGAGCACTTTACACTCACCGACGAGCCTGGACGCGCCCTGGCGCCCGGAGAAGTACGGATCGCCTCCAGTTTCATCTCCATCGACCCGGCGATGAGGGTGTGGATGGACGAGCGCCCGGGTTACACGCCCGGCGTCAAGCTCGGCGAGGTCATGCGGGCCCTTGCGGTCGGCGAGGTGGTCGAGAGCCGGGCGGATGGTCTGGCCGTCGGAGCCTGGGTCGAAGGAACCTTCGGCCTCCAAAGTCACCCTGTGGTCTCGTCTGGACAGGCCCGGCTGGTGGACGCCCGCCTCGGTTCGCCGGAAGATTACCTGACTCTTCTCGGACTGCCCGGCGTGACCGCCCATCTGGGTCTGTTCGAGATCGCGGGGCTGAAGTCTGGAGAGACCGTCCTTGTGTCTGCGGCGTCAGGGGGGGTCGGCCAGCTCGTGGGCCAGATCGCCCGCGCCTATGGCTGCCGCGTGGTCGGCATCTGCGGCGGCGCCGCCAAGTGCGAGATGGTGCTGAGAGAGTTCGGATTCGACGCAGCCGTCGACCATAGCCAGTCCGATACCGACCTGAACCGCGCTCTGGCTGAAGCCTGTCCGAACGGCGTGGATGTCTATTTCGACAATGTCGGCGGTCGCATCCTGGAGATGGCGCTCAATCATATCCGCGACTTCGCGCGCATCGTCATCTGCGGTCGCATTTCACAGACGGCAGGCCAGCCCGTGCATCCCATCGGAAATCTCGGCGAGATGCTCGTGCACCGGGCGCGCATGCAAGGATTCACAGTGGGCGACCACTTCCACTGCTGGCCGGCGGCTCGGCAGGACCTGGCGCGGTTGCGGGACGAGGGCCTGCTGAGAACCGAGCTTCACCTTCTTGAGGGAATCGAGAACGCCCCGGTCGCGCTTGGAATGCTCTTCCGAGGCGAGAACCGCGGAAAGATGGCGGTGAGAGTTCTGTGAACGTCCATCCCCTCCCCTGCGCTGCAAGTTCGAAACATCCGCCTCGGCCGAAGTCAGCCGGGGTCGGCAACCGGAGCCTCAAGATGAAACTTCCCAATGGACCCCTCGCGGCCCTTCTGGCCCTGTCCCTGCTCTCGCTTCCGGCGTGCGCATCGCCCCCTCCCAAAACCATCCGGTCGGCGGACGCCGCCGGGCCGGAGGTTGTCCAGATCAAGCTGCCCATGTCGAACGCCTACCTGATCAAGTCGGCCAAGCCCGTGCTGATCGACGCAGGATCGCCAAAGGACGGCCCGGCGATACTGGCCGCCCTCAAGGCCGAAAATGTCGACATGAAGAATGGGCTTATCCTGCTCACCCACGCCCACGCCGACCATGGCGGGGCGGCGGCGGAACTGCGCCGCGCAACCGGGGCCAGGATCGCTTTTGGCGCGGGCGATGCGCCCATAGCGGCGGCGGGAAAGAATGATGAGCTTCGCCCGACCAGCTTCGAGGCTGAGGTCCTCAAGCGCTTTGTCGACTTCAGGTTTGAACCTTTTTCGCCGGATATCTCGATTACCGACAGCCTCGATCTCTCGCCCTGGGGCGTCGCCGGCAAGGCTGTGGTCATGCCGGGGCACACGCCGGGTTCCCTGGTGATCAAGCTGAACGACCGGGAGGTCTTTGTCGGCGACATGATGCGCGGGGGAAGCATGGGCGGCGCGGTGAACCCGACCCAACCCCACGAGCATTACTTCCAGCCCGATCTCGAACGTAATCGAGCGAACATCCGGTCTCTCGTCGAGGGCGGCGCTGAAGTTTTCTACCTCGGACACGGCGGTCCGGTTGATCGCGCAGCCGTGATCAAGGAGTTCAAGATGAGGTGACAACTCGCGGTTGGTCCGGTTTCGACCGATAGCGCACGAGCGCAGGAAGAGACCAATAGTGAATGAGGTTCGTAGTCCACCATCTTCGATCAAGCCAGATGAGAGCTCAGAGAGCAGGCTTGAATCGTCGTCCAGATCTAGAGGTGCAATATGAAGACTGAAATCACGGAGCTTTTCGGCATAGAGCATCCGATCATGCAGGGCGGCATGCATTATGTCGGCTTTGCTGAGATGGCGGCGGCGGTGTCAAACGCCGGCGGCCTGGGAATCATCACGGCTCTGACTCAACGCTCGCCAGAGGCGTTGGCGGCGGAGATCAAACGCTGCAAGGCGATGACCAGCAAGCCATTCGGAGTCAACCTGACCTTTCTTCCGTCGGTCACCCCGCCCGACTACCCCGGCTACGTCCGGGTGATCATCGAGAGTGGCGTGAAGGTTGTCGAGACCGCAGGCAACAACCCTCAGAAGTGGCTCCCTGCGCTGAAAGAGGCGGGGATCCGGGTCATCCATAAATGCACAAGCGTCCGCCACGCCCTGAAGGCGGAGGCCATTGGCTGCGATGCGGTAAGCGTCGATGGCTTTGAATGTGGGGGGCACCCCGGTGAGGACGATGTGCCCAACTTCATTCTGCTTCCCAGGGCCGCCGAGGAACTGCGGGTCCCGTTCGTTGCTTCTGGCGGGATGGCCACCGGAGCGCAACTCGCAGCAGCCCTCGCCCTGGGGGCGGCCGGCGTGAATATGGGAACGCGCTTTATCGCAACTCAGGAAGCGCCGGTTCATGATAACGTAAAGCAGGCTATACTTGCAGCCACTGAACTTGATACCCGCTTGATCATGCGACCGTTGCGAAACACAGAGCGAGTTCTCAACAATTCAGCTGTTGAGCGCCTGTTGAAAAAAGAGCAGGCCCTTGGCGAGAAGCTGACCTTCGCGGACGTCGCAGAGGAAGTGGCGGGCGTTTACCCAAGGATCATGGTCGATGGCGATATGGAAGCCGGAGGCTGGTCATGCGGAATGGTGGTCGGATTGATCCACGACGTGCCGACCTGCAAGAACCTGATCGACTCCATCATGGCGGAGGCGGAGGAAATCATTCGTTCCCGCCTGACGAGGCTGCTTGGCTGAAGCGAGACGCCCCCTCACGACCCCGGGGTTGGAGCGGATTCTGAACAGGTGAGAAGGAAAAGCCCATCTGGTCGCGGTCCGGCTGACCCCGGGAAATCGGCGGTTGCAGTGAATTGACCACAGGCTGTGCTCAGCTGGCCTCAGTCATCGGAAAACATATGTCCCTCAGGCGTCGTAGCCCGGCATCTCGCGGTCGAGCTTGCGCAGGCAGCCGGGCCAGCCCAGCTTACCGCCGATCCCCCGCCCCACCTGCCGACGGACCTCTTCCTGGGCCGCCTCTGGGGCGATCAGGACGTTCTCGCGACCGCAGGACAGGGCCATCACCTGCTGCTTGCAGGCGCGCTCGAGGAAGAACATGCCGTTCCAGCACTCTGCAGCGCTCTCGCCCAGGGCCAACGTTCCGTGGTTGCGCAGCAGCATGAGGCTCTTGTCGCCCAGGTCCGCCACTAGCCGCTCGCGCTCGTCCAGGTTCAGGGCGATGCCCTCGTAATCATGGTAGGCCAGATGCGGCAGGCAGATCAGGGAGTGCTGCGACAGGGGCAGCAGGCCCTCCTTCTGGGACGACACCGCCGCGCCCTGGTCCGAGTGCAGGTGCATGACGAAATGGGCGTCCTCGCGGTTCATGTGCACCGCCGAGTGGATGGTGAAGCCCGCCGGATTGATGAAGTAGGGCGTCTCCTGAAGGATATTGCCCTCAACGTCGATACGCACCAGGGACGAGGCCGTGATCTCGTCGAACAGCATCCCATAAGGATTGATCAGGAAATGGTGCTCGGGCCCGGGGATCCGCGCCGAGATGTGGGTGTAGATCATGTCGTCCCACCCGTGGAGCGCGGCCAGCCGGTACAGGGCGGCCAGGTCCACTCGGGCCTGCCACTCCTCTTCGCTCACCTTGCCCTTGAGCGAAACTATTCCCGCAACCGAACCGTCAGCCATGGCGGCCTCCCTGAGACATGCTGAGGGAAGGGTCACCCCGGCGACGGCAAAGGTCAAGGCCGGGGCGCGACTAGCTGTCCGAACGGATACGCGAAACCGACCGCAGCCAACCGGCATAGGCGGCGTCGACCTCCGGCCCCGGGTTCCGGGGGGCCATCCGCGTGGTCGCGGGGCGAGCCGCCGCCGCGGTTCCCGCGTCCGGATAGAGTCCGCACCCCAGTCCGGCGAAGAGCGCGGCGCCCAGGGCGGTGGTCTCCTCGTAGGCCGCCCGACCGACGGGCGTGCCTGTCAGATCCGCCAGCTTCTGGCAGAACCAGGCCGAGCGCGACATGCCTCCGTCCACCCGGAGCTCCGCTTCAGGGCCGAAGGCGGCGGGCGCGTCGAGGCGCATGGCCTCAATGAGGTCGCGGGTCTGGAAGGCGGCCGCCTCGAAGGCGGCGTCGGCGATCTCGGCGAGACCCGTGTCTCGGGTCATGCCCAGAAGAGCGCCCCGGGCGTCCGGGTCCCACCAGGGCGCGCCCAGACCCGTGAAGGCCGGCACCAGGATCACCCCGTGCCCGGAACGGGCGCGCCGGGCCAGGGCCTCGACGGCCGCGCCCCCGCCCTCGACCCCTAAACCCTCATTGATCCACTGGAGCGCCGCGCCGGCCACAAAGATCGACCCCTCCAGGGCGTAGGTGACCCGCCCTCCCAGGCGGGCCGCAACCGTTGTCAGCAGACGGGCGGAAGATCGCGGCGCCCGCTCCCCTGTGTTCAGAAGCATGAAGCAGCCTGTGCCATAGGTGGCCTTCATCTCGCCGGGGCGGAGGCAGCCCTGGCCCATGAGCGCCGCCTGCTGGTCGCCGGCGACCCCGCGGATAGCGATGGCGCCGCCCAGCATCTCCGGCAGGGTCGCACCGAAGTCGTCGGCGCAGTCCAGAACCCGCGGCAACAGGGCCCGGGGCACGCGGAAGAGGTCCAGGAGCTCATCGGACCAGTCCTGGGCGTGGATGTCAAAGAGAAGGGTCCGGGAGGCGTTGGTGGCGTCCGTGGCGTGCACCGCCCCTCCGGTCAGCTTCCAGATCACCCAGGTGTCCATCGTCCCGGCCAGCAGCTCGCCCGCCTCCGCCCGGGCCCGGAGCCCAGGCTGGCTGTCGAGGATCCAGGCCAGCTTGGTGGCCGAGAAGTAAGGGTCAAGCAGCAGACCTGTCAGGGCCGTCACCCGGGTCTCCAAGCCTCGGGCCCGGAGCGCCTCGCATTCGGGAGCCGTCCGGCGATCCTGCCAGACGAGCGCCCGTCCGACCGGCGCGCCCGTCCGCCGGTCCCAGACGACGACCGTCTCACGCTGGTTGGTAATCCCGATCGCCGCCACCTGCGAAGCAAGGACCCCCGCCCGCTCGAGCACGCCCCTCAGGACCTTGACCGAGGCCGAGTAGATCTCAAGGGCGTCGTGCTCGACCTCGCCATCGCCCGGATAATGTTGCCCAAGAGGCTCGCCAAGGCTGGTCACTTCGGCGCCCCGTGCATCAAACAGGATGGCTCGCGTTGAGGTCGTGCCCTGGTCCAGGCTCAGAAGAAACGCAGAAGACATGACATCCCTCAACTTTCCGTTCAGGTTCCACTATAAGACTGTCTGCGGCGGCGTGGCGCCGTCAGGGTAAAGCGGGCCCTCGGTCCGCGGCTCGGTGCGTTGGGACCAGCTCGGAGAGGTCTTCTTGGGCGACAGGTTGGACGAGATCATGATCCTCGCCAAGAGCCGCGACGTCGCCGATCGCGAGCGCCTACTCATTCGGCTGGTGGACATGTGCAATGGGCGCCCCGATGATCTGCGTACGCCCAGGGTCCAGGACCTGCTGTCTCAGGTTTTCTTCTATCTTGTGTTCCAGGCGGAGCACGACATCCGCATGCGGCTGGCCGAGAATATCGCTTCGTCGGACTGGGCGCCCTCAGGGCTCATCAACATCCTGGCGTTTGACCATATCGAGATCGCGCGGCCGATCATTGCACGGAGCCCGATCCTTGAGGATCCGGACCTGATCCGGATCATGGTTGAGGCGACCCTCGAACACCAGATCGAGGTGGCGCGACGCCGCGATATCAGCGTCAGCGTGGTGGAAGCCATCCTCAAGGCGGGGAGGCCCGAAGTCCTGAAGGCCCTGGCGGAGAATGAGACCGCAAGAGTTTCCCATGACCACCTTGCCGAACTCATCCAGAGGTCCAAGGATATCGAGGGCCTGCGTTCGCCCCTGGCCGAACATGTCGGCCTGAACGCCGAGCTGGCGAGTTACCTCTACACCTGGGTCGGGGTGGCGCTCCGGAAATCCCTCGCCTCTCGTTTCGAGCTGGACACTAGGGCCCTTGACGCCGCCCTCGTCGTTTCCGTGCAGCAGGCGAGGGCCGGGGAGCCCCGTTTGCAGACCCGGCAGCCTGTGGAGAGCGAAGAGGAACGGCGCGAGCGCCAGCTCGTCGCCAAGCTGGACATGTCCGGGCAGTTGCGCCCCAGCTATCTTCTGAAAGCTCTGAAGGAGAAGCGCCTGTCCCTCTTCGTGACCGCCCTCTCGGCACTGGGCCGTTTCGAAGCCCCCGCGGTCCAAAAGGCCGTGAATGCTTCCAACGCCGAGACCCTGGCCCTGGCCTGCGCTTCCGTCGGGATCGATCGTTCCGTCTTCTCCACAATGCTGGAGCTCTTGCGCGAGAACAACAATGGTCTGCCTGGCTCCGGAGAGGATAACGACCGGCGCGCCTATCAGGTCTTTTCCAAGACCAGTGAGAAGACGGCGGCGACCCTGTTTCGGATAGCGGCCTCGAAGGGCTGAGGCGCAGAGCCGTTGACCTCCCCGTTCCCGCAGTCCCGGCCGAGGCTGACCTTCCTGAGTAGCGACCGTCCGGAAGCCACTGAGGCCCGCAGGCGGCTCGCCGCCGTCTACGGCGACGTTCCGCAGGAGGAGGCGGACGTCATCGTGGCGCTTGGCGGCGATGGGTTCATGCTCGAGGTGCTCCATCTGCCCCTGGCCAGACGCATACCCATCTACGGGATGAACAGGGGCTCGGTGGGCTTTCTGATGAACGACTTCGCGGCGGACCACCTCATCGACCGCATCGCCGCGGCCGAACGGGCGGAGATTCATCCGCTGACCATGACGGCCTTGGACGCTTCAGGACATCGATCCACGGCCATGGCGATCAACGAGGTGTCCCTCCTCAGGCAGACCCGCCAGACGGCAAAGCTTCGCATCCTGATCGATGGCAAAGTCCGCCTTGCGGAACTGTCCTGTGACGGCGTTATTGTCGCGACGCCCGCAGGATCCACGGCCTACAACCTTTCGGCCCATGGCCCCATCATTCCCCTCGAGGCGAGGGTCCTGGCGCTCACGCCCATCAGCGCCTTTCGTCCACGTCGGTGGCGCGGCGCCCTCCTGCCCCATGCCGCCCAGGTCTGCTTCCAGGTTCTTGAAGCCGACAAGCGGCCGGTCAGCGCCGTCGCCGATAACTTCGAGGTCAGAGACGTCGTCGAAGTCCACGTCGCCGAGGACCGGGACGTATCCATGACCATGCTCTTCGACGCCGGTCGTGGACTTCAGGAACGCGTACTTGCGGAGCAGTTTTCGGTCTGACGGCCTGCACGAGTCGTTAACCCTGCAATCGTAGTGTGGCTTCGCGAAGAACTCTTTTCTGAAGCGGGACCTTCAATGCGAGCGACAGGTTCGACACCTATCCGGATCGACAGTAGAGCCGTGGCCAAGGCCGAGGCGGCCCTCGCCGCCATGGCTGTGAACTTCGAGGAGTGGCTGCAGGCCGAGATCACCCGGCTGAACTCCGCCATGTCACTCGTCCAGGCCGAGGGGCGCTCCGAAGCCAACATGGAGGCGCTTTATCATCGGGCACATGATCTGAAGGGCCTTGGCGCCACCTACGGCTATCCGATCATTTCTCAGATCGCCGGGACCCTGTGCCGGTTGATCGATAAGCCCGAGAAACGTCTGTCAGCTCCCCTTCCCCTCGTAGAGGTGCATGTGGAAGCCATCAAGGCCGCGGTCCGCAACAAGATCACCACGGACGAGAACGAGGTCGGTCGGGCGCTCGTCCAGGAGCTTGAGGCCAAGGTCGAGGCCTTCGATCCCGAAGGCTGAGGGCACGGACCCTGGGCGTCCGTGGCCCTACATGACCCGCTCCAGGGGTTCGGCCACATCCCCGTACCCGGCTTCCGGCGGAAGTGTGAGAACCTTTCCTTCCGGCCGGTCCTCGATGCGGGGCTGGACGGTGACCAGGGTTCGCTCCCGGGCCCGCCACAAGCAGTCTTCCGCACTTGAGGCCTCCGCGAGGAGCTGAACATTCATCCGGGTGGGGAAGATCACCTTCCGCGCTCCTCGCTCGGCGAGGTCCAGAACCTGGCGAGGCGCGATCCACTCCGCGTCCACCGTCTCGCGTCCGTCGCAGGCGGCCAACTGGTCCTCGGGAGCCTTGACCGCATAGAACCAGGTGTCAAAACGCTTGGGGGTCAGAGGCGGCGTGATCCAGCGGGCGAAGACCGTCAGCGCAGTGAGGTCAAGCCTCACGCCGAGGTCCCGAACGACGTCAAGAAAGGGAAGGTCGCCGGCATCCACCGCCTTCCGGATATCCATGGGCGCGGCCTCGCCCCGGAACATGTCTCCATCGGCGGTTCGGGCCAGCAGGATTCCCGCCTCCTCGAAGACCTCCCGGATGGCGGCGATGCGCAGGGGTCGCTGGATGGCGTCAAAGTCACCAAAGCCCAGCGAGTACCTGGCCCAGGCATCCGCGTGATCCCGCTCATGGCTCTTGCCCCCCGGGAAGACCAACGCCCCGGAGGCGAAGTCGATCTGATGATGCCTCTTGACCATCAGAACCTCAAACTCCGGGGCGTCCCGAAGAAGCAGTATGGTTGCGGCGGGTTTGATGGCGCTATCGGGGGCGATCTCAGTCATAGTTCCATGATGGGGGTGAGCGAGACAGGCTGGCAAGTCCGTAGGAGAGCTGAGGCGGATCGGGCCAGAAGGACCGTTGTCGGTCGACGCCGATCACGCCCCGCCGCCAGCGGAACGCCATTCAAGAAACGAACCGGGCAAGGTACGGCATCAGGTGCTCAAGAAGACCGCCCTTCAGTGCGCGCCCTCGTAGCCACAGGCCCGGCAGGTGCGAAAGGCGACCCGGGAGAGCCGGGCCTTTAGATCGATTTTCGCTCAGGCCTTCATCGGCAGGGCCGTGCGGATGTGCAACTCCTTCAGCGGCTTGTCCTCGACGGGCGATGGCGCGCTCATGAGCAGGTCCTGGCCCTGCTGGTTCATCGGGAAGGTGATGACCTGAGGCGCCCTATCCCCAGCCTGTCTCGCGCTTCATTTCCCGCGGGTTCTCCCGGGGGGCGGCGCCCGACAACCTCGTCTTCCTGCCGACGGCGCAGGAGCGCGGCGTGTTTGGGGGACTGCGCACGGACGCCGACGTCTGCCCGGACTGCGGCGACACGGCCCTGGTGCGAAAAGGAACAGACCTCATCTGCGACACCTGCGGCGTCCGCGCCGGGGGCGACCTCACCGGCTGACGGCTCTGCATCAAGAGAGCCAGATCACGTCGCGGCCGCTTGGGCGTTCTACCCGCGAGCAGACCTTCCCGCTTCCGCAGGGTAAAGCTCAAGGTTGCGCCGGTCCGCTTTGCGCCAGGCGTCACTCCTGGACAGCCCCTTGTATCACCTCCTGGGCGTCAGCTTCACCAGCTTCCCGTCGGAGCCGCGCCGGCCATCGGTGAGAAGATAGATTGAGCCGTCAGGCCCCTCCTCCGGCTCGCGAATGCGCGTACCCAGCGCGAACTGGTCGCCCTTCGTGGCCTCGGCTCCGTTGACATCGACCCTGACCAGACTCCGACTGGACAGACCGCCGATGAAGAGATCGCCGCGCCACTGCGGCCAGAGCTTGCCGGAGTAGATCATCATACCCGCGGGCGATATGGCGGGACTCCACCAGACCTTCGGCGCCTCAAAGCCGTCGCCAGGGCGATGATCCGGGATCGCCGCCCCATTGGTCGGCGGGCCCGGGTAGCTGTCGCCATTGGAGACGACCGGCCATCCGTAGTTGCGGCCGGGCAGGATCAGATTGACCTCGTCCCCGCCCAGAGGGCCCATCTCCTGCTCCCACAGGTTGCCGTTTGCGTCGAACGCCAGGCCGAGCGGGTTGCGGTGGCCATAGGTCCAGATGGCGGGATCACCGCCGCGCGCCGCCAGGGGATTGCCGGCTGCCGGCGCGCCGTCGTCGTTGAGGCGCAGAACCTTGCCTGAGAGGATTTTGATATCCTGCGGATCCGTGCGCTGGAAACCGTCCCACTGCTGGCGATCACCGACGGCGAAAAACAGCTTGCCCTCGGGCGAGAATGCGATGCGGCCAGAATAGTGGCCCGCCCTCGCGTCATACTTGGGGCCGCGGAAAAGCGTCTGGACGTTGCGTAGCGACGGGGCGTCTCCGTCGTTGAACACGCCGCGCGCCAGGACCAGGCTCGAGTCCTTCCCGGCGGCTTCCGAATAGCTGAAGTAAACCATCCGGTTTTTGGCGAACCGGGGGTGAAGCACGACATCCATCAGCCCGCCCTGTCCCTGGGACGTCACGGCGGGGGTCCCGGTCACGGTCTTCCGCTGTTTGCCGTCTGCTGAGAGCATCAACAGCTGGCCAGCCTTCTCGGTGATCAACATGCGGCCGTCGGGCAGGAAGGTCATGGCCCAGGGCTGGTCGAGGTCGGCGATTTCCTCGATCCGGAACGGCGCGTTGGGTGGGGCTGAGGGCCCTGCCAGGGCCGCGACGGCGGCGACGGCCCCGCCGGTCAGCACCAATGCGCCGGCGAGCGCAATCGCCCACGGACGCGGAGAACGGTCCGGCTTGTTCGCAACAGTCGAGGTCGGCTTGATCATGGGCGGTCACCTGTCGAGTGGTTAAGGTCGTGGCCCGCCGCGGATACCGCCGCGCGCCTCTCGCTAATCGACGAACCTGTATTCGCTTCGAGGTGTCTGATCTGGTTCGCTCTTGCTTGTTCCGGATCGCTCACGACGCCTCCAATTCTGCTCGCCACCCCGGACATTTAGTCCGCTGTACGCGGCTGACAATGACCGCTTCGGGTCGAATTTCATCCTTGGCTCGACATCCGCAAGCGGACCCTCGCCGAGCCCTCCCCCAAGAGGTCTACAGGGTCAGGGGTTATCCACCAGCGAGCACCCAGACGCACCAGGACGGTCCGGGGGCCGCCTCTGGTCCCGCAGCCCGCAGGACTCACGCTGGGTGCAGTGGCTCCAGACCGCCTCGACCTCGAGAACGCTCAGATCTGCGGGGTCGACCCTGGGGGCGTCCGCAACCTCCGGCAGGAGAAGCTCGACGCCGCCTGCGCCGTCGACGCCGTGCGCCTGCCCCGCGGACTTGCCCCGGCCTCAGGCCTTGATCGGCAGGGCCGTGCGGATGTGCAGCTCCTTGAGCTGCTTGTCCTCGACGGGCGATGGCGCGCTCATCAAGAGGTCCTGGCCCTGCTGGTTCATCGGGAAGGCGATGACCTCGCGGATGGCCGTCTGGCCGGCCAGCAGCATGACGATCCGGTCAATGCCGGGCGCCAGGCCCCCGTGTGGCGGCGCGCCATAGCGGAAGGCGTTGAGCATGCCGCCGAAGGCGCTCTCCACGTCTTCCGCCCCCATGCCGACGATCTCGAAGGCCCTCAGCATGACGTCCGCCCGGTGGTTCCGGATGGCCCCCGAGCAGAGCTCGTAGCCGTTGCAGACGATGTCGTACTGGTAGGCCAGGATGTCGAGCGGATCGCGGGTGTTCAGCGCCTCAAGCTCGCCCTGCGGCATCGAGAAGGGGTTGTGGGAGAAGTCCACCAGCCCGGTCTCCTCGTTCAGCTCGAACATCGGGAAGTCGACGATCCAGACGAATTCGAAGCGGTTCTCGTCCACCAGGCCCAGTTCGGTCCCGACCCGGGTGCGGGCGAGGCCGGCGAACTTGGCGAAGACCTTCGGATCGCCGCCGACAAAGAAGGCCGCATCGCCCACCTTCAGGCCCAGCTGCTGGCGGATCGCCTCGGTGCGCTCGGGACCGAGGTTCTTGGCGATCGGACCCGCGCCGCCCTCCTCGCCCTCGCGCCAGAAGATGTAGCCCAGGCCCGGCTGGCCTTCGGACTGCGCCCAGCTGTTCATCCGGTCGCAGAAGGCCCGGCCGCCGCCGCCCGGCGCCGGGATGGCCCAGATCGCGGTCTTCGGGGTCTCCAGCATGCGGGCGAAGACGCCGAAGCCGCCACCGCGGAAGGGCTCGGAGACGTCCTGCATGACCAGGGGGTTGCGCAGGTCCGGCTTGTCGGAGCCGTACTTCTGCATGGCCTCCCGATAGGGAATGCGCGGGAAGGGATAGGGGGTGACCGGCTTGCCGTCGGCGAACTCCTCGAACACGCCGTGCATGACGGGCTCGATGGCGGCGAAGACGTCCTCCTGGGTGACGAAGCTCATCTCGACATCGAGCTGGTAGAACTCCAGGCTGCGGTCGGCGCGCAGGTCCTCGTCCCGGAAACAGGGGGCGATCTGGAAGTAACGGTCGAAGCCAGACACCATCAGCAGCTGCTTGAACTGCTGGGGCGCCTGCGGAAGGGCGTAGAAGGTCCCCGGATGCATCCGCGAGGGCACCAGGAAGTCCCGGGCGCCTTCCGGCGACGAGGCCGTCAGGATCGGGGTCTGGTACTCCAGGAAGCCCTGGTCGATCATCCGGTTGCGGATCGAGTGGATGACCTTCGAGCGCAGGACGATGTTCCGGTGGAGGGTCTCGCGCCGCAGGTCCAGATACCGGTGCTTCAGCCGGATCTCTTCCGGATAGTCCGGCTCGCCGAAGACCGGCAGGGGCAGCTCGGCGGCCTCGGACAGAACTTCGACGGCGCGCACGCGCACCTCGATCTCGCCGGTGGCGAGGTTCGGGTTCACGGTCTCGGGGGTGCGGGCCACGACCTCGCCGTCAATCCGGATGACGCTCTCGGCGCGAAGGCGCTCGATGGTGGCGAAGCCGGGGGTCTCGGGGGCGAAGACCAGCTGGGTCAGGCCGTAGTGGTCGCGCAGGTCCAAGAAGACCAGGCCGCCATGATCGCGCTTGCGATGGATCCACCCCGACAGGCGAACGGACTGGCCGGTGTCGGAGGCGCGAAGGGCGCCGCAGGTGTGGGTGCGATAGGCGTGCATGGGGTCGAAGGGGCTCCGGAATCCAAGGCGCGGAAGGGCGCATGCAAGGGGCGGAAAGTCAAGGTTTCCGCCCCCCGCGCGCCGTCCGAAGCCGTCCCGGACGCCTACTTCTTGGGGTCGACCAGGGCCTGGTAGGTCAAGGTCCGGGCGGCCGTTCCGAGGTCCTCGCCGCCGGTGCCGCCAAGCCGCTGGACCATGCCGACGAAGTAGAGATCATTGGTCGGATCGATCCAGAACCATGTGCCGGCGGCGCCCCCCCAGCTCATGGTGTTGGCGCCCTCGAGACTGCCCGAGGCGCGCGGATCCATGTTGACCATGAAGTCGAGGCCAAAGCCCACCGCCTCGTTGAAGCGCGAGCCCGAGGTGCCGTTGGAAGTCACAAGTACGCTCTTGGGGATGACGTTGGTGCGCATCAGCTCCACCGTCGCCGGGGCCAGGATCCGGGCGCCGTCCAGCTCGCCGCCGTTGAGCAGCATCTGGGAGAACCGGCCATAGTCCGAGGTGGTGGAGACCAGGCCGCCGCCCCCCGATTCCGCCGCAGGCGGCTTGGTGTAGTCCGGCGGCGGGTTGTCGAAAATGGCGGTGGCGAGAACGTTCTGACGGGTCTTGGGATCCGTCATGTAGAGGGTCGCCAGACGATCCGTCTTGCCCGCGGGCACGTAGAATCCGGTATCCACCATCTTGAGCGGGCGGAAGATGCGCTCCTCCATGAAGGCGCCGAGGGTCTGGCCGCTGATCCGCTCGACTATGGCCCCCTGGATGTCGACCGAGACCGAGTAATACCAGGCCGTACCGGGCTGGAACATCAGCGGGATGTCCGCAATCCGGGTGATCATGTCGTTCAGCCCGGTGGCCCCCAGCACCCGCTTGTCGCGGAACATCCGGTCCACGGGATGCCGGTCGCCGAGTCCGTAACCGAAGCCGGCGGTGTGACTCATGATCTCGCGCATGGTGGGCGGGCGCTCGACGGGAACGGTGATCATGTTCCCCTTGTCGTCCACCCCCGTCATGACCCGCAGGTTCTTGAACTCGGGAATGAACTTGGTGACCGGGTCATCCAGCTTCCACTTGCCTTCCTCGAAGAGGATCATCATGGCCACGCCGGTGATCGGCTTTGTCATGGAGTAGATGCGGAAGATGGTGTCCTTCTCCATCGGCGCGCCGGACGCGAGGTCCTTCTTGCCGTAGGTCTTGAAGCCGACGACCTGGCCATGACGCACCAGCAGGGTCGTCATGCCCGCGACCCGGCCATCTGCGACCACCTTGGCCATGGCGTCGTCCAGGCGCTTCAGGCGCGCAGAGTCGAAGCCCACGGCCTCAGGCTTGATCTCGGCGGCCTTGCGTGGGGCGGCCAGCGCCTGCGGCGCGGAAATGAGTGCTGCGACGGCGACGGCCGTGGCCAGGCTTCGGAAAAACTGAGTCAATGGAATCCCCCCATGAGAATGGCGGGCAGACTAGACTCGGCGGATCACTGCGGCAAAGCCGTGTTTTGAGTCCCCGCCCTCAGGCGGGCCGGAAACGGCGACTGGCGGGGAAACCCCGGGGGGCGAGACGGCCCGCCCCCGCGCGTCGGCCCGCCCAGTCGCGCCAGTCGGTCCAGGCCCGGGTCCGGCCCGCAGCGTCGATCCAGGCTGCGCCCTCCTCCGCCCGGAAGACAAGGCCGTCCCGCAGCCCGCCCTCACGATAGGCCTGGAGCTTGACGCCCTTGCCGCGGGGCATTTCTGGCAACTCCTCGAGCGGGAAGACCAGGATCTTGCCATTGTCGCCGACCACGGCGACATGGTCGCCCTCCACAGGCAGGGCGAAGGCCGCCCCACCCTTGCCGGCGGTGAGGACCTGCTTGCCCGCCCGACGCATGGCCAAGGCCTCCGCCTCCGGCAGGAGGAAGCCGTAGCCCTCCTTCGAAGCCACGAACCGCCGGCCGCCAGGCCGGTGCGGGAAGACGGCGACGATTTCGGTCCGGTCGTCCAGCTCCAGCATCAGCCGGACCGGTTCCCCGTGCCCGCGCCCGCCCGGCAGCTTGTCGCAGGCCAGGGTGAAGAACCGGCCGTCGGAGGCAAAGAGGAGCAGCTTGTCGGTGGTCTCGGCCGGGACGATGAAACCCTGAGCATCTCCTTCCTTGTACTTGATCTCGGAGGGATCCTCGACGCGGCCCTTCACAGCCCGGATCCAGCCGCGCTCGGAGAGGATGACGGTGATCGGCTCGCGTACGATCAGGGCCTCAAGGGCCGCCTCGGCGTCCACCTCGGGCGCGGATTCGAAGGTTGACCGCCGGCGGGTCAGACTTCCGTCCTTTTCCAGCAGGTCGCGGACGTCCCGCAGGCCCACCCCCACCAGCTTCCACTGGGCCCGGTCGGAGCCCAGCAGGCTGTTCAGGCCGTCGCGCTCCTCGGCCAGGTCAGCGTGCTCACGCCGCAACTCCATCTCCTCCAGCCGGGCCAGTTGCCGCAGCCGGGTGTTCAGAATGGCCTCGGCCTGCAGGTCGGACAGGTCAAAGGCCTCGATCAGCTTCGCCTTGGGCTCGTCCTCCTGGCGGACGAT
>NZ_JADBZL010000219.1:0-5621 GCF_020402505.1 Phenylobacterium sp. | reverse complement strand
GTCACCCGCACGCAACAGGACGTCGTTCGCCTGCAGGCCCCTTTCGGCCGCATCCGAGGACCGCTCGACGGATGAGACCAGCAGCCCGCGCGCGTCGGCCGGCAGGCCGGCCCGACGGCGGCCGGCGTCATCGAGGGGCGCGACCGTCATGCCCAGAAGGCTCTGGCCAGCGGAAGGCCCCGGCCTGCCAGGACCCGGCGTCCCGCCATTCGGTCCGCCGGGACCACCGGCGAGTTGAGCCTCGGGCGGGCGGACCCCCGAGCGGATCTCGATAGTGCGAGGCTTGCCGCCCCTGATGATCTCCAGGCGGAGCAGATCGCCAGGTGAGGCCTTCGCCACCTGACGCGTCATTTCAGAGGACGAACGAACCCGGACGCCGTTGACCGAAAGGACGATGTCGCCGATCACCAGGCCCGCCCTTTCGGCGGGTCCGCCGGGAATCAGTTCGGCGACGATAGCGGCCTTCTGACCCGCCATGCCCTGGGCGGCGGCCATGTCTTCGTCGAAGTTCTGGATGGTCGCGCCGATATAGCCGCGCACCACCTTGCCGTTGGCGATCAGCTGCCGGGAAACCCGGGCCGCCACCTCCGCTGGCACGGCGAAGCCGATCCCCACCGATCCGCCGGTGGGCGAAAAGATCGCGGTGTTGACGCCGATCACCCGACCATAGGCATCGAAGGTCGGACCGCCCGAATTACCCCGGTTGATGGGGGCGTCGAGCTGGATGTAGTCCACGAAGGTCTGATCGATGTCGCGTCCGTAGGCCGAGACGATGCCGGCTGTTGCGGTCCCTCCGAGATTGTAGGGGTTACCCACTGTCAGGACCCAGTCGCCGACCCGGGGCCGGGCGGAGTTCTCGAAGTTGACGAAGGTGTAGCCCGAGCCCTTGACCTTGAGGACGGCGATATCGGTGCCCTCGTCCCGGCCGACCACGGTGGCGTCAAGCTCGGTCTCATCCTTGAGGACCACCTTGATGCTTTCGGCATCCTCGATCACGTGGGCGTTGGTGACCAGGTAGCCGTCGGCGGTGATGAAGAAGCCTGACCCGGCCGACTGGCGGCGGGGACCGCGCGGTCCCTCGCCCTCGCCGTCCTCGTCGTCGCCCTGGCGCGGGGGCCGGAACTCGAAGGGCAGGCCGGGGATCTGCCGCGGCATCCTGCTGACGTCGACCCGGGTGGTGACGTTGATCGACACAACCGCCGGCGAGACCCTCTCGAAGATATCGGCGAACGACATCGGCGCGCCAGGCGGCGGCCCGAAGTTCGAAGCCGCACTGGCCGCGGCGGCGGCGCCCGACGGCTGAGGACTGGTGCGGTCGGCGGCGGTCAGGCCTGCGGCCGCCATGGCCGTGCCGGCGACGAGGACCCCGGCGAGGGCGCCGATCAGGTATCTGCTCTTGGTCGAGCTCATATTGCGCTCTTCTTTCCCTGCGGCCCGCCGCGAACCGACGCAGCCGGGCGTGAACCTTCATGCCAAAGAGCGGCGCACCGCTCAAATGAGGATTACGTCATGCTTTGGGATCGTCGGGAGACGATTTGAAGGCAGGATCGTGTCCATCTGCGGTCCGGACCAGCTCCGCCAGCCGGGCGGACTCCTCCGGGGTGAACCATTCGGTCTCCGCACCGGCGCCTCGGACCCGGGCCATGAGGGCCAGGCCGCCCACCATCACCGCGGCCAAGGGCGCCAGCCAGAGGACAAGGTTGGCGATCGAGAAAGCGGGACGGAGCATGACAAACTCGCCGTAGCGCTCCACCAGCCAGCGTCGGACGGCCACATCGTCATCGCCCGCTGCGACGCGCTCGCGGACCAGGCGGCGGAGGTCGACGGCGAGCTCGGCCTGGGAGTCCTCGATGGACTCGTTCTGGCAGACCATGCAGCGCACCTCCTTGAAGAGGGTGCGCGCACGGGCCTCCTGAGCCGGGTCCGGCAGACGCTCGGCGGGATCGGACGCCGCAGCCAGGCACAGGGCCGACGCCAGGGCGGCGGCGAGGGCGAGGCCGGCGCGCCTCACGTCCGGGCCTCCCGGCGCCGGCCAGGGGCCAATCGTAGCCGGCGGTCGGTCAGCGAGATGAAGCCACCCAAGGCCATGACCGCGGGTCCCGCAAAGATGAGGACCGCCAGGGGGTTCCAGTAGCCGCGGACAAGCCAGACGGGGGCGCCGCCAGGACCCTCCCGCCGCTCGCCGAGCACGACGTACAGATGACTGACATCGACATTGCAGATGGCGACTTCGGAGGTGGTCTCTCCGCCGGTGGGATAGAAGCGCTGGGAGGGCGTGAGCATGCAGACCTCCCGCCCGTCACGCCGGGCGGAGATCCGCGCCTTCTCGGCTTCATAGTTGGGCCCGTCCACAAGGCGCACATCCCTCAGAACCAGCTCCCAGGCGCCGACCTTCAGGGACTGTCCGGGAGCGAGGGTCTGCGCCGCCTCGATCTTCCAGGCGGTCTCGAAACAGGCGCCGATGACAAAGATCCCCAAGCCAGCGTGAGCCAGCGTGGCCCCCCATGCGCCCCGGGGCAGGCCCCTCATCCGACGCAGGGACTCCGCCAAGGGCGCACGGAACAGCCGCACCCGCTGGGCCGCTTCGGCCAGGGCGCCGACGATCAGCCACGCCCCGAGGGCCAGGCCGAGACTGGCGAACGCCTTGCGCGGGGTCAGCAGCCAAAGGGCTGCAAGGCCAATGGCGACGCCGATGATCAGGGCGGGAATCAAGGTCCGCATCGCAGGCGCGAGGTCGGCCCGCTTCCAGGCGAGCAGGGGGCCGAAGGGAACCAGAAGGCACAGAATGGCCATCAGCGGGTTGAAGGTCAGGTTGAAGTATGGCGGTCCCACCGAAATCGCCTCGCCGGTGACCGCCTCCCGGATCAGGGGAAAGAGGGTGCCGAGCAGGACCGTGAGCGTCGCTGCGGAAAGCAGGATGTTGTTCGCCACAAGGGCGCTCTCCCGGCTGACCGGAGCGAACAGGCCGCCGGGGGCGAGCTTGGGCGCCCGCCAGGCGAACAGGGCGAAAGCCGGACCGGCGAGGCTCAGGAGGATGGCCAGCAGCAGCACGCCCCGTGTCGGATCGACAGCGAAGGCGTGGACCGAGGTCAGGACCCCGGACCGAACGAGGAAAGCCCCCAGCATCGAGAAGCTGAACGCCGTAAGGGCGAGAAAGACGGTCCAGCCCGGCAGCGCCCCCCGCTTCTCGGTCACGACCGCAGAGTGCAGCAGGGCCGCGCCGACAAGCCAGGGCATGAAGCTGGCGTTCTCCACGGGATCCCAGAACCACCAGCCGCCCCAGCCGAGCTCGTAGTAGGCCCAGTATGACCCCAGGGCGATGCCGATGGTCAGGAAGCTCCAGGCCGCCAGGGCCCAGGGGCGGACCCAGCGGGCCCAGGCCGCATCGATACGTCCTTCGACCAGGGCGGCCACGCCAAGGGAGAAGACCACCGACATGCCGACATAGCCGGCGTAGAGGAAGGGCGGATGCACCGCCAGGGCGGGATCCTGGAGCAGGGGGTTGAGGGAGCGCCCCTCCACCGGCGGGTCCGCCAGCCGTACGAAGGGATTGGAAGCCAGAACCGTATAGGCGAGGAAGACCGAGCCGATCAGACCCTGGACCGCCACGGCGCTGGCCTTGAGGTCCCGGGGCAGGTCGCGGCCACGTCCCGCCAGCACCGCCCCGAAGCCTGTCAGGGCGATGTTCCAGAGCAGCATCGAGCCCTCATGGCTGCCCCAGGCGGCGGCTACGCGATAGAGCACCGGCTTTTCGGAGTGCGAGTTGGCCGCCACGTTCGCCACCGAGAAGTCCGAGACGACGAAGGCGTAGACGAGGGCGGCGAAGGACAGGGAGAGCACGCCAAAGCTCGCCAGGGCTGCGCCCTCTCCAGCCCCCGTGAGCAACATCGAACGCCGCATCCGGCCGGCGGCTGACAGGCCCGTCTGCGCCAGGGACAGGACAAGGGCCAGGATCAGGGCGAAGGCGCCGAACTCGACGATCATGACGCTGGCCTCTGCGCGCCGTCGCCACGCCATTCGCCCTGGGCCTTCAGGGAGTCCGCCACCTGCTTGGGCATGTAGGTCTCATCGTGCTTGGCGAGGACCTGCCGAGCCTCGAAGACCCCGTCCGACCGGAAGGCGCCGGTGGCGACGATACCCTGCCCCTCCCGGAACAGGTCGGGCAGGTCGCCCCGGAAGTGGATCCGGTCCGCGGCGATATTGTCCCGGATGCTGAACTCGACCCGGCCATCTGTGTGATGGACGACGCTCCCGTCGACCACGAGGCCCCCCAACTGCACAGACTGCCCGGGCGGCGGGCGTGCGGCGTCGGCCTGGGCCGGGGTGTAGAAGTAGGAGATGGAGTCCCGGAGCCCCCAAAGAGTGAGGCCCGCTGCAAGGGCCAGGACCGGGGCGACGACGGCGATCACGGTCAGGCGCCGGCGCGCGCGAGGGGATCGGGGCATCCAGCCAGTCATTTCATAGGCTCCGCTGCGGCGGCCTTCTCGAGCTGTTCGAGGATCTGGGGCTGGCCGGAGTACCTGCGGCTCGCACGGTCCAGAGCGGAATCGCGTCGAGCGGCGTCCCCGAGGACAGCATAGGAGCGGACCAGCCTGACCCAGCCGTCGGGGTCATCGGGATTGAGCTCGAGGCGCTTGGCGAGGCCGGCCACCATCTGGCCGATCATTTCGGAGGTTGGTCCCTCCATCGCGGGCGCGGCGGGCGCGCGGACCTCTCGGATGGCGGCGTCAATATCGGCGCGACGGGGATCGCCGGCGGGCAGCTCAGCGGCGATCGCCTCAAGGTCCCGGATCGCACCTTCCTGGTCCCCGGAGGCCGCCCGTCCGCGGGCGAGGTGGAAGCGCGCCGGCAACGACCGGGGGTCGAGGCGGACGGCCTCGGTCAGGACCTCGCGCGCCTCTGCGGTGATCTCTCCTTGGGACCGGGCCAGGAGACTGAGGCCCAACATCTCCCAGAGGTCGGCGCGCCCGGGCGCCAGAGCGATCGCCCGACGAAGAGCGCGGGCGGCGGCGGCGGGGTTGTCCGACTGGGCCTCCGCCAGGGCGAGGAAACGGTAGCCCTCGGCCTCCGGCCGCACCTTGAGGGCCTCGCGCAGGACAGCCGCCAGCTGGGGTGGGGTCAGGTCGGTCAGCTGCCCTGCCCGCCAGGTCTCGATCCGGCTGTCGAGGGGCTGGTCAGGGAGGCCTGGCCGCCCGAGGACCAGATATGCCGCCAGGGCGGCCAGGCCGACGCCTGCCGCGGCGGCGAGCAACACGGGACGCTGCCCGGTGGGCGCGGTCCATCCGACCGCCGCAGAGTCGGCGGCGACCAGCAAGCGGCGGCCCGCCTCCGCCCGCGCGGCCTCCCGCTCGGCGGGCTCCATGAGGCCGCGGTCGGCCAGGTCGTCGATTTCGGCGAGCTGTCGGCGGTAGACGTCGAGAGTCGGGTCCTCCAGCCCGGACTGGGGCGCGGACCGGGCGGCCCGGAGGAGGATGACTGCCGCAGCGGCGACCGCAAGGAGCCCCGCCGCCGTCCAGAAAACGACCATGGGCGCCATGTAGACGTTTTGGACCGCCGGCGCGAGGGGTACACGGCGATCAATCGGCGCTGCGGGGCAGGTCCAGGCGCACCCGCAGGCCGCC
>NZ_JADBZL010000218.1:0-5926 GCF_020402505.1 Phenylobacterium sp. | reverse complement strand
CGAGGCGCGCATCGCCAAGACGGTGAAGACCATGGTCGAAGGCGTGGTCGGCCAGGGCAAGGCTCGGGTCAACGTCACCGCCGAACTCGACCTGTCCCAGGTCACAATTCAGGAGGAGACCTTCGATCCGGACGGACAGGTGGTCCGCTCGGAGACGACCAGCGAGGAAAACGCCAACGAGAATCAGCCGACTCAGACCGGCCAGGTGACGGCGGCGGCCAACATCCCCGGCGCACCGCCGAATCCTGAGGGATTGATCGCTTCGAACTCGGGACGCACGGGCACCACAACGAACTACGACATCTCCAAAACCATCCGAACGGAGGTGAAGGAGCCCGGCCAGATCAAGCGCCTGTCCGTCGCAGTCGCCGTGGACGGCGTCACAGCCCCCCCAGGGGAGGATGGGAAGCCGGGCGCCTATACACCGCGTCCTGCCGAAGAGATGCAGAGGATCGAGCAACTGGTGCGCACGGCAGTAGGTTTCGATCAGCAGCGCGGCGACCAGGTGACGGTGATCAATGTCCAGTTTCCCAACGCCGATGGTCTCGGCGGCGGTGTGGTGGCCGCCAACCCCCTCATGGGCTTCGACAAGAACGACATCATGCAGCTCGTCCAGTGGGTGATCCTGCTTATCGTCGCCCTGCTGACCATCTTCTTCGTCGTCCGTCCGTTGTTCAGAAGCGGCATGGGCGCCAGGACCGGCGTCACCCGTTTGGCGACCACCGGCGACGGTCAGAGGATGCTGCCGGTCGATCCCTCCACCGGCGGGCCGCTCGCCCTTCCCGGCCCGGACCAGACGGAGATGGAGCAAAGAATCGAGATCGCCCGGATCGAGGGTCAGGTGAAGGCCAGCTCTGTGAAGCGGGTCGCCGAGTTCGTGGAGTCCAATCCTGAGGAATCCGTAGCCATGCTCCGCACCTGGCTGCACCAGCCGACATGAGCGAAGGGGAGAAGAAGTCATCCATGATCACAGACACCTCCCAGCTGACGGGGCCGGAGAAGGCGGCCATCGTCCTCTTGTCGCTGGGAGAGGAGCATACCGCCATCTGGCAGATGCTGGACGAGGAGGAGATCCGCGAGATTTCCCAGGCCATGGCCACCCTGGGAACTGTGCAGTCCCACGTGGTCGAGTCTCTCCTCGTCGAATTCATCTCGAACGTGTCCGGCGGCGGCACGGTCATGGGTTCGTTCGAGCAGACCCAGCGCCTCTTGGCCTCCTTCCTGGATCCGGAGAAGGTCGACTCCCTCATGGAGGAGATCCGCGGTCCGGCGGGCCGGACCATGTGGGACAAGCTGGGCAATGTCAGCGAAGGCGTCCTCGCCAACTACCTGAAGAATGAATACCCACAGACAGTCGCGGTGGTGCTGTCCAAGGTCAAACCGGATCACGCCGCTCGGGTCCTCGGCGCCCTGCCGGAAGACTTCGCCATGGAGTGCGTCACCCGGATGCTGCGGATGGAGCCCGTCCAGCGCGAGATTCTCGACAAGATCGAGCAGACGCTCCGCGCGGAATTCATGTCGAACCTCGCGCGGACGTCCAAGCGCGACAGCCACGAGATGATGGCCGAGATTTTCAACTCTTTCGACCGCCAGACAGAGGCGCGTTTCATCTCGGCCCTTGAGGAGCGCAATCGCGACAGCGCCGAGCGGATTCGGGCCCTCATGTTCGTCTTCGAGGACCTGTCAAAGCTGGATCCCGGCAGCGTCCAAACCCTCATCCGCTCGGTGGACAAGGTGCAGCTGGGTCTCGCGCTGAAGGGGACCTCGGATGATCTGCGGAACCTCTTCTTCTCGAACATGTCCGAACGCGCCTCCCGGATCCTTCGCGAGGACATGGAGAACATGGGGCCGGTGCGCCTCCGAGACGTGGAACAGGCCCAGATGGCCATGGTGCAGACAGCCAAGGACCTGGCTCAAAGGGGCGAGATCATGCTGGCGGGCTCCAGTGGCGACGATGAGCTGATCTACTGATGAGCGAGCCCATCCTTGAGAAATTCGGCTTCGACACGGTCTTCGACGGCGGCGGCAATGTCACCCAGTCGAAGGCGCGCCAGAAGCGCTTCTTCTCTGCCGAGGAAGTAGAAGCCATCCGCAGCCAGGCGTTCTCTGACGGCGAGCAGAAGGCCCTCGGGGATATGGCTGCAATCCAGGCGCGAGCCCTGGCTGAGATCGCCAGCAGCGCCAGGGAAGGCCTGGGCGGGCTGGCCCGGGTCGCTCACGCGCACCGCGAAGGCTCGGCGGCTCTTGCTCTTGCTTGCGGCCGAGCCATTGCCGGCGAGGTGCTGGATCTGTTTCCTCGTGCGGCCCTCCAGAAGGCGCTTGAAAGCCTCGCCCGGGAGATTGAGTCCGAGCCCCGGCTCATGGTCGCCGTGGCGCCCGGACGGGCAGAGGGCCTCCAGGAGATTCTCTCGGCGACGGCTGCTGCGGGCGGCTTTGCGGGGCAGATTCTGGTCCGGGAGGACCCCGGCCATTCCGGCGCCGCCTTCACCCTCGACTTCGGGGATGGATCGGCGAGCTATGACCCGGACGCGGCGGCGCAGCGGATTTCGGACACTCTGAAGGCCGCCCTGGCGACGGAAGGGCTGCATGCTGAACCTCTGGATCCCGGCGAGAAAGGCTAGGACATCATGAGCGATAATGAACTCGAGCTCGACGAGCTGGGTCCCGGCGGCGACCCGGCCGCCGCCGCAGGAGACGAGGGTGAGAAGACGGCCACCGATCTGGCCCCAATCTTCGACGTCCCTGTCTCGATCTCAGCGGTTCTTGGACGCGCCACCCTCAGCGTCTCCCAGTTGCTTCAGCTCAACTCAGGAAGTGTACTCGAGCTGGACCGCAGGGTCGGGGAAGCCATTGATATCTATGTCAACAACCGCCTTGTGGCGCGCGGTGAGGTGGTGATCGTCGAGGAACGCCTGGGCGTGACCATGACGGAAATCATCAAGGACGGCGACACCCAGGTCTGATGACCCGGTTTACATAACGGAGACGGAAAGATGCGACTTCTGGTCGTCGGACAACTGAACGGACAAATGGCGTCAGCTGTGAAGATGGCGATGTCTCAGGGCGCCAAGGTCAGCCACGTGGAGACCATCGCCGCAGCCACCCACGCCCTGCGCGCCGGCCAGGGGGCCGACCTCCTGCTGGTCGACTACAATCTGGACATCGGCGCTCTGATCGCCGCCAACGAGGCCGAACGCATAAGGGCGCCAGTCGTCGCCTGCGGCGTGGATCCCGATGCCCGCAAGGCGGCGGACGCCATCCGCGCCGGAGCCAAGGAATTCATCCCCCTGCCGCCTGACGCCGAGATGATCGCCGCTGTCCTTGCGGCCGTCTCCGACGACAATCGGCCGATGATCGCCGAGGACGTCGCCATGCGGGCGGTGATCGCCATGGCCGAGCAGGTGGCGCCGTCGGAGGCCTCGATTCTGATCACCGGCGAAAGCGGGTCTGGTAAGGAAATCGTCGCCCGCCATGTCCACCAGAAATCCCGGCGGAGCGGCAAGCCGTTCATCTCCGTCAACTGCGCAGCGATCCCCGAAAACCTTCTCGAGAGCGAACTCTTCGGTCACGAGAAGGGCGCCTTCACCGGCGCTCTGGCGAGGCGGATCGGCAAGTTCGAAGAAGCCAACGGCGGCACCCTGCTGCTGGACGAAATCTCCGAGATGGACGCCCGCCTTCAGGCCAAGCTCCTGAGAGCCATCCAGGAGCGTGAGATAGATCGCGTCGGCGGCTCTCAGCCGGTCAAGGTGGACATCCGCATCCTGGCCACCTCCAACCGCGACCTTGCCCAGGCGGTCCGCGAGGGCGCCTTCCGGGAAGACCTCCTTTACCGGCTGAATGTGGTCAACCTCAGGCTTCCGCCGCTGCGCGAGCGGCCCGGCGACGTTCTGCCGATGGCGGAATTCTTCATCCGCAAATACGCCGCCGCCAACGGCGTTCCCGCCAAGGCGCTGTCTGCGGAGGCGCAGCGAAGGCTTCTGGCTCACCGGTGGCCCGGTAATGTCCGCGAATTGGAGAACGCCATGCACCGGGCGGTGCTCCTCGCGAACGGTCCCGAGATCGACGAGTCCGCCATCCGTCTTCCGGATGGCCAACCCCTGGGTCCGGCCGATCCCGCCGCACGGACTGCGCAGGCCGCGGCGACCGCCGCCGAAGCCGTATCCCGTGGCTTCGTGGGCCAGACAGTGGCGGCCATGGAGCAGCAGCTCATCATCGATACCCTGGAACACTGTCTCGGGAATCGCACCCACGCCGCGAACATCCTCGGCATCTCGATCCGGACCCTGCGCAACAAGCTCAAGGAATACTCGGAGGCGGGCGTGAACGTGCCGGCCCCGCAAATGGGCGCGAGCGCGGCCTGAGGAGCTGAACGGTGACCGACGCGACCCTTCCGGGGCCCTCCTCACAGAGACTGACTTCAGGCCAGATCATCAAGTGGCTGGTGCGGGGCGAGGTCGCGCTTGCGCTGGGCGTCATCTCGGTTCTGGTTCTACTGATCCTTCCGGTTCCGGCCTTTCTGCTGGACGCTCTTCTGGCCATCTCCCTGGCCTCCTCCATCCTGATCTTGATGACTTCGCTGTTCATCAAGAAGCCCCTGGAATTCACATCGTTTCCGACCGTCCTGCTGGTCACCACCCTGTTCCGCCTGGCCCTGAATGTGGCTTCGACCCGGCTGATCCTCGCCCACGGCCATGAGGGCGTGCATGGGGCCGGAAAGGTGATCGAAGCCTTTGGCCGGTTGATGACCGGCGGCAACTTCACGATCGGGATCATTGTCTTCGCCATCCTGGTGATCGTGAACTTCGTGGTGATCACCAAGGGTTCGGGCCGCATCGCCGAAGTCGCCGCCCGGTTCACCCTCGACTCCCTGCCCGGGAAGCAGATGGCGATCGACGCGGACCTGTCGGCGGGTCTGATCGACCAGGACGAGTCCCGGCGGCGGCGCAAGGAGCTTGAGCAGGAGTCCACCTTCTTCGGCTCCATGGACGGCGCCTCCAAGTTCGTCCGCGGGGACGCCATCGCCGGCCTCATCATTGTGGCGATCAACATCATCGGCGGGATTCTGATCGGCACCCTGCAGCACGGTATGCCCCTCGGCGACGCCGCCTCAACCTACACCCTCATGACCATTGGCGACGGCTTGGTCACCCAGATTCCGGCCCTTATCATCTCGATCGCCGCCGGCTTCCTGGTCTCCAACGCCGGTGTCGACGGTTCGACCGACCAGGCCCTCGTCACTCAACTGGCGATGAACCCCATCAGCCTGGGCATGGTGTCCGCCGCCTCGGGCGTGATCGCCCTGATCCCGGGCATGCCGGTCATTCCCTTCGCCGTCCTCTCCATCGCCGCCGCCGCGCTGGCCTGGAGACGATCCTCCGGGGCGGGCCTCACGGATGTCCTCGGCATTGAGGACACCAGCGCCCCGCCGCAGGATGTCGAGGAGCCGATCAGTCAGACCCTCGCCATAGACGAGATCAAGATAGAGCTAGGCTATGGGCTCCTGCCTCTGATCAACGATCTGGAGGGTCGGCGTCTAACCGATCAGATCAAAGCCCTGCGTAAAGCCCTGGCCTCTGAGTACGGCTTCGTCATGCCGCCGGTGCGCATCCTCGATAACATGCGGCTGGCATCCCAAGGCTATCTCATCCGCATCAAGGAGCTTGAAGCCGGCGCAGGAGAGGTCCGCTTGGGCTCGCTGATGGCCATGGATCCCCGGGGCGGCCAGGTAGAACTCCCCGGCGAGCATATGCGCGAGCCCGCGTTTGGCCTGCCCGCCACCTGGATCGAGGAAGGGCTGCGGGAAGAGGCGACCTTCCGCGGCTACACGGTTGTCGATCCCTCCACGGTCCTCACCACCCACCTGACAGAGATCCTCAAGGACAACATGCCGGACCTGCTCTCCTATGCGGAGGTCCAGAAGCTGCTT
>NZ_JADBZL010000217.1:0-20525 GCF_020402505.1 Phenylobacterium sp. | reverse complement strand
TCCGGGCACCAAGATGTCCTTTGTCGGCCTCAAGAAGTCCGAAGATCGGGTCAACATTATCGCCTATCTGCGCGCCCAGGGCGGGACCCTGCCCCTCCCGGCGCCGAACCCCGCCGCCGCGGCTGCTCCAGCGGCTCCGGCTGAAGGCGCAGCTCCGGCCGACGCGGCTCCCGCAGCGGGAGCGGCTTCGGCGGAGTCGGCCCCCAAGCCCGCGGCCTGAGGTCCGCCGTCAGGACGGTTCACGCCGCTTCCGGTCGGGTCCGGGCTAGCGGCCGTCGGTAGGCGGTAGGCTCACCGCCGCCGGACTTTCGGATTCTCTCGACCGCCTCTCTCAGGGGTTCCTGAGCCACCGCCATGTGATGGGCGTTGGCGTGGATGATCCGGGCGCCGTCCAGGAGGATGGCGACGTGACCTTTCCAGAAGACGAGGTCCCCCCGGTCCAGATCCGCCGCCGCCACGGGGGCGCCCAGGGCCTGCTGAAGGTCGGAGTCCCGCGGGCAGGCGCGGCCGCAGGCGAGGAGGGACTGGAGGACGAGGCCCGAGCAATCGATCCCGCACCCTTCCCGACCGCCCCAGAGGTAGGCGGCCCCGAGGTGGGCCTCGGCGATAGCGGCGGGGTCGTCCGCGACGTCGCCCAGGGGCGCCAGGTGAGACTCCGGAACCCAGAAGCCGGCGTCGCAGAGCGCCAGCGGTCCTTCCCTGGCGGTGACGGTCACCAGGCTGTTGAGGGAGATCGGGCCTGTCGGACGCGACTTGATGGAGGGGGCTTCGAACCCGTAGGTCAGGGGAACCCGCACCCAGTGCGTCGGCGGGGGGCCTTCCGGCGCCAGGGCGCCGAAGGCCACATGACCGACATACCCGTCCCGGACCGCCTGGCCCCAGGCGAAGCCGTCGCGGGTCTCCAGGACATCGAAGCGCTCGCCCAGCAGGATCTGGTCCAGCTGCTCGGCGTCCGGTCGCGGTGCGCGGCGGATAGACGCCGCCGGGACCGCGACCTGCATCCGCCTGGGCCGCTCGAACCGCCGGGCGTCCAGGCGGCCCTCAAGGACGCCGGTGGCGAGGTCCGGCCGGGCGAGGGTGAGGCGGGGGTCGGGCTTCACGCGTAGCGGGCCTTCAGCATGGCGAACAGCCCCAGGATGGCCTGAGCCTCTCCGCCCACCGGGTATCCGGGCTGGGCCCGGGGGTTCCAGGCGAAGATGTCGAAATGGGCCCAGGCGCCAGCGGGGGCGAACTTCTGAAGGAAGAGGGCCGCGGTCATGGCGCCGGCCTGGGCCCAGGCGTCCGGATCGTTTTTCAGATCGGCGATCTCGGTCTCCAGGGAGGCCAGGTATCCCTTCCAGAGCGGCAGGCGCCAGACGGGATCGGACGCCTTGCGCGCACCCGCCTCGATGGCGGCGGCGAGGTCTTCGTCGTCCGTGAAGAAGGGCGGCAGCTGGGGCCCAAGGGCGACCCGGGCGGCGCCGGTCAGGGTGGCGAGGTCCAGGGTAAGGTCAGGGGAGAGCTCCGACGCACGGGTGAGGGCGTCGGCCAGGATCAGTCGCCCCTCGGCGTCGGTGTTTCCGACCTCCACGCTCAGCCCCTTGCGCGTGGCCAGGACATCGCCGGGACGCATGGCGTCCCCGCTCACGGCGTTCTCTACCGCGGGCACGAGGACGGACAGCCGCACTGGCAGGCGGGCCTCCATGACCATGGCGCCCAGGGCCAGGACATGGGCCGCGCCGCCCATGTCCTTCTTCATGAGCCGCATACCGGCGGAGGGCTTGAGGTCAAGGCCGCCGGTGTCGAACACCACGCCTTTGCCGACCAGGGCGACCCCGGGCCGCCCCGCCTCACCCCAGGTGATCTCGATCATCCGCGGCTCACGACCGGGGGCCGCCGCCCGACCCACGGCATGGACGGCGGGATATCCCTTCGTGAGGAGCTCATCCCCGGTGATCACCTCGATCTGCGCGCCGAAGCGTCCCGCTAGTTCCCGGGCCGCGCCCTCGAGCTCGGCGGGCCCAAGGTCATTGGCGGGCGTGTTGATCAGGTCTTTGGCGAGGGCGCAGGCCCCGGCCAGGTTCGCGACCTGGGCCTCGTCGGCGCCTGGAGTGACCAGACGAGGCGGGGCGGCGTCGCGGCGCCGGTAGCGCTCGAAGCGGTAGAGCCCGAGGGCGAAGGCCAGGGCGGCCTCGGTGGGATCCATGCCGCCGGGCTTGCCTTCCAACCGGAAGTCGCCCGGGGGCAGGCGCCCGGCCAGGGTCCGGAAGGCGGTCGCCTCGCCGGGCGAGGCGCCCAGTCCGAGCAGGACCCGGGCCGGCTTCCCATCAGGCCCCGGGACGACCACCATCTGACCTGGCCGGGCCCTGAACTCCGGGCCGGCAAGACCCTGCTCCAGGGGCGAGGCGCCCTCGCGCCAGACCGAAAGGTCTTCCTCGCAGAGAGCGACGACCGGAACGGGCGTTGCGCCGCCTTCAGGCGTGACGGTGACGGACATGATCTTGCTTCCGGATGCGCCCCGCGCGGGCCCTCCGGTTCATTTGGGCCAAAGCGCCGCCCGCCGCAACGGCGGCCGGCAGGATAAGGATCAGCGAGGATCGGAACGGAGGGCCGGCGGCGAATCCAGGTCCGGCTGCCGGTTGGGGCCGAGACTGGCCGCTGTCAGCAGAACAGCCGTAATCAGGGCCGCGACGACCCCGAATTCGACAATGGGCGCGGAGGCCTCCTGCCGGAGGACCCTGGCGAGCAACCTGGACATTCTGTTCTCCCGTGCCGCGGGAGGGCGGGAGTCCCCACGCCCCGGCTGAGCCTTTCGGCTTCCCCACGCACTCGGAAATACCCTTGGCCGGTCCACATTAACGCAAAGTAAATCCGAAAGACAATGAGTTGAAACCGACCCGCTGAATTTGGTTTACAGATATAGTTAACAGTAAGTCAGATCAGGAGATCTGCATTTAGGTCTCGAGATTTCTTCCGCCTCCGCGCACAAATCCGAGACCGATAAGGCCGGCGACCAAGAGAATAATGACCATCGCAAAGCCGCCCTGCTGGGTACGGGTCACGTTGGTGCCGAAGTTGACCATCATGGGGCCCAGCCAGCCGGTGGCCACGCCGGAGAGGGCGTAGACGCCGAAGAAGGCCCCCGTCTTCTCTGGGGGCGTCAGCCGGGTCAGCATGGTGCGGGCCGAGGCGTATTGGGCGGTGATGAAGACCGCGTTCACAAAGCCGATCAGCAGAAAGATCACTTCGGGCAGGGTGCGGAAGACCGGCCCCTCCCAGACAGGCGGATAGGCTGCGGGATCGAAGGTCCAGAAGTAGAGGATGCGGCTGGGCGACATGCCGAGCATGGCCACGATGCCCAGGATGGACATGAAGATGGCCACCCGCAGGGCGTTCTTGGGGCCGAAGGCGGCGTCCATCCAACGCCCGACAAAGCCTCCAAGCACGGCCAGGATGGACAGGAGGATTCCATAGGCGAGCATTTCGAGGGCCTGCCACTTCATCACGCCCACGGCGTAGACCCCGGCGTAGATCAGGATGGCGTTCATACCGTCGACGAAGGCCATGCGGCTCAGGAGGTAGATGGCCGCGTCGCGGTAGTTCCGGACGGTGGCCAGCATCTCCCAGAGCTGGCGCGCTCCGTTCCGGAAGGCCTTGAGGACGGGCGTCCCTGTCGCGGGCGCGTCCGGCGTGAACAGGAACAGGGGCAGGGCGCCGATGGCGAAGATGCCGGCGGCGAGCAGGGCGACGATCCGCTCGTGCTCGTGGGCGGCCGTGTCGAGGCCGAAGAGGGGGGCGTCCGGCACCCAGGCCCAGTCGACCCGCCCCGGCAGGGCGAAGGCCCAGGCCGTGAAGCCGAGGGCGAGGACCGAGAAGCCGTTGCCCAAGGCGAGCGCCAGGCCTGACGCCTTGTGCGCAGCTCGCATGCCCGCCGCACGGATGAGCAGGGAGTTGTGCAGCACCTCCGAGAAGGCGAAACCCAGGCCGATCAGGGTGATGAGCAGCATGGTGACCGTAACCGACAGGCCAGAGCCGTCCGGCTTGGCCCACCAGAGCGCCGCCATCATCGGGACCATGGCCGCGACCACCAGGCCCAGCCAGATTTTCCGGCGACCCAGCTGGTCTATGGAGGCTCCGAGGAAGGGCGCCGTGGCCATGATGATCCAGCCCGCATACTGGCTCCACTGGGAGATCACCGCCTGCCCTCGAACAGGGTCGCCGATCATGACCGAGGCCACGTAGGGGGCGAAGATGTAGATGGTGATCAGGACAACATAGGGGTTGCGGGCGCCCTCGAAGAGCGACCAGGCCACCGCGCCCCGGCTCATCCGGCCGTCACCCGCCAGTTCGGAGGCCATAGGCGGATCGACGATGGCGCCCGGCCCGTGGGCCTCGCCTGTCGGCAGGTTTCCGGACACTTCGCTTCCCCCCTCGCGCCGGCGTCTGTCGCGCCCGCTCCCCCACTGACCCTACTCCAACCCCCTGACTTGTGGAGTCCGAAAGGTCTCCTCGCCCCAGGTGCGCGGACTCGACTCCCCGGTGGACCGGTTGGAAGATGCCGGCCTCAAGACAAGAGCGGGGAAACGCACCATGGGACTACTGGATGGAAAGGTGGCCATCATCACGGGCGGGGGCGGCGGCTTGGGAGAAGCCTATGCCCGGCTCTTCGCCCGAGAGGGCGCCGCGGTCGTGGTCAATGACCTGGGCGGCGCCCGTGACGGTTCGGGAGATGGCTCCGTCAGCGCGGCGCAGAAGGTGGTGAATGACATCCTCGCCGAGGGCGGCCGGGCCGTGGCGAACGGCGATGACGTTTCGACCATGGAAGGCGGTGCGAACATACTGAAAACCGCTCTCGACGCCTTCGGCCAGGTCGATGTTCTGGTCTGCAACGCCGGGATCCTCCGCGACAAGTCCTTCGCGAACACCAGCGAGGCGGACTGGGATCTGGTGGTGAAGGTCCACCTGAAGGGGACCTACTGCTGCACCATGCCGGTCTGGAAATGGCTGAAGGACAACGGGCGCCCCGGAGTCATCGTCATGACCAGCTCCACCTCGGGCCTTTACGGCAATTTCGGCCAGTCGAACTACGGGGCGGCCAAGGCGGGAATTTATGGCTTCATGCGGGTTCTTGCTATCGAGGGCCGCAAGTACGGCATCCGTGTCATGGGCTTGGCGCCTGGCGCCTACACCCGCATGACCGCCGACCTGCCGGGACGGGCCGGACGCGAGCCCGATCCGTTGAGCCTGCCGGAGAATGTGGCGCCGGGCGTACTCTACATGGTCTCGGACCTGGCGGCCGACCATACCGGCAAGGTCCTGGGCGTCTCCTCCCGCGGCGTCCGCGAGATCAAGATGCTTGAGACCGAGGGCTTCCAGCCTGGCCGACCCTATACCGCACAGGAAGTGGCTGAGCACGCCGATCAGGTCTTCTTTGCCGACAGCCAGACCCGGACCGCGCCCGTGCGTTGAGGCCGGGTCATCGGCGTCAGGGGCTGAAGGCGGCGAGCCGCTGGTCCAACGCCGCCCGGACGGCGGGCCATTCGGTGGCGATGATCGAATAAATCGCAGTGCTGCGCCGGCGGCCCGTCCAGACGATCCGGTCCCAGCGCTGGACGCCCTCGAAGGTCGCCCCGAGCTTCAGGACGGCGGCACGCGAGCGGGCGTTGGTCTCGTCCACATGGAACTGGACGCGGCCAAAGCCCGCCTCGAACGCCTCGCCAAGGAGAAGCCGCTTGGCGGAGGGGTTGACGGGGCCGCCCCTGGCCTCCGGCGCGTAGTAGGTCAGGCCGATCTCCAGCCCGGCGTTGGCCCGGTCTATCTTCAGGAAGGCCGTCAGGCCGACGCAGCGGTCGCCGATCATCACCGCGAAGTGCCTCCAGGCGCCCGAGGCGGCGTCGGCCGGCCGCTTCTCCGTCCAGAATCGGTCGAAGTGCTGGCCCAGCAGAGAGAGCGAGTATTGCGCCTCCCAGATGTCCGGGTCGGCGGCGCAGGCGGCGCGCAGCGGCTCGCGGTGGGCTTCTGACAGAGGTTCAAGGGTCACGAAGGCGTTGGAGAGCGCGCGGTGGGGAAGTTCCAGGGCCATGCCTCATGCTGGCGCGCCTCGATCGAATTGGCCAGTCCCGGTTGAGCCAGATCAAGGACGGGCGGGACCCGGGCCTGGACACTCCGCGGCGCGCGACCCCCGGCGCCCCGGTGGGCGCTTGAAGGAAAGGCGACCGTCATGGATTTCGAGTATTCGCCCCGCCAGAAGGAACTCATCCGCCGCGTCAGCAACTTCATGGATGAGCACATCCATCCCGCTGTTGCGATCTACGAGGCCCAGCAGGCCGAGGGCGATCCCTGGAAGGTGATCCCGGTCGTGGAGACCCTCAAGGCCAAGGCCCGGGCCGCCGGCCTCTGGAACATGTTCATGCCGCCGGACTCCGGCCACCCCCACGTGGACGACACCTTCGTCTTCGAGGGGGTGCAGCTGTCCAACCTTGAGTACGCCCCGATCGCAGAGATCATGGGCCGGGTCGGCTTCGCCTCGGAGGTGTTCAACTGCTCGGCGCCGGACACCGGCAACATGGAGGTGCTGAACCGCTTCGGAACCCGTGAGCAGAAGGATCAGTGGTTGACCCCCCTGATGCGCGGCGAGATTCGCTCGGCCTTCCTGATGACCGAGCCTCTGGTGGCCTCCTCCGACGCCACCAACATCGAGACTCGCATTGACCGGGACGGCGATCACTACGTGATCAATGGGCGAAAGTGGTGGTCCTCGGGCGTGGGAGACCCCCGCTGCAAGGTCGCGATCGTCATGGGCAAGACCAATACCGACGCCGCTCTGCACGCCCAGCAATCGCAGGTCCTCGTGCCCCTCGACACGCCTGGGATCAAGGTCCTGCGCATGCTGCCGGTCTTCGGCTACGATGACGCCCCGCACGGTCACGCCGAGGTCCTTCTGGAGAATGTCCGGGTCCAGGTGGAGGAGTCCCTGGTGCTGGGGGAGGGCCGGGGTTTCGAGATCAGCCAGGCCCGCCTGGGGCCCGGCCGGATTCATCACTGCATGCGCACCATCGGCGCGGCCGAGGTCGCCTTGGAGAAGATGTGCCGCCGGCTCATGACCCGGAAGGCCTTCGGCAAGTACATCTCCGAGCACTCTGTCTGGGAGGAGCGCATCGCCCGGGCCCGTATCGACATCGAGATGACTCGCCTGCTGTGTCTCAAGGCCGCCGACATGATGGACAAGGCCGGGAACAAGGTCGCCCGGATGGAGATCGCCATGATCAAGGTCCAGGCGCCGACCATGGCCATCAAGGTCATTGACGACGCCATACAGGCCCATGGAGGCGGCGGCGTGACGAGCGACTTCGGACTGGCCAGGGCCTATGCCAGCCAGCGCACCCTGCGCCTGGCCGATGGCCCGGACGAAGTTCACAATCGCACCATCGCCCGAATGGAGCTGGCCAAGTACGGCGACCTTCAGATGAAGATCCGCGCAGAGCGCGACGCCGAACGGGTCCCCGTCGGCATGAGGTGAAATCCGGCCCAACGAAAAGGGCGGCCCCTGTGGGCCGCCCGAAGGCGCCGTCAGATCCCGGCTACTTTGTGGGCAGGGCGGCGGAGGCGTCACAGACCTGGCGCATCAGGGCCGCGTCGTCGGCCCCGTCCGCCTTCTTGGGCGCGGAGTCGCGCCAGCCGCCGGCGATCTCCAGAGGCTTTTTCGGCGAATAGCTGCCCATGGGGATAAGGTTCTTGGCCTTGCAGTCGAGGGCGTAGACAAAGCCCACGCCGTCGGCGGCGCCAGGCGCGGAGGGGCCCATCCGGGGCGTCGCGCCCACCTTGCCGATGGCGGTCATCACCACGATCCGGCCCGAGGCGGCGTCGCGGTAGGAATAGTCGGCGTCGAAGGACCACTGCAGGCCCTTGTCGGTCGGTTGGGTATACGCCGTCCAGGTCTCGGCGACGGCAGGCAAGGCGAGGACGAGGACCGAGAGGGCGGCGATCGCGGGGGCGCGGCGCATGGGCGTTTCCTTGTTGTGGCGTCACAGCTCGCCGGGACCTTAGCGGCGGCGACGGCTCGGGTCCAACCGGAACTGTGTCCCTGATTTCGAGGTCCTGAGCTTGACTCGGGACACCCCTCACCCTAACTCCCCGACGCGTTAGCACTCGGGTGCATCGGCTGCCAACAGCAGCTTCAGCCCGGGAGTTCCGAAAACCCTCGTCCTGAACGGAGAGACCTAGACATGGCGTTTCGTCCCCTCGGTGACCGCGTCCTCGTGAAGCGCGTCGAAGAAGAACAGAAGACCAAGGGCGGGATCATCATCCCCGACACCGCCAAGGAAAAGCCCCAGGAAGGCGAAGTCATCGCCGTCGGCCCTGGAGCTCGCGATGAAGCCGGCAAGATCCAGCCCCTCGACCTGAAGAAGGGTGACCGCATCCTGTTCGGCAAGTGGTCCGGCACCGAAGTCAAGATCGACGGCGCCGACCTCCTCATCATGAAGGAAAGCGACGTCCTGGGCGTGATCGAATAGATCCCCCGACGGCTTTCCACACCCAACAATCCCTTTCCGAAAGAGTAGGCCAATGGCTGCTAAAGACGTCTATTTCGCCTCCGACGCCCGCGACAGGATGCTGCGCGGCGTCAACACCCTCGCCAACGCCGTGAAGGTGACCCTCGGCCCCAAGGGCCGGAACGTGGTCATCGAGAAGTCCTTCGGCGCCCCGCGCTCGACCAAGGACGGCGTGTCCGTCGCCAAGGAAATCGAGCTGGCCGACCGCTTCGAGAACCTCGGCGCCCAATTGATCCGTGAAGTCGCCTCCAAGACTAACGACAAGGCGGGCGACGGCACCACCACCGCCACCGTCCTGGCCCAGGCCATCGTGGTCGAGGGCATGAAGTCGGTCGCCGCCGGGATGAACCCGATGGACCTGAAGCGCGGCGTCGACAAGGCCGTGGCCAAGGTCGTGGAGTCCATCAAGGAATCCTCGCGCAAGGTCACCACCAACGCCGAGATCGCCCAGGTCGGCACCATCTCGGCCAACGGCGACACCGAGGTCGGCGAGATGATCGCCAAGGCCATGGACAAGGTCGGCAACGAGGGCGTGATCACGGTCGAAGAGGCCAAGACGGCCGAGACCGAACTCGACGTCGTCGAGGGCATGCAGTTCGACCGCGGCTACCTGTCGCCCTACTTCATCACGAATGCCGACAAGATGGAGGCCGAACTCGACGAGCCGCTCATTCTGCTCTTCGAGAAGAAGCTGACCTCCCTTCAGCCCCTGCTGCCGGTCCTGGAGGCCGTCGTGCAGTCCGGCCGTCCCCTGCTGATCATCGCCGAAGACGTCGAGGGCGAGGCCCTGGCCACCCTGGTGGTCAACAAGCTGCGCGGCGGCCTGCGGGTCGCAGCGGTCAAGGCTCCGGGCTTCGGCGACCGCCGCAAGGCCATGCTGGAGGACATCGCCATCCTGACCGGCGGCGAGCTGATCTCCGAGGACCTCGGCATCAAGCTTGAGAACGTGACCCTCGACATGCTGGGCCGCGCCAAGAAGGTGTCCATCACCAAGGACGACACCACCATCGTCGACGGCGCCGGCGCCAAGGACGGCATCGAGGCCCGCATCGGCCAGATCAAGCGTCAGATCGAGGACACCACCTCGGACTACGACAAGGAAAAGCTGCAGGAGCGGCTGGCCAAGCTGGCCGGCGGCGTCGCCGTGATCCGCGTCGGCGGTTCGACCGAGGTCGAGGTGAAGGAAAAGAAGGACCGCGTCGATGACGCCCTCAACGCGACCCGCGCGGCCGTGGAAGAAGGCATCGTGCCCGGCGGCGGCGTGGCCCTCCTGAAGGCCTCCAAGGCCCTCGACGGCCTGAAGGGTGACAATGACGACCAGGAGGCTGGCGTCGCCATCGTGCGTCGCGCCCTCCAGGCCCCGATCCGGCAAATCGTCGAGAACGCCGGCGTCGAAGGTTCCATCGTGGTCGGCAAGGTGCTCGAGAACAGCTCGCCCACCTTCGGCTTCAACGCCCAGACCGAGGAATACGTGGACATGGTCAAGGCCGGCGTCATCGACCCGGCCAAGGTGGTCCGCACCGCCCTGCAGGACGCCGCCTCGGTGGCCGGCCTGCTGATCACCACGGAAGCCGCCATCGTCGAGGCCCCCAAGAAGGGCGGCGCCGGCGGCGCTCCGGGCATGCCCGGCGGCATGGGCGGCATGGGCGACATGGACTTCTGATCCAGGTCGTTTCCCGAAAGTCAGGGGGGCGGAGCTTCAGGCTCCGCCCCCTTTTTCGTGGGCCGAGCGTCGCCCCGGGGTCAGCCGTTGCGGGCGGTCAGGCGATTGATATCGCCCAGCAGCATGTATGCAGCCCAGCTGGTCACTCCAGTGATCAGGGCGGCGAGCAGGGCCGGGATGAAGCCTGCGACCTGAAAGCCCGGGATGATCCGGGACACCAGAAGGATCATCGCCGCGTTGATCACCAGCAGAAAGAGCCCGAAGGTCAGGACGGTCAGGGGCAGGGTCAACAGGATGAGCAGAGGCCGGAGCAGGGCGTTCACCAGTCCCAACAGGAGCGCCGCCAGGAAGAGCGTCATCGGCGCGTCGTAGGTGATTCCGCCGACAAGCCGGGCGGCGATGGCCAGGCCAAAGGCCGCGAAGGCGGCGCGGATGAGAAAGTGCAGCATGTCGGACCTCTTATTCCTCTTCCGGACCGGGCGCACCTTCCTCGCCCATGCCGCAGGATGCGGCGACGCCGGAGGCGATGACAAGTCCGCTGTAATGCGAAATGTACGCTCGCCGCATTGACGCCGCAGGCGAGGCGTTCTGTCTTCTTCCCCGCCCGGGAGTCCGCATCATGAGTCCTCGCCCCTCACCCCGCCGCCGCCCGACCGGCCGCGCCGCGTCCGGTTTCGTCCTGCTGCTGCTGACAACCGGGGCCGCCCAGGCGGCTCCGCCCACGCCGGGCGATGGTCTGTTCATCAGCCCTTTCGGCGAGCCCTTCCGTTCCCAGTCCGGGCTGGCGGACTGGTTCTCCGGCGCCGACTCTGACCGTGACGGCTCTGTGAGCCCCGCGGAGTTCAGGGCCGACGGGCTGCGATTCCTCGCCCGGCTCGATACCAATCGCGACGGTCGCGTCGATGGCTTCGAGAACACCGCCTACGAGAATGAGGTCGCCCCGGAAATCCTGCCCCAGTCGGCGGTATTCCGGAGCGACCGCCCCGACGGTGGCGGACCGGCGCCGCGCGCCCGGGGCCTGGAAGGCGCCGCCTCCTTCGGTCTCCTGGATGAGCCCCAGCCCGTCCGGGGTGCAGACCTGAACTATGACGGCAAGATCACTGAAGACGAGCAGTCGAAGGCCGCTGCACGTCGATTCGCCCTCCTTGATCCCGAGGCGACCGGGCGCCTTAGCCTGTCGGTGCTTCAGGCCCGGTTGAAGGCCCGGGAAGCGCCGCCCTCCGGGTTCGTACGCTTCTTCAGGCGACGACCGGACTGAGGTCCGGCACGGTCTCGGTCAGCCGGCCGCCGATCCGGATCGGGGCGATCCGCCGGGCGAGGCCCGTGGCGTCGTCGGTCTCCACGAAGACCCCGCACACCGTGGCCGGGCCCTCGGCCGGCTTGAACCGGCCGCCGGAGATCCGGGTGGTGAAACGACGGAGCGGCTCTTCCTTCATATTGCCGATGACGCTGTCATAGTCGGCGCAGGCGCCGGCGTCGGTCTGGTAGGCGGTGCCGCCGGGGAGGATCTGGGCGTCGGCGGTGGGCACGTGGGTGTGGGTGCCGACCACGAGACTGGCGCGCCCGTCGCAGAAGTGGCCCATGGCCATCTTCTCCGAAGTCACCTCGGCATGCATGTCGACCACGATGGCGTCCGCCACCATGCCCAGGGGCGCCTTCTCCAACTCGCGATCTACAGCCGCGAAGGGATCGTCCAGGCTGTCCATGTGGACCCGGCCCAGCAGGTTGATCACCAGAATCCGGCGGCCGCCGCGGGTCTCGAAGAGGTTGGCGCCCAGTCCGGGCGCGTCAGCCAGGACGGGATAGTTCAGCGGCCGGATCAGCCGTGGCTCCCGGACGATGTAGGTCAGGGCTTCCTTCTGGTCCCAGGCATGGTTGCCCAGGGTGAGGCAGTCAGCGCCGGCGTCGAACAGGTCCCGGGCGGTCCGCTCGGTAATGCCGAAGCCTGCTGCCGCATTCTCGGCGTTGACGATGACGAACTCGAGGTCGAGGCGGCGGCGAAGGCCGGGCAGGTGGTCGGCCAGGCCGTCCCGGCCGGATTTTCCGACGACATCTCCGAAAAAGGCGAAGCGCATGCTGTTCCTTCAGGCCTGCGGGAGGCGGCGGTATCCGGCCTCGGTGAGGACCGCGTCAAGTTTCTGATCGTGGGGCTGCAGGTCCAGCCTGTCCACCTCCTGGCCCGCGAAGGCAAGGCCCAGAACAAAGACCGGGCCATCCCTGCGCAGGGCGGCGAGGGCGCGATCGTAGTGCCCGCCCCCCTGCCCCAGGCGGCCGCCGAGCCGATCGAAGGCCAGGAGCGGGGCGATCACCAGATCGGGCCGCTGCTCAGGCGCGTCGGAAGCAGGGGCCGGCTGCCCTGCGGCGTCGGGTTCCAGGGCGCAGCCGGGCGGCGCCTGGAGGAACCGCATCGGTCCGTCCTCAGTGACCCGCGGCAGCACCTGCTCTGCGCCCAGAGCGAGCAGGCGCCGGGCCAGGGGACCCGGATCCATCTCCCCGCCCGCCGGCAGGTAGGCGGCGAAGACCCGGATGGGAGGCAGGGCGTCGTCCGGCAGACGCCGGGCCGCCTCCGCGCCCGCCTCGGGCGCCGCCGCCGCAAGAGCCCGCCGGCGTCGCCTCATGCGCCGTCGCAGGTCGTCTCGGGACATCCGGTCGGGATCAGGGGATGGCAAGGAAGGTCCGGGAAAAGAGGTGGCGGCGCCGCGGGAACCGTGAAGGACAGTTCAACCCCCTCGACCTGGATAACCAGGTGGGCGCCGTGTGCCCGGGTCCACGGACCCGACCAGGGACAGCTCCCTTCAAGAGAATTAAGGTCGCTGGGATAAGTCGCCTTCGACGCGAGCCGCAGCAAGACCCGCCGCCTTTCAATCTAGGCCTCGAGGGGACCCGCGGCAAGGCGTCGGCGTCAGGCGCCGGCCAGCTTCTCGATCCGGCGGGCGGCGGCTTCCAGGGCGGCGGCGGCGCGGCCCTCCACCGAGCCGGCCTCGGCCTGGAGCCGGGCGTTGTCGGCCTGCAAGCCGCCGACCCGGCCGCGCAGGTCTGCAAGCTCGTCAGCCAGCAGCAGGGCGGCCATCAGGAAGAGCCGGGTTTCGCCCAGCTGGCCGACCTCCTGGGAGACCTGGCGGACCTGTGCGTCGAACAGGCGGGCGAGCTCGGTGAGGTGGGCCTCCTGGCCATCCTCGCAGCCGACTACATAGGGCCGGCCGTTCACGCTGAGGGTCACCTGGGCCATGGATCAGCCTCCCCGTCCGCCGCCCAGGACCGCCTCGATCTCGGCGATGGCCTGGCCGAGGGCGCGGGAGGCCTCGGCGCCGGCGGCCCTGAGTTCGCGTTCGCGCTGGCGGCTCTGCTCAAGCTCCGCGGCGAGACTGTTGCGCGCCGGATCAAACAGCTCGCCCTCTCCGCCGGCCCGGCGCCCAGCCAGCTCCTGTTCGAGCAGGGACAGGGCGCGGTCCAGCCGCCGGGCGGCCTGGTCAAGGGCGGATTCGTCCTGGGTCATGCGGGACTCCGGAGGTTGCCGTCCTTCTATAGCGCCATCCGCCGCGCCGCCGGAACACTTACCTTTCTTGACCCTTCCGGTCCCCTGTGCGAGGCCGAAACCCCCGCCGCCGACAACCGGATTCCCGCCATGCCTGTCTCGCCCGTGAAAATGGCCGACGCCATCCGCGTTCTCTCGATGGATGCGGTGCACAAGGCGAAATCGGGCCACCAGGGCATGCCGATGGGCATGGCCGACGTGGCCACCGTCCTCTGGACGAAGTTCCTGAAGTACGACGCGTCTCGCCCCGACTGGGCGGATCGCGACCGCTTCGTCCTGTCCGCCGGCCACGGCTCCATGCTGATCTACGCCCTCCTGCACCTGACCGGCTTCAAGGCCGTGACCATGGACCAGATCCGCAACTTCCGTCAGTGGGGCTCCAACACGCCCGGGCATCCGGAGTACGGCCACACCCCGGGGGTGGAGACCACCACCGGCCCCCTCGGCCAGGGCATCGCCACCGCCGTCGGCATGGCCATGGCCGAGCGCCACCTCGCGGCCCGCTTCGGCGAGGACCTGGTGGATCACCGCACCTGGGTCATTGCCGGCGACGGCTGCCTGATGGAGGGGGTCAGCCATGAGGCCGCCTCCATAGCGGGCCGGTTCCGCCTGAACCGGCTGACCGTCCTGTTCGACGACAACAACACCACCATCGACGGGGTGGCGACCCTCGCCGAGACCGGCGATCAGCTGGCGCGCTTCAAGGCCTATGGCTGGGCGGTCAAGGCGGTGGACGGGCACGACCATGGCAAGATCGCCGCCGCCCTGCGCTGGGCGACCAAGCAGGACCGGCCGACCCTGATCGCCTGCCGCACCAAGATCTCGAAGGGCGCAGGCCCCAAGGAAGGCGACCCTCACAGCCACGGCTACACCCTGTTCGACCCCGAGATCGCCGAGTCCCGCAAGGCCATGGGCTGGGACCTGCCCCCCTTCGAGCTGCCCGACGACCTCGTCAAGGCCTGGAGGCGGGCGGGCCGACGGGGCGGTCGCACGCGCAAGGCCTGGCAGGCCCGCCTTGCAGCTTCGGCGAAGGCCGCCGACTTCCAGCGCGCCATGGCGGGCGAACTCCCGGCCGGGGCCTTCGAGGCCCTCGACGCCCACATCGCCGCGGCGGTGGACGCCAAGCCCGCGGCGGCCACCCGCCAGCACTCCGGCTCGGCCCTCGACCGCCTCTTCCCGGCCATTCCCGAAATGATCGGCGGCTCGGCCGACCTGACCGGCTCGAACAACACCTTCGTCAAGGGCACGCCGGCCTTCGACGTCCCTGACTATTCGGGCCGCTACGTCCACTGGGGCGTGCGCGAGCACGGCATGGCGGCGGCCATGAACGGCATGGCCCTGCACGGCGGGGTGATCCCCTTCTCGGGCACCTTCCTGGTCTTCTCGGACTATTCGCGGCCGGCCATCCGGCTCGGCGCCCTGATGGGCGCCCGGGTCGTCCACGTCATGACCCATGATTCCATCGGCGTGGGCGAGGACGGGCCGACCCACCAGCCGGTGGAGCACGTCGCCTCCCTTCGGGCCATGCCCAACCTCCTGGTCTTCCGCCCGGCCGACGCTGTGGAGACCGCCGAGTGCTGGAAGCTGGCCGTCTCGGCCCGCGCCACCCCCTCGGTCATGGCCCTGTCGCGCCAGAAGACCGCGGCGGTGCGCACCACCGCCTCCGGCGAAAACCTCTCCGCCCACGGCGCCTACCAGCTGGCCGCCGCCGGCTCGCCGGCCCGGGTGACCCTGTTCGCCTCGGGGACCGAGGTCGCGGTGGCCCTGGCCGCCCGGGACATCCTGGAGGCCGAGGGCATCGGGACCCGCGTCGTCTCCACCCCCTGCTGGGAGCTCTTCGAGGCCCAGACCGACCGCTACAAGGCCGCGGTCATCGGCGAGACCGAGGTGAAGGCCGCGGTCGAGGCCGGCGTGCGCATGGGCTGGGACCGCTTCATCGGCGCCGACGGCGTCTTCGTGGGCATGAAGGGCTTCGGCGCCTCCGCCCCGGCCGAGAAGCTCTACGAGGCCTTCGCCATCACGCCCCAGGCGGTGGCCGACGCCGTCCGCCAGAAGCTGGGCTGAGCCATGGCCGCCGCCCGCCGGCTCGGGACCCCCCTGTCCCCCACCGCCGTCCGCGTCCTGCTGCTGGGCTCGGGCGAGCTGGGCAAGGAGGTGGTCATCGAGCTGCAGCGCCTGGGCTGCGAGGTCATCGCCGCCGACCGCTACGCCGACGCCCCGGCCATGCAGGTCGCCCACCGCAGCCATGTCCTGGCCATGACGGATGCGGCCGCCCTGCGCGCCCTTGTAGAGGCCGAGCGCCCGGACCTGATCGTCCCGGAGATCGAGGCCATCGCCACAGACGAACTGGTGCGCATCGAGGCCGAGGGGTTGGCGACCGTCATCCCGACAGCCCGCGCCGCCAAGCTGACCATGAACCGCGAGGGCATCCGCCGCCTCGCCGCCGAGACCCTCGGCCTGCCCACATCCTCCTACGCCTTCGCCTCCTCCGAGGCCGAGCTGGCGGAGGCTGCGGCGAAGGTCACCGGCTTTCCCTGCTTCGTGAAGCCGGTGATGAGCTCCTCCGGCAAGGGCCAGTCCTTCGTCGAGGGGCCCGAGGGGGTCGCCGCCGCCTGGCGCTACGCCCTGGAAGGCGGCCGGGTCGAGCAGCCCCGGGTCATCGTCGAGGGCCGGGTCGAATTCGACTTCGAGATCACCCAGCTCACCGTCCGCAGCCTCGGCGCCGACGGGGCGGTGCGCACCGACTTCTGCGCCCCCATCGGCCACCGCCAGGTGAAGGGCGACTATGTGGAGAGCTGGCAGCCCCAGCCCATGTCCGCCGCCGCCCTGGCCCGGTCGCGGGAAATCGCCGGGGCGGTGACCGCCGACCTCGGGGGGCTGGGGGTCTTTGGCGTCGAGCTCTTCGTGAAGGGCGACGAGGTCTGGTTTTCCGAGGTCAGCCCGCGGCCGCACGACACGGGCCTGGTGACCCTGGCCACCCAGGTCCAGAGCGAGTTCGCCCTGCACGCCCGGGCCATCCTTGGCCTTCCGGTGGATGCCGGCCTGCGCGAGACGGGCGCCAGCGCCGTGATCTACGGCGGGATGGAGGCCCGCGGCGTCGCCTTCGAGGGGGTGGCCGAGGCCCTGTCCGTCCCGGGGGCGGACCTGCGCCTCTTCGGCAAGCCCGAGGCCTTCGAACGCCGCCGGATGGGGGTCGCCCTGGCCCGCGCCGACGATGTCGGGACCGCCCGCGCCCGGGCGGCGGAGGCTGCCGGGAAGGTGCGGGTCGTCGGGGACTGACCGCAGGATTCGGCGGGAGGGAGCCTGTCGCTCCCGAAACCGTGATCGTCAGGGTTGACTTCCCCGCCCCGGACCTAAAAAACCGCCGCCAACCAGCGAAGTTAAAGGTTCGGAGACCGATTCATGACTGTGCGTGTCGCCATCAACGGATTCGGCCGGATCGGCCGCAACATCCTGCGCTCCCTGGTCGAGCATGGCCGGACCGACATCGAGGTCGTCGCCATCAACGACCTGGGCCCGGTGGAGACCAACGCCCACCTGTTCCGCTATGACAGCGTCCATGGCCGCTTCGCCGGTGAGGTCAAGGTGGACGGCGATACGATCGACGTCGGCCGGGGCAGGATCAAGGTCACCGCCGTCCGCGACCCCGCCGAGCTGCCGCACCGCGAGCTGGGCGTCGACATCGCCTTCGAGTGCACCGGCATCTTCACCTCCAGGGACAAGGCCAGCGCCCACCTGACGGCCGGCGCCAAGCGCGTCCTGGTCAGCGCGCCCTGCGACAACGCCGACAAGACCATCGTCTACGGGGTCAACCACGACACCCTGACCGCCGCCGACCTGGTGGTCTCCAACGCCTCCTGCACCACCAACTGCCTCGCCCCGGTCGCCAAGGTCCTGCAGGAACTGGCCGGCATCGAGCGCGGCTACATGACCACCATCCACTCCTACACGGGCGACCAGCCGACCCTGGACACCATGCACAAGGACCTCTACCGCGCCCGCGCGGCGGCCATGTCCATGATCCCGACCTCCACCGGCGCCGCCAAGGCCCTGGGCCTGGTCATCCCGGCCCTGCAGGGCAAGCTGGACGGCTCGTCCATCCGCGTGCCGACCCCGAACGTCTCGGTGGTGGACCTCGTCTGGACCCCGGGCCGGACCCTGACCGTCAAGGAAATCAACGACGCCCTGCGCGCCGCCGCCGAAGGTCCCCTGAAGGGGGTGCTCGCGGTGACCGACGAGGCCCTGGTCTCGACCGACTTCAACCATGTGGCCGCCTCGTCCACCGTCGCCCTGGCTCAGACCCAGGTCATCGACGGCGGCCTCGGGCGGATCCTGTCCTGGTATGACAACGAGTGGGGCTTCTCCACACGGATGGCCGACACCGCCGCGGCCATGGCCCGACTGATCTGAGCCCATGGCCTTCCGGACCCTCGACGATGTCGCCCTTTCCGGCGTCCGGGCCCTGGTCCGGGTGGACTTCAACGTCCCGATGGCCGACGGCGCGGTCACCGACGACACCCGCCTGAGGGCGGCCGTCCCGACCATCGACAAGCTCCGCGCCGGCGGGGCCAAGGTGATCCTCCTGGCCCACTTCGACCGGCCCAAGGGCAAGTGGGTCCCTGAGATGAGCCTGGCGCCCATCGCCCCGGCCCTGTCCGCCGTGCTGGGCGCGCCGGTGACCTTCGTGCCCGACTGCGCCGGCAAGGACGTCGAGGCGGCGGTGGCGGCCATGGCGCCCGGCGACGTGGTCCTGCTGGAGAATGTCCGCTTCTATCCCGGAGAGGAGGCCAACGACCCGGCCTTCGCCCGCGCCCTGGCGCAGAACGGCGACCTCTTCGTCAACGACGCCTTTTCCGCCGCCCACCGGGCCCACGCCTCGACGGAGGGTCTGGCCCACGTCCTGCCGGCCTGCGCCGGCGAGCAGATGCGCCTGGAGCTCACCGCCCTCGACCGCGCCCTCGGCCGGCCCGAGCGTCCGGTCATGGGTATTGTCGGCGGGTCGAAGGTCTCCACCAAGCTGGATCTCCTCTCCAACCTCGTGACCCGGCTGGACAAGCTGGCCATCGGCGGAGGGATGGCCAACACCTTCCTCTACGCCCAGGGCCATGAGGTCGGCGCCTCCTACTGCGAGAAGGACCTGGCGGACACGGCCCGCGAGATCATCCGCCTCGCCGGCCAGCACAACTGCAAGCTCTTCCTGCCCATCGACATCGTCGTCGCCGAGAAGCTGGCGCCGGGGGCGCCGGCCCGGGTGCGCCAGCTGGGGGCCATGGACGACGAGGAGCGCATCCTCGACGCCGGCCCCAAGACCGTGGAGCGACTGAAGCGGGCCATGGGCAATTCCAGGACACTGATCTGGAACGGCCCGCTCGGCGTCTTCGAGATGCCGCCCTTCGACCGGGGCACGGTGGAGGCCGCCCGCGCCGCCGCCGACCTGGTCAAGGCCGGCAAGCTCGTGGCGGTGGCCGGCGGGGGCGATACGGTGGCCGCCCTGCACCATGCGGGCTGCGCCGACGGCTTCAGCTTCGTCTCGACGGCCGGCGGCGCCTTCCTGGAATGGATGGAAGGCAAGACCCTGCCCGGTGTCGCCGCCCTGACGAAACAGACCCAAAGCTAACGGAGACGGAACATGGCCCGGATCACCCTGCGACAGCTCCTCGACCACGCCGCCGAGCACGGCTACGGCGTCCCGGCCTTCAACATCAACAACATGGAGCAGGGCCTGGCCATCCTGGAGGCGGCCGACGCGACGGACTCCCCCGTCATCATCCAGGCCAGCCGCGGCGCCCGATCCTACGCCAACGACATCGTCCTGAAGCACCTCATCGACGCCCTGGCCGAGATGTACCCGCACATCCCGATCTGCATGCACCAGGACCACGGGAACAACGAGGCCACCTGCGCCACCGCCATCCAGTACGGCTTCACCTCGGTAATGATGGACGGCTCGCTGATGGCCGACGGCAAGACCCCCGCCGACTATGACTACAATGTCCGCGTCACCCGCAATGTGGTGGACATGGCCCACTGGGTCGGCGCTTCGGTGGAGGGCGAACTCGGCGTGCTGGGCAGCCTGGAGACCGGCATGGGCGAGAAGGAGGACGGCCACGGCTTCGAGGGCAAGCTCGACCATGACCAGCTGCTGACCGATCCCGACCAGGCCGTGGCCTTCGTCAAGGCCACCCAGGTGGACGCCCTGGCCATCGCCATGGGCACCAGCCACGGCGCCTACAAGTTCACCCGCAAGCCGGACGGCGAGGTCCTGGCCATGCACGTGATCGAGGAGATCCACCGCCGCCTGCCCAACACCCACCTGGTCATGCACGGCTCCTCCAGCGTACCCCAGGACCTCCAGGACATCATCAACCAGTACGGCGGCCAGATGCCCCAGACCTGGGGCGTGCCGGTGGAGGAGATCCAGCGCGGCATCAAGAACGGCGTGCGCAAGATCAACATTGACACCGACAACCGGATGGCCATGACCGGCGCCATACGCAAGGTCTTCGCTGAGAACCCCGGCGAGTTCGACCCGCGCAAGTACCTCAAGCCCGCCATGGAGGCCATGCGCGCGGTCTGCCGCCAGCGGTTCGAGGAGTTCGGAACCGCCGGCCATGCCTCGCGGATCCGGCCCATCCCCTTGTCCGCCATGGCCAAGCGCTACGCCGCCGGCGAACTCAACCCGAAGATCGGCTGAAGCGCCGGGTCCTGTCCGCCAGATAGTAGAGCGCCGACCGGCTGGGCATGAAGAAGTAGCCGCCGCCCCGCACCGTCACGAAGTCCGGGATTCCCCGGATCC
>NZ_JADBZL010000216.1:0-3565 GCF_020402505.1 Phenylobacterium sp. | reverse complement strand
CTGGAGCGGTTCGTCAGCACGACCAACGCCGTGGGCGTGCGTCTGGAGGCTGACGACCGCCTGACCCTCTCGGCGCCCTTTGGCCTGGAGGACCTGTTCAGCCTGCGCCTGCGTCCCAATCCGAACCGTCCGGCGGAGGGCTTCCGCCGCAAGGTGTCCGGGGTTCTGGCGCGCTGGCCGGAGCTGCAGGTCGCGGACGCAGACTGACCGGCCTGTATCGGAAGCCGAGCGGGACCTGAGGTCGGCGCGGGCGGTGACGGCGCCTCAGCCGCCCCCTCCGCCCCCTGGGGAGGTCGAAGGGTCGCGGGCGGGCGTCAGGCCCTGCTGGCCATCTGCGGGCGCCCAAGGTCCGGGGCGGAGGCGACCTGGCCGATGGTCTCGATCAGGCGCTTGATCTCGATCGGCTTGGCCAGGTGGGCGTCCATGCCGGCGGCCAGGTGCTGGGACACCTGATGGGTCAAGGCGTCGGCGGTCACTGCGATGATCGGCGTCCTGGGCAGGCCGTGTTGGCTTTCGAGGGCGCGGATGGCTCTGGTCGCCTCGACACCGTCCATCACCGGCATGTGGATATCCATCAGGATCACGTCGAAGCGACCGGTCTTCCAGGCGGCCACTGCGGCGGCCCCGTCGGCCACAACCTCCAGGGACAAGCCCACCGACGCCATGATGGTGCTCAGCACCTTCTGGTTGGTGGGATTGTCCTCGGCCGCCAGGAGACGCAGGGGCGCACAGGCGTCCTCGTCGGCGAAGAGGTCGTCTTCGCTGACAGAATGCTCGGCGGTGTCGGCGCGGAGAATGGGCGCGGCGAAGCGGAAGGTGGAGCCCAGGCCCTCGGCGCTGTCGAAGCTGATCCGCCCGCCCATCATGCGCGCGAGCTCGGCCGAGATGGCGAGGCCCAGACCCGAGCCGCCGAAACGCCGGGTCGCCGAGTTGTCGACCTGAACGAACTTTTCGAAGAGAAGGGCGTGCTTTTCCGTCGGGATCCCGACGCCGGTGTCCCGGACGATCATGATCAGCTGGTCCTCGATCTGGGCGATCAGGACGTGGATGGTCCCGGTGTCGGTGAACTTCACGGCGTTGGACACCAGGTTGCCGAGGATCTGGCGCAGCCGGCCGGGGTCGCCCCGCCAGGCGCCGGCCGCTTCGGCTGTGATCCGCATCTTGAAGTCGAGGCCCTTGGCGATCGCCGACGGGCCGAAAAGGTCCCGAACGGGGCTGAGGGCCGCCTCCAGGTCGAAAACCTCGTCGGTCAGGGTCATGCGCCCGGCCTCGATCCTGGAGAGGTCGAGAACATCGTTGAGGGTGTGCAGGAGCAGGGCGCCGGATTGGCGGATGATGTCGAGGCGCCGTCGCTGCTCGGTCGGCAGATCCCCCATGGCCATGACGTCGGCCATGGTCAGCACGCCGTTGAGAGGCGTACGGATTTCGTGGCTCATATTGGCCAGGAACTGCGACTTCATCAGGTTGGCGTCGTTGGCGCGGTCCCGGGCTTCCTGCAGCTCGGTCATCATGGCCTGCTGCTGGGCCTCGCGGATCGACAGCTGGTGCAGGAGCTGGTTGAAGACGGCGCCGAGGCCCCGGAACAGGGCGAAGCGGGTCTTCAGCACGATAGGATCGTAGCCGCCGCTCTCCGAGACCCTCTTCATGGCGGTGGACAGTTCGAGCACCGGGGCGACAACCCGGTCGGCCTGGACCCGGGCCATGATCATGGCGGCGGCGATGCCGGCGAACAGGAGGGCGCCGGCCAGGGCCAGGAGCTGGGGCGCGACGTCGGACAGGCCGGCGCGACGGCCCATGGTCACCACCTCGCCGAACTTCTGGCCCTGGCGGACCACCGGGGTGCGCAGGACCAACATGGCGCCGGCGGCCTCGTCGCCATGCCGGTGGAAGCTGGCCACCCGGTGACCGGCGGTATCGACATACTCGGCGGACAAGAGGATCGGCGACACCCCCAGGGCGCGGATGGAGGCGCTCACCGCCTGGTCGTCGCCCGCCTGGACGGCGTCGGCAATGTTGGTGGCCGCCATGGCCCCGAGGGTGGCCTGCAGATTGCGGTTCTGGGCGTGGACCATGGCCCACTGCTGACCCATGAAGGCCAGGCCCGCGATCAGCAGGACGCCCAGGGCCGTCACCAGGGCGGCGGCAATGATCCGGGCGTGGAAGCTGGTGGTCGCTGGCCTCAGGAATCTGAATTCAGGCGGTTTCATGACGGTTCCGATGCAGTCCGCCCCCCCTGATGCCCGCACAAATCCTAACGTTTCCCTGAACCGGCCCCCGGAGCCGCCGGGACCGGCGCGAAACCCCGTTGAAAAGGCGCTGGTTTCCGACACTTGCGACAAATTGCCACGATTAACAGAGTCTGAAGCTCAAGGACCACTGTTAACCTTTTGTTTACTTTTGATTTCGGGCTATAGGGCCTCAGAGGGAACTCTCATGGACAAAGCTTTCATCGCCAAGCGTACTCAGGAAAAGCTCGTCGCCACCGAGGCGGCTATCGACGCCGCCCTGATCGAGACCACCCAGTTGCTCGCCGACCTGCTGCAGGCGCGGTCTGACCTGGGGGCTCCGGTGGCCTTTGCCGACGATGTCCAGGTCAAGCTGACGGAGGCCGTCGCCGCCCTGAGCTCAGCCCGCACCACCATGGGACAGGTCCACTCCGGCCTGGAGGAAGCCGCCCTGCGCCTGGGCATTCGCCCGCGGATGGGTGGGTTCCTCCCCAAGGGCTCTGCGGAGTGGAGACTTCCGCCTGAAGAGCAGCGCGTCGTCGCCTGACCCCAATCATCTTGCGTTAACGGATTTGGGGCTCTTCTCGCATGAGAGGAGCCCCTTTTCATGTCTGCTTTGGAAGCAATCCAGTCTGCTTTGCTGATAGGGGTTCCCCTCATAGCACTGGTCGGAGGCAGGACTCCGGAGCGCGTGGCGGCGATTATCTTCGCCATCAACACTGCGGCTACAGCGGGCGCGAGTTTCGTCTGGGGCTTTCGGAACATCGGGAACCTCCTGCTCACCTTTGACGGGCTCATGGCCCTTTGCTTCCTGGTGCTCGCGATCCGTTACAACTATCTCTGGGTCGCCCTCCTTATGGGGTCGATGTCTGGATACTTCGGCGTCCACGCCTACTACCTCATGACGAACAGACCTCTCGATGGGACATTCGCTCTTATGAACAACATCGCCACCGGGGTCGCCCTGCTCAGCCTCACCATCGGCGTCTGGACCTCCCGACGACGCACCGCAGAGCACCCCTGAACCCCATTCCCCCTCAACCACCGGCCCAAACCGGCGTTCTGCGCCCGGCGGGCCACGCCCCCCCGAACGGGGCGCAGTCCATCTGCAAGGATGGGAGACATCACCGTCACCACGATCCCTCGGCGGCCCGGGTCTTGGGGCCTCCGGATGACGCCTTCCCGGCCATGTGCGGTCGGACCTGTCGCGGCGGTCATGGGGGGGGCGTGGACATCAGACTGCTGACGCCGGAGCTGAGGTCATTGATCCCGTGATCTGCGCAGACGCCTCTCAGCGACAAAGAATGTCGCCAAGGCCAGGGCGAGAAGGATCGCACAGG
>NZ_JADBZL010000215.1:0-4878 GCF_020402505.1 Phenylobacterium sp. | reverse complement strand
GCCCTGCACGGCGCCGAGACCATCGCCGCCGTGATCGTCGAGCCGGTGGCCGGATCGGCCGGGGTCCTGCCGCCGCCCAGGGGCTACCTCGAGCGCCTGCGCGCCATCTGCGACCGGCATGGCATCCTGCTGATCTTCGACGAAGTCATCACCGGCTTCGGCCGGCTGGGCGAGCCCTTTGCGGCCCAGGCCCTGGGCGTCATCCCGGACATCATGACCACCGCCAAAGGCATCACCAACGGCGCCCTGCCCATGGGCGCGGTCTTCGCCCACCGGAAGGTGCACGACGCCATCGTCCAGGGCCCTCCGGCCGCGATCGAGTTCTTCCATGGCTATACCTACTCGGGGCATCCCGTGGCCTGCGCCGCCGCCCTCGCCAGCCTGGAAATCTACCGGCGCGACGGCCTGTTCACCCGGGTCAAGACCCTGGCGGGCCTGTGGGAGGACAGCCTCCACGCCCTGCGCGGCAAGCCGAACGTCATCGACATCCGCAACATCGGCCTGATGGGCGCCATCGAACTGGCGCCCCGGCCGGACGCGCCGGGCGCCCGGGGCTACGAGGTCCTGGTCAAGGCCCTGAAGGCCGGACTCCTGGTCCGGGCGACGGGCGACATTATCGCCCTGTCGCCACCGCTCATCATCAGCGAGGCCCAGATCGGCCAGCTGTTTGACATCCTGGGCGGTGTGCTGGACGACGTCGCCTGACGCAGCCCCCGCTGGCTTGACATAAAGACATAAAGATATCTTTATGCGCTCATGTTGAGCGCGGACCGTATCGTCGACGTCCTGCGCGCCGCAGGGGAGCCCTCGCGGCTGCGCATCCTCACCCTGCTGGCGCGGGAGGAACTTGCGGTCCTGGAGATCTGCAAGGTGCTTGACCAGAGCCAGCCCCGCGTCTCGCGCCACCTGCGTCTGCTGGCCGAGGCGGGCCTGGTGGAGCGGTTCCCGGACGGCGCCTGGGTCTTCTACCGACCGGCGGCTGAGGGGGAGTCCCGCACTCTCGCCGATCGCATCCTCGCCTCCCTGGACGCCGCCGATCCGGTCCTGCTGAGGGATGCCCAACGGCTCGAGGCTGTGCGAGCGGAGCGCCGGGCCGCCGCTGACCAGTACTTCGCGCGCAACGCCGCCACCTGGGACGAGATCCGGTCGCTGCACGTGGCGGAGGACCGGGTCGAGGCCGCCATCCAGGCCGCCGCCGGGCCGGGCCCCTTCCGGCGGCTGGTCGACCTGGGGACGGGGTCGGGCCGGATGCTGACCCTGCTTGGGCCCCGGGCGGCATCCTGCCTCGGCCTGGACTTGTCGCAGCAGATGCTCAATGTCGCCCGAGCCCGGGTGGAGGCGGCCGGCCTGGTCGCCTGCGACCTGCGCCATGGGGACATCTTCGCCACCCGCCTGCCCGACGGCTGCGCCGACCTGGTGGTCGTTCATCAGGTCCTGCACTTCCTGGGCGACCCCGCCGCCGCCGTTCGGGAAGCGGGGCGTCTCACCGCGCCGGGCGGACGGATGGTCATCGTCGACTTCGCCCCCCACACCCTCGAGATCCTCCGCGAGCAGCATCAGCATCGCCGCCTGGGTTTCTCCGCCGCCGAGATGAAGCGATGGATGACGGCGGCGGGCCTGCGCCAGACCGGCCTGGCAACCCTCTCCCCCGACCGGAGCAACGGCCTGACCGTCTGCATCTGGACCGCCGAACGGAGCCCCGCATGACCGACACCGCCCTCGGGCCCATCGCCCGCGCCGGCGCGGGCCTCGCCGCCCCGCCCCGCGTCTCTTTCGAGTTCTCGCCGCCCAAGACCGAGGAGGCCGAAGCCTCGCTCTGGGAGGCCATCCGCCGGCTGGCGCCGCTGAACCCCGCCTTTGTTTCCGTCACCTACGGAGCCGGGGGCTCCACCCGCGACCGGACCCATCGCACGGTGACCCGCATCCTGGCGGAGACCCGCCTGGCGCCCGCCGCCCACCTGACCTGCGTCGACGCCAGCCGCGCCGAGGTGGACGAGGTGATCCGCGATTACTGGGATGCGGGCGTGCGCCATATCGTCGCCCTGCGCGGTGACCCGCCGGGCCAGATCGGCGGGGTCTATGTCCCTCGCGACGACGGCTACCTGAACGCCACCGAACTGACCGCCGGCATCCGCGCCATCAGCCCCTTCGAGGTCAGCGTCAGCCTCTATCCCCAGACCCATCCCGAAAGCGGGTCGGTGGACCACGACATTGACGTGCTGAAGGCCAAGATCGACGCCGGGGCGACCCGGGCCATCACCCAGTTCTTTTATGACGTGGATGGCTTCCTGAGGTTCATGGACCGGGTCCGCAAGGCCGGCGTGACGATCCCCATCTCACCGGGGATCATGCCGGTCTCCAACTTCAAGGGCCTGAAGCGCATGGCGGGGCCCGTCGGCATCCCCCTGCCCGGCTGGCTGGGAAGCCTGTTCGAAGGCCTGGACAAGGATCCGGAGACCCGCCGCATGATCGCCGCCGGCGTGGCCGCCGAGATGTGCGTCAAGCTGGCCGAGGAAGGCTATTCCGACTTCCACTTCTACACCCTGAACCGGGCCGACCTGGTCTACGCCATCTGCCGGATCCTCGGGCTGCGCGAGCGGACCGAAGCAGGAGGACAGGGATGAGGGGCGGCCCGACAGGAGAGACTTTCCAGATGACCCGCGCCGATCGCATCGCCGCCCTGAAGGCCGCCGCCCGGGAGCGCATCCTGGTCCTCGACGGCTCCTGGGGCGTGATGATCCAGAAGCGCGACCTGGACGAGGCCGACTACCGGGGCGAGCGCTTCGCCGGTCATCCGGGCCAGCTGAAGGGCAACAACGACCTCCTCTGCCTCACCCGGCCGGACATCATCACCGAGCTGCACGACGCCTATTTCGGCGCCGGGGCGGACATCTCCGAGACCAACACCTTCTCGGCCACCACCATCGCCCAGGCGGACTACGGACTAGAAGCGGCGGTGCGCGACATCAACCTGGAAGGCGCGCGGCTGGCCCGCGCCTCCGCCGACCGCTGGACCGCGGCCGAGCCGCACAAGCCGCGCTTTGTCGCCGGCTCCATCGGCCCCTTGAACAAGATGCTGTCCATGTCGCCGGACGTGAACGACCCGGGCGCCCGGTCCGTCACCTTCGAGGAGGTCTACCAGGCCTATCGCGAGCAGGTCATCGCCCTGAACGAGGGCGGCGTGGACCTCTACCTGGTCGAGACCATCACCGACACGCTGAACTGCAAGGCGGCCATCAAGGCCATCCTGGACCTCGAGGACGAGGGCTACGAGCCCCTGCCCATCTGGATCTCGGGCACCATCACCGACCGGTCGGGCCGCACCCTCTCGGGACAGACGGTGGAGGCCTTCTGGAACTCGGTGCGCCACGCCCGGCCCTTCGCCGTGGGGCTGAACTGCGCCCTCGGCGCCGACCTCATGCGGCCGCACATCGCCGAGCTGTCGCGGGTGGCCGACACCCTGGTCAGCGCCTATCCCAACGCCGGCCTGCCCAACGCCATGGGCGAGTACGACGAGCAACCCCACGAGACCGGGCACTCGCTGCACCAGTGGGCCGGGGACGGCATCGTCAACATCGTCGGCGGCTGCTGCGGCACGACGCCGGACCACATCGCCCATGTCGCCAGGGCCGTTGAGGGCCTGGTCCCGCGCCGGCCGCCCGAGCGCCCGCGCGCCATGCGCCTGTCCGGGCTGGAGCCCCTGGAGCTGTCATGAGGCCCACCTTCGTCAACATCGGCGAGCGGACCAACGTCACCGGCTCGGCCCGCTTCCGCAAGCTGGTGGCCGAGGGGAACTATCCGGAGGCCCTGTCCGTCGCCCGCCAGCAGGTGGACGCCGGCGCCGCCATCATCGACGTCAACATGGACGAGGGCCTGCTCGACTCCGTGCGGGCCATGACGACCTTCCTCAACCTGATCGCCGCCGAGCCGGACATCGCCCGGGCGCCGGTGATGATCGACTCCTCCAAGTGGGAGGTGATCGAGGCGGGCCTGCGCTGCGTCCAGGGCAAGGCCATCGTCAACTCCATCTCCCTGAAGGAGGGCGAGGCGGCCTTCCTGAAGCAGGCCCGGGCCTGCCTGCGCTATGGCGCGGCGGTGGTGGTCATGGCCTTCGACGAGCAGGGCCAGGCCGACACCCTGGCGCGCAAGACCGAGATCTGCGCCCGCGCCTACCGGATCCTGGTGGACGAGGTGGGCTTCCCGCCAGAGGACATCATCTTCGACCCCAACATCTTCGCGGTCGCCACCGGGATCGAGGAGCACGACAACTACGCCGTCGACTTCATCGAGGCGACGCGCTGGATCAAGGCCAATCTGCCCCACGCCCGGGTCTCAGGCGGGGTCTCCAACGTCTCGTTCAGCTTCCGGGGCAACGAACCCGTCCGCCGGGCGATCCACGGGGTCTTCCTCTACCACGCCATCGCGGCGGGCCTGGACATGGGCATCGTCAACGCCGGCGACCTGCCCGTCTATGACGACATCCCGGCCGAACTGCGCGAAGCCGTCGAGGACGTCATCCTGAACCGGCCCCGGCGCGACCCGGCCCTGACCAACACCGAGCGGCTGGTGGAGCTGGCCCCGGCCTACAAGGGCGGCAAGTCCGAGGCGAAGGGGCCGGACCTCGCCTGGCGCCAGGCCCCGGTGGCCGAGCGCCTGGCCCACGCCCTGATCCACGGGGTCACCGAGTTCATAGAGGCCGACGTCGAGGAGGCGCGATTGGCCGCCGCCCGCCCCCTGGAGGTCATCGAAGGCCCCCTCATGGACGGCATGAATCGGGTGGGCGACCTGTTCGGCGCGGGCAAGATGTTCCTGCCCCAGGTGGTGAAGTCGGCGCGGGTCATGAAGCAGGGCGTCGCCTGGCTCCTGCCTTTCATGGAG
>NZ_JADBZL010000214.1:0-29217 GCF_020402505.1 Phenylobacterium sp. | reverse complement strand
GGGGCGTCCTGGGCGTCAAGGAAGGCTCCGATGGAGACCTTGGCGTCGATGACAAGCTCGCCGCCGCCGGGCATGCGCACCACCACGTCGGGCCGCTGCCGGCGCTCTCCGGAAGTAGCCGTGACCTGCTCGAGAAAGTCGAACCGGTTCTGCAGGCCGGCCATCTCCAGGACATTGCGCAGGGTCTGCTCGCCCCAGCGTCCCTGAACGCCGACCCCCCGGCGCAGGGCGGCGGTGAGCTTCTGGGTCTCGTCCCGCGCGGCGGTGGAGGCCTGGAGGAGGGCGCCGATCTGCTCGCGCAGGCCGCCGGTCTCCTGCGCCCGGGCGGTCTCCATGTCGGTGACCTGCTTCTGGAACTTCTCGAGGGTCTCGGTCACGGGCTTGAGCTGGCCGGCCAGCTTCTCCTCGGCCAGCTTCTCGCGCAGCTCGAAGCTCTCATTGGCCCGGGCGAGGAGCTGCTCGGCGATAGCCCCAGCGGCCTCGGCCTGCAGCAACTCGGCGTTGCGGGCGGCCATGTCCTCGATGACCTGGACCCGGGCGGCGACGGCCTGGAGGTCGAAGATCCGCGCCTCGGCGCGATCGGCCCGGCCCCGCTCGAGCACGGCCCAGACCACGGCGACCAGGGTCAGGGCGAAACCCAGGAGAGCGATGAGGAGTTCGGAGTTCATGAAGTGTTCCTAGGCGGGATTCGCCGCCGTGTCACGACTCAGGCCGGGCGGCGCGCGCGCAGGGCCTGGGTCAGGGTGCCGTCGTCCAGCCAGTCCAGCTCGCCGCCTACGGGCACGCCCCGGGCCAGCAGGGTCACCTCGGCTCCGGAGGCGGCGAGGCGCTCGGCGAGATAGTGGGCGGTGGTCTGGCCATCCACCGTGGCGGGAAGCGCCAGGATGACTTCCCGAACGCCCCCGGCCGCGACCCGGGCGACGAGGTCGGCCACCCGCAGGTCCTCGGGGCCGACGCCGTCCAGGGCCGAGAGCAGACCGCCCAGGACGTGATATCGGCCCCGGAACGCTCCGGCGCGCTCCAGCGCCCAGAGGGCGCCGGCCTCCTCCACCACGCAGATCAGGCCCGGATCGCGCGTTCCGTCCGCGCAGACCGTGCACGGGTCCCGGGTGTCGAGGGCGCCGCAGGCGCTGCAGGCCCGGACCTTGGCCGCCGCGTCCGCCAGGGCCTCGGCGAGGGGGGTCATGAGCTGCTCGCGCCGCTTCAAAAGCGTGAGGGCGGCGCGGCGCGCAGAGCGGGGTCCCAGTCCGGGCAGGCGGGACAGGAGGCTGATCAGCCTTTCGATCTCGGGTCCGGCGGATGCGGCCAAGGCCCCTGCCTCCAATGGGTCGGTAACAGGTCTCAGGGTGCACCCCGGGGGGTGATTCTGTCCAAGCCCACGCGTCGCAGACGGATGAGGACATGGTGCGGGGCCCCCGCACCGCACCGCGATCGGCCATCCGTCCCGGCCTCCGCCCCATTGAGGCCACAGGCCTGCGGGACTAGGGTCGAATCGTTGGCGACAGGAACAGACGCACCCATGGCCCGGATCACCCTCGTAGACGACGACGAGAACATCGTGACCTCGGTGAGCCTTGCGCTCGAGAGCCAGGGGCATTCGGTCAAGGCCTATTACGACGGCGCCTCGGGCCTGGCGGCCCTCGAGAACGACCCGCCCGACCTGGCCATACTGGACGTCAAGATGCCGCGGATGGACGGGATGGAGGTGCTTCGGCGACTGCGCCGCACCTCGGACCTGCCGGTGATCATCCTCACCTCCAAGGACGATGAGATCGACGAGCTCCTGGGGTTCAACCTCGGCGCAGACGACTACATGCACAAGCCTTTCAGCCAGCGCCTGCTCATCGAGCGGGTGAAGGCGGTCCTGCGGCGCGCCAGCGGCGGGGCGGACGAGAGCGGGGATGAGCCCGAGGAGACCGCCACCCGGGCGCTCAGGCGCGGCCGTCTGACCCTGGACCCGGCCCGGCACGACTGCCTGTGGAACGACCGGCCGGTCAAGCTGACCGTCACCGAGTTCCTGCTGATCCAGGCCCTCGCCCAGCGGCCCGGCTTCGTGAAGAGCCGGGACAACCTGATGGACGCCGCCTACGACGACCAAGTCTATGTGGACGACCGCACCATCGACAGCCACATTAAGCGGATGCGTCGCAAGTTCCGGGAGGTCGACCCCGAGTTCGACGCGATCGAAACCCTCTATGGCGTCGGATACCGGTACCGCGAGTCCTGAGCCGGCGCGGCGGCGGTGGCGCGGGCCGCCTTCGTCGCGCCTGGGCCGGCTCATCCTCGCCCTCAACCTCCTCGGCCTGGCGGTCCTCATTGTCGGCTCCCTTGTGCTGAACGAGCTTCGCCGGGGGCTGGTGGAGGCGCGGATCGACAGCCTCACCACCCAGGGGGAGCTGATCGCCACCCTCATCGATCAGGCGGCCACCGTCGGGGAGCCCGTCCCCGCCCTCGACGCCGCCCGGGCCAGCGAGATCCTCCGGCTGCTCGCCAACCCCGGAGTCCAGAGGGCGCGCCTGTTCGACGCCCAGGGCCAGCTCGTCGCCGACAGCGACTGGATCGCCGACCGGGTGGAACAGAAGCCCCTGCCGCCGGCCCGTCCCCGCGGATCGCCGGCCGCCGCTCCGGAGGCGGCCCGGCCCCGGCCCTCCCCCGGGCGGGAGGCCCTCGAGGCGGAGGTCCGCCGGGCCCTGGAGGGCCAACGGGTGTCCGGCGTGCGACGGGCCGATCCCGACGGGCGGGTGGTCTCGGTCTCCTTCCCGATCCGTCATGTCCAGGCGGTCCTCGGAGTTCTCACCGTAGAGGCCGGGGACGTGGACAGCATCATCTCCCGGCAGAGGGCGGCCCTGGCGCCCTTCATCCTCCTGTCCATCGGCGTGACCCTCCTGTCCTCGGCCCTCCTGACCACCCTCGTCGCCCTGCCGGTCCGGCGTCTGGCCCGGGCGGCGGACCGTGTGCGCCTGTCCCGGGTCCGCTCCATCTCCCTGCCCGATCTGTCCCGGCGGAGGGACGAGCTGGGCGACCTGACCCGGGCCCTGGAGGCCATGACCGACGCCCAGTCCGAGCGGATGGGCGCCATCGAGCGCTTCGCCGCCGACGTGGCGCACGAGATCCGCAACCCCCTCACCTCCCTGAGGTCGGCGGTGGAGACCCTGGACATCGTCTCCGACCCGGAGGCCAGGGCGCGGCTGAACCGCGTGATCCGCCAGGACATCCAGCGCATGGACCGGCTGGTGACCGACATCTCCAACGCCTCGCGGCTGGACGCCGAACTCTCCCGGGAGCCGCCCCGCCCCTTCGATCTGCGGCGACTCCTTGAGGAGATCGTCCAAGCCTACGCGGCGGCGCGACGGGAGGGGGAGCCTGAGGTCCTCTTGTCCGGGACGGAGGGCGAGACCCCGGTCCTCGGCCGGGAGGGTCCGGCCGGGCAGGTCTTCCGCAACCTGATCGACAACGCCCGGTCCTTCAGCCCGCCTGGCGGGACCGTGCGCCTGTCCCTCTCCCGCGAGGGCGGCTGGGCGGTGGTCCTCGTTGACGACGACGGGCCGGGCATCCCCCCTGAGAACCTCGAGACCGTCTTCGAGCGGTTTTACACCTCCCGGCCCGCGGGAACGGCCTTTGGCGGCAATTCCGGCCTCGGCCTGTCCATCGCCCGGCAGATCGTCGCGGCCCAGGGGGGAACCCTGACGGCGGAGAACCGGACGGATCCCGCCGGGGAGCGGATCGGCGCCCGGTTCGTGGCGCGCCTTCCCCTCAGGCCGGGGGCGTGAGCCCGGCGCGACATGCGGGCCTCCTGGCCCTGTGGTCCGGCCGCCGCTGGAAGGGTGTCCTGGTGCAGGGGCCCTCGGGGTCGGGAAAGAGCGACCTCGCCCTCCGGGCCCTCGAGATCGGCTTCCGCCTGGTGTCCGACGATCGCACCCTCGTCTGGTCCAGCGGCGGGGCGGCCTACGGAAGGGCCCCGGAGACCCTTGCGGGCCGGCTTGAAGTCCGCGGTGTCGGCGTGCTCCGGGTTCCCGCCCTGGACTTCTGCCGGATCGACCTGGTCGTCGCCTCCGGCGCCCCCGAGCGCCTGCCGGATCCCGAGGTCACGGACCTGTCCGGAACGGCGGTCCCACGCCTTCTCCTTCGCCTGACAGACGCCTCGGCGCCACACCGGATCCGGGAAGCGCTTTGCCGTCTTGGAGCCGGACCGGAAGAGTCGTATCAAGGCCGCCTCCCGGCGCCGACGGCGCCCACAATGGGTGAGTCAGCCCCTTGAAAGCCTTCTGATGATCGGCCTCGTCATCGTGACCCACGGCCGTCTCGCCGAGGAATTCCTCCTGGCCATGGAGCACGTGGTCGGGCCCCAGTCGGGGATTGCAACCATCTGCATCGGCCCCGAGGACGATATGGAGAGGCGCCGGCGCGACATCCTCGCCGCCTGCAGCCGGGTGGACGTCGGAAGCGGCGTGATCCTGCTGACCGACATGTTCGGCGGCACGCCCTCCAACCTCGCCATCTCCGTCATGGAAGAGACCCGGGCGGAGGTGATCGCCGGCCTCAACCTGCCCATGCTGATCAAGCTGGCCAGCGTCCGCTCGCGCCTGGATCTGGCGGACTGCGTGGCCCAGGCCCAGGAGGCGGGGCGAAAATACATCTCTGTCGCCTCCTATGTCCTGGCGGGGGACAAGTGACCGCCCGCGCCCGGGTCGACATCATCAACAAGCGCGGCCTGCACGCCCGCGCTTCCGCCAAGTTCGTCAAGACCGCCAACGGCTTCGACGCCGAGGTCCGGGTGGCCAAGGACGGCGCCGAGGTCGACGCCCGCTCCATCATGGGGTTGATGATGCTGGCGGCGGGTCCCGGATGCTGCATCGACATCACGGCCGAGGGGCCCCAGGCCGAGGCGGCCCTCGCGGCCCTCGTCGCCCTGGTGGCGGCCCGTTTCGGTGAGGACGAATAGCCCGGCGGAGGGGCCATGACGCCCGAGGTGGAGATCAAGTTCGCCTGTGAGCCCGCCACGCTGGACGCCCTGGCGGCCCGGGCCTTCACCGCCCCCGCCCGCGACCGGCGACTGGTCTCGGTCTACTACGACACCCCCGACGGCCTCCTCGCCGGCCGCCATGTCTCCTTGCGCCTGCGCACGGACGAGACCGGACGGACGGTCCAGACCTTCAAGACCGGCCAGGGGCTGGGTCGGCGCGAAGCCGAGAGTGAAACGGCGCCAGGGCGACTGGACCTGACCGGAGCCGAGCTCCAGGCCGTCCTCTCCCCCGACGACCTTGCGCGGCTGGCGCCCCGATTCACCGTCCAGGTCCGGCGCCGGACCTGCGAGATCGAGGCCGGAGAGTCCCGGATCGAGCTGGCCCTGGACCAGGGCGAGATCCTCGCCGGCGGCGAGCGACTGGCCATCTGCGAGGCCGAGCTGGAGCTCCTCTCGGGGGCTCCCCGGGACCTCTTCACCCTGGCCCTGGACCTGGTCGCAGAGCTTCCTCTCACCTTGTCCCTGCGGTCCAAGTCTGACCGGGGAAACCGGCTGGCGGCGGGAGGCGCGGCGGCTCCCGCCGACGGCCTTCCGCCGGACCTGTCCTGCCGCGAGGCCCTGCGCCTGGCCCTGGTGGCCGCCCACGGAGAGGTTGCAGCCCAGGTCCTCCAGACGGCCGGGGACCCTTCGGTGGAGGCGGTCCATCGGCTGCGGGTGGCGCTCCGTCGCCTGCGCAGCCTGCTCTCGGTCTTCCGTCGCCGGTGGGATCCGGGGAATCCGTCCGCCCTCAGGACAGGCCTGCGGGACCTGTCCCGGGCCTGCGGGGAGACCCGGGAGCTGGACGTTCTGCTCGAAAAGGCCGATCCCTCCGGGGCCCTCGTCCCCGCCCTGCTCGCCGCCCGGCGGCGGGCGGCCGCGGCCCTGGTGGAGACACTGTCGAAGGCGCCGGCCCGGACCACCCTCCTGGAGGGGCTGATCTTCGCAGAGGCGGGTGACTGGCGGAACGCGCCCGGCGGCGAGGCCGCCGCGGCTTCCGGTCTTGGTGAGGATCTCCGCCGCCGATGGCGCCGGGTTCGCCGGCTGGGAGAGGCCTTCTCCGACCTCGGACCCGACGAGCGCCATGACCTGCGCCTGCGAATCAAGGCTCTGCGCTATGCGCTGGAAACCCTCGACCTGCCCGAGTGGCGCCCCCTCACCCAATCCCTGTCGCCGCGACTGAGGTCCGCCCAGGACGCTCTCGGCGCCCTCAACGACGCCGACTCGGCCGAGGGTCTCCTGAAGCGGCTGGACCTGTCCGGCGACCCCCGGCGGGAGGCCGCCCGGCTGGTGGCGGGATTAAAGCGACGGGAGGATCGCGCCCGGGCCCGGAAGGCGGTCCGGCGGCTGGTGAAGTCGCCGCCCGCCCTGTTCACATAAAGCATTCTTTATGTCCTGGTTGCAGGGCGACCCCCCGGGGCGTATAGGACAGGCGAGGCGGCGAAGGTCCGCGCGACAGGAATCCCGACATGACCGACTATGTGGTGAAGGACATTTCCCTGGCCGAGTTCGGCCGCAAGGAGATCGCGATCGCCGAGACCGAGATGCCCGGCCTGATGGCCGTGCGCGCCGAGTTCGGGCCGTCCCAGCCCCTGAAGGGCGCACGCATCGCCGGCTCACTGCACATGACCATCCAGACGGCGGTCCTGATCCAGACGCTTGAGGCCCTGGGGGCCGAGGTGCGCTGGGCCTCGTGCAACATCTTCTCCACTCAGGACCACGCCGCGGCGGCCATCGCCGACGCCGGCACGCCGGTCTTCGCCACCAAGGGCGAGACCCTGCTGGAGTACTGGGACTACGCCCACCGGATCTTCGAGTGGGCCGACGGCGGCTATCCGAACCTGATCCTCGACGACGGCGGCGACGCCACCCTGCTCTGCGTGCTGGGCCCCAAGGCCGAGAAGGACCCCTCGGTCCTCTCCAACCCGCAGAACGAGGAGGAAGAGGCCCTCTACGCCGTGATGAAGCGGTACCTGAAGGAGAAGCCCGGCTTCTACACCGCCATCCGCAACGCCATCGGCGGCGTCTCCGAGGAGACCACCACGGGGGTCCACCGCCTCTACCAGATGGCCGAGCGGGGCGAGCTGCCCTTCCCCGCCATCAACGTCAACGACAGCGTCACCAAGTCCAAGTTCGACAACCTTTACGGCTGCCGCGAGAGCCTGGTGGACGCCATCCGCCGGGGCACGGACGTCATGCTCTCGGGCAAGGTCGCCGTGGTCCTGGGCTATGGCGATGTGGGCAAGGGCTCGGCGGCCAGCCTGCGCAATGGCGGCGCCCGGGTCATCGTCACCGAGATCGACCCGATCTGCGCCCTGCAGGCGGCCATGGAGGGCTATGAGGTCCAGACCATGGAGGACGTGGCGGACAAGGCCGACATCTTCGTCACCGCCACCGGCAACAAGGACGTCCTGACCGTCGATCACATGCGGCGGATGAAGAACAACGCCATCGTCGCCAACATCGGCCACTTCGATTCCGAGATCCAGATCGCGGGCCTGCGCAACTACCGCTGGGACAAGATCAAGGACCAAGTCCACCACGTGGAGTTCCCGGACGGCAAGAAGATCATCGTCCTGTCCGAAGGCCGGCTGGTGAACCTGGGCAACGCCACGGGTCACCCCAGCTTCGTGATGAGCGCCTCCTTCACCAACCAGACCCTGGCCCAGATCGAGCTGTGGACCAACGGGAAGGCCTACGACAAGAAGGTCTACACCCTGCCCAAGCACCTCGACGAAAAGGTCGCCCTCCTGCATCTGGAGAAGCTGGGCGCCAAGCTGACCAAGCTGACCGACGACCAGGCGGCCTATATCAGCGTTCCGGTGACCGGCCCCTTCAAGCCCGAGCACTACCGCTACTGACGGCGCCGGAGCGTTTCCTGGCCCCAGTCGCCCGGAGGGGACCCTGAAGCGACCCTGAGACCCCCTACGCCAGGTCCTTGGCCGCCTTGTTCAGGTCGGGGGCGTTGGGCGAGCGCATGGCCACGCCGGCCTCCATCCCCGCCTTGAGCGCCGCCGCGGCGCCCTCGTGAGACAGGATCTTGCTCATCACCGCCTGCCCCGCCCGGTCGAACCATTCTCGGTTCTCGATGACGAAGGCGCGCGAGTCCCGGTAGCCGTCCAGGAAACCGTTGATCTCGGGGATGACGTACCGGCCGACCAGGTCCCAGCTGCGCAGGGTGTTCTCGCGGTTGGCCCAGTCGTGGACGAACCCAAGCACCACGCCGAAGCCGCCGGACGAGGCCTGGAGCTTGCGAATGGCGGCGACGAGGTCGTCCGGCGTGCCGATCACGGCGGCCGCGCCCTCGACGTCGACGGTCTGCTCAAGCGCTTGTTCCGGGGAGATAAACGGCGCCGCGCCGGGCCGCATCAGCGTGCCGACCTGGTACTCGTTGTGCCAGTGCATCAGGCCCTTGGCCGCCTGGGCCCGGGCCTCCTCGCGGGTCTCGGCGATGTGCCAGGACATCAGCACCCGCCAGTTCTTCCGGTCGATGACCTTGCCCGACTTGGCGGCGGCCTCCTCGGCGAAGCCCCACTGGGTGGGCAGGGCCGCGAGGCCCGCCTCGGAGTTGGAGCCGATGGACAGGACGCCCATGCCGTACTTGCCCGCCAGGGTCATGCCTGAGGGGCTGACCGAGGAGGCGACCACCATCTCCATCTCCTCCTGCAGGGGCAGGAGCTGGAGGCGGGCGTCGCGCAGGGTGAACCACTCGCTCTCGTGGGTGACCCGCTCGCCGGCCAGCAGGCGCCGGATCACGCCGATGGCCTCGTCCTGGCGGTCGCGCTGGGTCATGGGATCGATGCCCAGGGTGTGGGCGTCGGAGGGCAGGGCGCCGGGGCCTGTGCCCAGGATCACCCGTCCGCCGGTCATGTAGTCCAGCTGCACCATGCGCTGGGCGACGTTGAAGGGGTGGTGGTAGGGCAGGGAGATCACCCCGGTGCCCAGCCGGATCCGGGCGGTGTGCTCGCCGACGGCGGCGAGGAAGAGCTCCGGCGAGGCGATCATCTCCCAGCCGGTGGAATGGTGCTCGCCCACCCAGAACTCGTCGAAGCCCAGCTCCTCCAGCCGGACGGCGAACCGGATGTCGTTCCGGAACTGGAGCCGGGGATGCTCGCCGATGGGATGGTGGGGCGCCAGGAAGGCGCCGAACTGGGTGCGGGCCATGGAATTCCTCCGGAAATGCACAGACTTCGCCGACGTCCCAAGGACGACCGGTCGTTGCGAGATACCGATAGACGCGGGGGCGGAATACGCAAGCGCCCGTCAGGCGCCGAGGTTCCGGGTCCGCCGCCAGAGGCCAAAGATGTAGGTCGCCGCCCCCGCCCAGATGAAGGCGAAGGAGGCGCCCCTCAAGGCGGTGAAGGGCTCGCCCTGGGCCAGGCCGATGCCGAAGCCGATGGTCGGGCCGATGAACTGCAGGAAGCCCATGGCCGACAGGGGCATGCGCCGGGCCGCCCAGGCGAAGAGGACCAGGGGGATGGCGGTGATGGGTCCCGCCGCCAACAGCCAGGCCGCCGCGGCCGGGGAGTCATCCACATGACCCTGCCCGGTCAGGGCCAGATACGCCATCCAGAGCGCGCCGGGGACCGCCAGAAAGAGACACTCGACGAAGAGGCCCGTCTGAGCGTCGGCCTGGACCTGCTTTCGCACCACGCCATAGGCCCCGAAGGTCAGGGCGAGCACGAGGGCCACCCAGGGAAAGTGACCCAGGGCCAGGCCCTGCAGGGCGACGCCGAGTCCCGCCAGGACGATGGCGGCCAGGCCGAAGCTGTCGAAGCGCTCGCGGAAAATCAGCGCCCCTGCAGCCATGTTAAGAAGCGGCGTGAGATAGTAGCCCAGGCTGCTCTCCAGGACCCGACCGGCGTTGACGCCCCAGACATAGAGGGCCCAGTTGCCGCCGATCAGGAGGGCCGACAGGGCGAGCCTCCCCAGAAGCCGGGGAGAGCGCAGGACCGCCGCCACCTGGGCGCCCTGGCGGGCGAGGACGACGAAGAGCCAGGCGGCCAGGCTTCCCCAGACCGCCCGGTGGGCGAGGATCTCCCAGGAGTCCGCGCCCAGCCGGCCCATGGCCTGGAAGAAGAGGGGTGAAAAGCCCCAGAAGAGATAACACAGAACCCCCGCGCCCAAGGCGGCCCGGGAGGCGCTTTCAGTCGAAGGCGAGCCCTCCCCGACCACCCGTCAGCGGGCGCCGATCAGGCCCCGCTCGTCGAGGAGCTGGGCGATCTGCACGGCGTTGAGGGCCGCGCCCTTCCGAAGGTTGTCGGCCACGACCCACATGTTGAGGCCGTTCTCGACGGTGGGATCCCGGCGGATGCGGCTGACGAAGACCGGGAACTCGCCCTGGGCCTCCTTGGGCGTGATGTAGCCCTTGTCATTGCGCTGATCGATGACGATCAGGCCCGGGCTGTTGCGCAACAGGTCGCGGGCCTCGTCCTCGTCGAGGGGCTCGTGGAACTCGATATTCACCGACTCCGAGTGGCCGACCATGACCGGCACCCGCACGCAGGTGACGGTGAGGGCGATCTCGGGGTCGATCATCTTGTGGGTCTCGTTCCACATCTTCGCTTCCTCGTCGGTGTAGCCGTCGTCGTTGAAGGCGCCGATGAAGGGGATGACGTTGAAGGCGATCTGCTTGGGGAACTTCTTGGGCTCCGAGGGGCCGAGGACAAAGACGCCCTTGGTCTGGTCCCAGAGCTCGTCCATGCCCTCCTTGCCCGCGCCGGAGACCGACTGGTAGGTCGACACGACGACTCGCTTGATCCGCGCCCGCTCATGCAGGGGCTTCAGGGCCACCACCAGCTGGGCGGTGGAGCAGTTGGGGTTGGCGATGATGTTCTTCCGGTCCGCCCACTCGACGTCGTCGGGGTTCACCTCCGGCACCACCAGGGGCACGTCCGGATCCATCCGCCAGGCCGAGGAGTTGTCGATCACGACGGGGCCGGCGGCGCCGATCTTCGGGGACCAGACCTTGGAGAAGGACCCCGACACGCTCATCAGCACCAGGTCGACGGTGGAGAAGTCGAACTGCTCCACGTCCTGGCACTTCAGGGTCTTCTCGCCGAAGGAGACCTCGACGCCGATGGATTTGCGGCTCGCGATCGCGTGAATCTCGTCCACGGGGAATTCCACTTCCTCAAGGATGTTCAGCATTTCGCGGCCCACATTTCCCGTGGCCCCGACGACGGCGACGCGATAGCCCACCTTTGTCTCTCCTTCACAGATCGGACGGTCCCCCTACGCCCCGTGCGCCCCCAGCGCAAGGCGAGGCCCCTTGCTGCATTGCGGAAAATTCACTGGAACCCTATCTCCCGAAGGCTAGACAACCCGTGGGCGTTCCGAACCTTGGCTCTCGAGAGGCCTGAGCATGACCTTGACTGACCCGACCCGACGCGCCCTCCTGACGGCAGGCGCTCTGCTGGCGGTCCCCACTCCCCTCCTCGCCGCGCCGCCGGCCAACCGGCGGCTGGTCTTCTCCGCCGCGAGGAACGGGGTGAGGATCGGCGAGCACCGCATGACCTTTTCCGGCGACGCGGCCTCTCCCACCATCTCGACCGAGGTGGAGATCGCCATAAAGATCGGCTCGGTCACCGTGTACAACTACCGTCACACCGCCCGTGAGGTCTGGGAGGATGGACGGTTCGAGAGCCTGGAGACCGTGACGGACGCCACCGCCGGCGACCGCAAGGTCTCCGCCCGGCGCACCGCCGACGGGGTGCTGATCCGCACCGGCCGGCGGGAGGTCCTGGCCCCGGCGGGGACGGCTCCCCTCACCCACTGGAATCCGAGGGTTCTCACGGGTCGCCTGTTCAACCCGCAGGAGGGCAACCTGGCCCGCATCACGGCCTCGCCCAAAGGCCTGCGCCCCGTGACCCTGCCCGACGGCCGGTCCCTGGAGGTCCAGGTCTGGTCCCTTCGCGGCGAGGCGGAGATCGACAACTGGTACGACCGGAACGGGGTCTGGACGGGCCTGAACGGCCGGCTGGTGGACGGCTCCCGGATCGAGTACCGCCGGATCTGAGGCCTCAGAGGGCGGCGAGCACCGCGTCGCCCATCTGCACGGTGGTCAGGCTTCCCCCCAGGTCGCGGGTGCGGGCCCCAGCGTCGAGGGCGCGGACCACGGCCGCCAGGATGCGGTCGGCGGCCTCGGGGCGCCCGAGGGACCAGCGGAAGGCCATTTCCAGCGACAGGATGGAGGCCAGGGGATTGGCGACCCCCTGCCCGGCGATGTCCGGCGCCGAGCCGTGGATGGGCTCGTAAAGGCCGGGCCGGCCCGGATCGCCCAGGGCCGCCGAAGGCAGCATGCCCAGGGACCCCGTCAGCTGGGCGGCGGCGTCGGACAGGATGTCGCCGAACAGGTTGTCCGTGACCAGGACGTCGAACTGGCGCGGATCGCGGACGATCTGCATGGCGGCGTTGTCGGCCAGGATGTGCTCCAGCCGGACGTCCGGAAACTCCCGGGCATGGAGGTCGGTGACCACCTGGCGCCAGAGCAGGCCCGAATCCATGACGTTGGACTTCTCGGCGGAGTGAACGAGGTTGCGCCGGCCCCGGGCCAGCTGGAAGGCCACCCGGGCCACCCGCTCGATCTCGGCCGTGGTGTAGACCTGGGTGTCGACGGCCCGCTTCCCGCCGCCCGGAAGGTCCTCGATGAAGCGCGGGACGCCGAAATAGATCCCGCCCGTCAGCTCACGGACGATCATCAGGTCCAGCCCCTCGACCAGGTGGCGCTTCAGGCTCGAGGCGTCGGCCAGGGCCGGGAAGCAGAGGGCGGGCCTGAGGTTGGCGTAGACCTCCATGCCGGCGCGCAGGTTCAGGAGACCCGCCTCGGGGCGCCTGTCCCGGGGCGCGCCCGACCACTGGGGCCCCCCCACCGCCCCCATCAGCACGGCCCGGGCCGCCTGGGACGCCGCCAGCACCTCGTCGGTCAGGGGCGTTCCGTGCGCATCGAAGCTACAGCCGCCGAACAGGGCCTCGGCGATGGACAGGTCCGGCGCGACGGCCTCGGCGACCCGGCGGGCCTGGGCGGTGACTTCGGGGCCGATGCCGTCGCCCGGCAGGAGGAGGAGGTCGGTCATTCGGGAACTCGTCAGGAAGCGGTGAAGGCGGGGATCAGCCAGCCCGTTCAAGCCAGGGATGGGTCAGGGCGCGGCGGGCCTCCCAGGCGTCGATGTCGGGGGCGGCGGTCAGGGTCTCGCCGATGGCGTCCAGGCCCTGGAGCATCTTGGCCTTGCGGGAGGCGTCGATCTCGAAGGTGAAGACCTTGCCCGAGGGCGAGGTGACGGTCTGGGCGGCGAGGTCGACGCTGACCATGTGGTTGCCGCCCTGGCACTCGCCCAGCAGGTCCTGGACCTCGTCGGGCTTGAGCACCACCGGCAGGAGGCCGTTCTGGAAGCAGTTGTTGTAGAAGATGTCGGCGAAGGACGAGGCGATGACGCAGGTGACGCCAAAGTCCATCAGGGCCCAGGGGGCGTGCTCGCGGCTGGAGCCGCAGCCGAAGTTGTCGCCGGTCACCAGGACGCCGGCCCCGGCGTATTCCGGCCGGTTCAGCACGAAGTCGGGGCGGGGCTGGCCCGCGTCGTCGAAGCGCAGGTCGTAAAAGAGGCCGCGGGACAGGCCCTCGCGCTCCACGGTCTTGAGGAACTGCTTGGGAATGATCTGGTCGGTGTCGATGTTGGCCAGGGGCAGGGGCGCGGCCCGGGCGTCGAGGCGGGTGAAGGGCTTCATGGTTCGGCTCCGGCCGTTCCGGCGTTCTGCTGCAGCACCACGGTGGGCGTGAAGGGCACGCCCTCGCGGAGGGTGAAGATGAGGGTGCCCGGCTTGCGGCCGGTGCGGACCTCCGAGACGTTGAAGCCGAGCCCCTGGAGGCGGTCCTGCACCGCGGCGGCGTCGGCGGCGCGCCAGGCCAGGCCGCTGAAGCGGTCTGGCGCGTCCGTCGTCTCGGCCTCGCCGAGCCGCATGACGACCTCCATGACGAGGCCCCCGCAGGCGAAGAACATCTGCCGGGCGCCCCAGGCCGAATTGGACCGGTCGAGCCTCAGGTCGAGGCCGAGGCGCGCGCCCCAGAGGGCCAGGGCGCGGTCCGCCGAGCGGGCGTTGATGACCACGTGGTCGAGGGCGCCGACGGCGCCGGCCGCCGAAACCGCCGTCCGGGACGGGGCGGGGCCCTCGCCGGCGACGAGGGCCAGGGCGATCCCGCCGGCGGCGCCGGGGTCGAGGCGCACCATGCGGCGGTCGCCGAAGGTCGTCTCTTCGCCCAGGGCCGGCAGGCCGCGGCGTCCGGCCAGACGCACGGCGGCGTCGAGGTCGGCGACCTTCAGGACCAGGAGCTCGCCGGGATCATCCTCCCGGCGGGCGCGCAGGCACAGGGCGGTATTGGCCAGGACGAAGAGGCTGGCGGCCGCGCCATCGAGGAGGCCCTCCCAGGCGGGCTCAAGGCCCAGAAAGACGCCGTAGCGGGCGGCGGCGTCCTCCACGTCGTCGACGGGCAGGACCACATGGTCGAGGCCGAGGATCACCTCAGATAGTCCCGGACATCGGCGATGTGGCCGGCGAGGGCGGCGGCGGCGGCCATGGCCGGGCTCATCAGGTGGGTGCGCCCGCCCCGGCCCTGGCGGCCCTCGAAGTTGCGGTTGGAGGTGGAGGCGCAGCGCTCGCCCGGCGCCAGGCGGTCGGGGTTCATCCCCAGGCACATGGAGCAGCCGGGCTCGCGCCAGTCGAAGCCGGCGGCGCGGAAGACCTCGTCCAGGCCCTCTTCCTCGGCCTGGGCCTTCACCAGGCCGGAGCCCGGGACCACCATGGCCCGCACGCCCGGCGCCACCGTGCGGCCGCGCACGATGTCGGCGGCGACCCGCAGGTCCTCGATCCGGCTGTTGGTGCACGAGCCGATGAAGACCACGTCGACCTTGGCGGAAGCGATGGGCTGGCCGGCCTCCAGGCCCATGTATTCCAGGGCCCGGGCGACGGAGGCCCGCTTGTCGGGGCTGGCGAAGGCTTCCGGCGAGGGGGCGGCGCCGGTGACAGGGACCACGTCCTCGGGGCTGGTGCCCCAGGTGACCAGGGGGGCGATGGCCGAGGCGTCGATCCGCACCTCGCGGTCGAAGACCGCGTCGGGATCGGAGAACAGGGTCTTCCAGCTGGCCAGGGCGATGTCCCAGGCGCCGCCCTTGGGCGCCGACGGCCGGCCGCGGAGATAGTCGAAGGTGGTCTCGTCCGGGGCCACCAGGCCGGCCCGGGCGCCGCCCTCGATGGTCAGGTTGCAGAGGGTCATGCGGCCCTCCATGGACAGGGCCCGGACCGCCTCGCCCGCATACTCGATGACATAGCCGGTGCCGCCCGCCGTGCCGATCTCGCCGATCACGGCGAGGGCGAAGTCCTTGGCCCCGACGCCGGGGGCGGGGGTTCCCTCGATGACCACCCGCATGTTCTTGGCCTTCTTATGGCGCAGGGTCTGGGTGGCGAGGACGTGCTCGACCTCGGAGGTGCCGATGCCGTGGGCCAGGGCCCCGAAGGCGCCGTGGGTGGAGGTGTGGGAATCGCCGCAGACGATGGTCATGCCCGGCTGGGTGCGCCCCTGCTCGGGACCCACCACGTGGACGATGCCGTTGCGGATGTCGCCCATGGGAAAGAACTCGATCCCGTGGTCGGCGACGTTGCGCTCGAGGGTGGCGAGCTGGAGGCGCGCCTCCTCGTCGGCGACGGCGGAAACGCCCAGGCCCTGGCCCTCGGTGGGGATGTTGTGGTCGGCCACGGCCAGGGTGCGGTCCGGCCGGCGGACCTTGCGGCGGTTGGCGCGGAGGCCCGCAAAGGCCTGGGGCGTCGTCACCTCATGAATGAGGTGCAGGTCGATGTAGAGGATGGCCTCGCCGTCCTGCTCGGAGACGAGGTGCGCATCCCAGATCTTGTCGTAGAGGGTCTTGCCGGACATGGCGCGCATCTAGGGGGGGAGGGGCGCCCCTGTCCAGCGCCGGACGCGGTCAGGCCTTGACCACCCGGTCGCCGGGCAGGCCCCGGCGGGCCATGGCGTTGCGGGTGTCGACCACCAGCCGGGCGGCCCGGGAGAGGAGGGCGTAGTCCACGGCATCGTGGTCGGTGGCGATGAGCACGGCGTCGTAACCGGCCAGGGCCGCCTCGGTCAGATCGACGGAACGGCGGTCCGCCAGCCCCGGATGCTCCCGGGTCGGCGGGATCTCGGGGATCAGGGGGTCATGGAAATCGCAGGCCGCGCCGCGGGCCTCGATGGCCTCGATAAGGACCAGGGAGGGCGACTCCCGCGTATCGTCGACATTCTTCTTGTAGGCGGCGCCGACCAGCAGGATGCGGGCGCCCTTGAGGGCCCGTTCGGCGTGGTCGCTGAGGGCCCGGGCCAGGCGATCGACGACATGGCCCGGCATGGCGGTGTTGATCTGGCCGGCCAGCTCGATGAAGCGGGTCTCCATGCCGAACTCCCGGGCCCGCCAGGTCAGGTAGAAGGGGTCCACCGGGATGCAGTGTCCGCCCAGGCCCGGTCCGGGGTAGAAGGGCATGTAGCCGAAGGGCTTGGTGGCGGCGGCGTCGATCACCTCCCAGACATCGATGCCCATGGCGTCGTAGACGAGCTTCAGCTCGTTCACGAGGGCGATATTCACGGAGCGGAAGATGTTCTCGGTCAGCTTGGCGGCTTCGGCGGCGGCGGCGCTGGAGACCGGGACGACCCGGGTGATCATGGCCTCGTAGAGGGCGACGGCGAGGTCCCGGGAGGCCGGGTCGTCCGCCCCGACCACCTTGGGAATGGTGCGGGTGCCGTAATGGGCGTTGCCGGGGTCCTCGCGCTCCGGCGAGAAGGCGAGGAAGACCTCGTCGCCCACCGTCAGACCGCCGGCCTCGAGCAGGGGCCGGACCACCTCGGCGGTGGTCCCCGGCCAGGTGGTGGACTCCAGGACCACCAGCTGGCCGGGCCGGAGGACGGCGGCGGCGGAGGCGGCGCTGGCCGTCACGAAGGACAGGTCCGGGTCGCGATTGCGGGTCACGGGCGTCGGCACGCAGAGGATGACCGCATCGGCCTCGGCAAGGCGGGCGAAGTCGGTGGTGGCGTCGAGGCGGCCTGTGGCCAGGGCGCCGGGCAGGGCTTCGGGGGGCAGGTAGTTGATCACCCGCCGGCCGGCCAGGATGGCCTCCACCCGGGCGGGATTGATGTCGAAACCGAGGACCGGGAAGCCGGCCTCCACGGCGGCCAGGGCGAGCGGCAGGCCGACATAGCCCAGTCCGATGACGCCGACGACGGCGCGGCGGGAGCGGATCCGCTCCATCAGGTCGGCCCTGTGCGGGGTCTCGGTCATGGGCGGGCGTCCCCGGAAGACTCAGGCGAGGTCATCGATCTCGGCCTCGGATAGGTCGCCCGGCACGACGGTGACGGGAAGGTTGCGGCCGCCCCAGCGAACGCCCTCCCGGGCGATCGAAGCGACCAGGGGCCCGGGGCCGCGACCGCCGGTCGCCGCCGCCAGCACCAGGATCTTGATGTCACGGTCGGCGCTGATCACCCGGCGGAGGGCGTCCCGGGTGTCATCAGCGCGGACGAAGAGCAGCTCGGGCTGACTGCCGGTTTCCGTGAGGACCAGGGGGCTGTAGGCCTCCATCTCCTGCGCCGCCTCGGCCCGGGCCTGACGCTCGATTTCCTCGCGCACGCCCGACCAGTGTTCGAAGACCGCCGGGTTGATGACCCGCAATATGGCCACCTTGCCCCCGGTCGATCGGGCGCGGCGGCAGGCGAAGCGCAGGGCGGCGGCGAATTCGGCGCTGCCGTCGGCGATCACCAGGAACTTGCGCGGAGGCGCCGATCTCGGGGTCATGGCGCGAGCGTGGCCCGTCGCCGGCGCGGAGACAAGGCCCTCACCCCGCCCAGTAGCCGACCGCGGCCTTGACCTCGGCCAGGACAGGGGCGCCAACATCACGGGCGCGCTCTGCGCCGGCGGCCAGGATGCGGTCGATCTCGGCCGGATCGGAGAGAAAGCCGCGCATGGCCTGGCTCACAGGGCCCAGCTTCGACACCGCAAGATCCGCGAGGCGCGGCTTGAAGGCACCGAAGCCCTGGCCGGCGAACTCGGCCAGCACATCGGCCGAGGTCCGGCCGTCGAGGGCGGCGTAGATGGCCACCAGGTTCAGGGCCTCCGGCCGGGCCGCGAGGGTCTCCAGGGTGTCCGGCAGGGGCTCGGGGTCGGTGCGCGCCTTGCGGATCTTCTGGGCGATGGCGTCGGCGTCATCGGTGAGGTTGATGCGCGAATAGTCCGAGGGGTCGGACTTGGACATCTTGGCCGAGCCGTCGCGCAGGGACATGACCCGCGCGCCCGGCCCCTCCACCACCGCCTCGGGCAGGGGGAAGAAGCCGGGGACGCCGAAGTCGTGGTTGAACTTGGCGGCGATGTCGCGGGTCAGCTCCAGGTGCTGGCGCTGGTCCTCGCCGACCGGCACGTGGGTGGCGCGGTAGAGTAGGATGTCGGCGGCCTGGAGCACCGGGTAGGTGTAGAGACCGACGCTCTCGCGCTCCTTGTGCTTGCCCGCCTTGTCCTTGAACTGGGTCATGCGGTCGAGCCAGCCGAGGCGGGCGACGCAGTTGAACACCCAGGCCAGCTCGGCGTGGGCCGGCACGGCGGACTGCGGGAAGATGGTGGCGACCTTGGGGTCGAGGCCCGAGGCCAGGTAGGCGGCGGCGATCTCCCGCACCTGGTCCTTCAGCCGCTTCGGGTCCTGCCACTGGGTGATGGCGTGCAGGTCGGCGACGAAGATGAAGGTCTCCATCTCGTGCTGCAGGCGGGTGAACTTCACCAGGGCGCCGAGATAGTTGCCCAGGTGCAGGGCGCCGGTGGGCTGGACGCCGGACAGGACCCGGGTCGGGCCGGCATAGGCGGGGGGAGGGGTGTCGGTCATGGAGGCGCAGGGCTCCGGAAGGAAGGCGTACGAAGGGGCGGCGGGCTCAGCCGCGGCGCCATCGCAGGTTGGGTTCGGACTTCCGGAGCATGGGGGGCGAATAGCGCCGAACCGGCCTCAGGACAAGTCCGCCTCCGGGGGCGGGGCCGGGCCGGCGGGCCGGCGCAGGGCGGCGCGGACCTCCGCAAGGCTCATGCCGCCGAAGAGCAGGAGAAGGCCGATATAGGTCGCCGCGCCCGCGAGGCAGACGGCGAGGACGGTGAGCTCCTTGGCCCCCAGACCCAGCAGGGACAGGCCCGCCAGGGGCGCCTCCAGCACGGCCCGGAAGTGCGCGGCCAGGGCCAGAAGGGCGCCCAGGGCGAGGCTGGCCACGACGATCCGGGCGATCCGGCTCCAGGCGGCGGCGGAGGGGAGGTAGGCCCCCCGGCGATGGAGGGTGAAGGCCATCTGCGCCACCGTGATCCAGGTGGCGATGCTGGTGGCCGCCGCCAGGCCGGTGAAGCCGATGGTGTGGAAGAGGGCCACCCCGAGGGCGATGTTCACCGCCACCGACACCAGGGAGAAGACCATCGGCGTGCGGGTGTCCTGACGGGCGAAGAAGGCCGGCTGGAGAATCTTGACCAGGACGAAGGCCGGCAGGCCCCAGCCGTACTGAAGGAGGATCAGGCCGGCGGCCCGGGCGTCCTCAGCCAGGAACTGTCCTCGGGTGAAGAGGCCGTCCACCAGGTAGACCGGCATGGCGACAAGGGCGGCGGCGGCGGGCAGGCACAAGGCGAGGCCGAAGACCAGGGCCTGGTCCATGACCGCCTGGCCTTCGGGCCGGTCGTCCTGAGCGAAGGCGCGGGATAGCTGGGGCAGGAGGGCGACGCCGATGGCGGTGCCGACCAGGGACAGGGGCAGCTGGTAGAACCGGTCGGCGACACTCATCCAGACCCGAAGGCCGGCGACGTGGGACGCGAGCATGGTGGAGATGAAGATGTTCACCTGCACCGCGCTGGAGGCCACGGCGCCGGGGATGGTCAGGCGGATCAGCTTGCGGACCTCCGGGGTGAGCTGCGGCAGGACGAACCGGATGCGGGCGCCGGCCCGCCGGACCCCCCAGGCGCACAGGCCCGCCTGGGCGATGCCGGAGACGATGGTCGCCCAGGAGGCGGCGTAGGCCGCCTGAACCGGATCAGTCTGGGGCAGGACCGCCGCCAGGACCCCGATGTTCAGGACGACGGGGTAGACGCCATAGATGATGAACCGGCCCCTGGCGGTGAGGACGCCGGCGAGCAGGGCGGCGATCACCATGCAGGGCAGGTAGGGCATGGTGATCTGGGTCAGGATCACGGCCAGCCGGAACTTGTCCGGGTCGTCGATATAGCCCGGCGAATAGACCAGCATGATCCAGGGCATGGCCAGCTGGGCCAGGATGGTGAGGGCCACGGTGGCCGCGGCCATGACCGCCAGGGCGTCGGAGGCCAGATTGTCGGCCTCGCGCCCGCCGTCTGCGGAGAGCTTGCGAGAATAGGCCGGGACGAAGGCGGCGGCGAAGGCGCCCTCGGCGAAGACCCGACGGAACAGGTTGGAGAAGGCCTGGGCGGTGAAGAAGGCGTCGGCGGCGATGGTCTGGCTGGCGCCCATCCGGGCGGTGATGACGAGATCCCGGGCCAGGCCGAGGAAGCGGCTCATCAGGGTCAGGCCGGAATAGACCATGGAGGCGCGGATCAGTCCGCCGCCGGCCTTCGGCCCGGCGGGGGTGGGTTCGCCCTGCGGGGGCGGCGGGGGATCGGCGGCGCTCACCCGGCCTGAATGCGCCCCGCGGCGCGGGGAGGTCAAGCGGGGGATCAGCGGGCGATGCTGGCCCTGGCCTTCTGCAGATGGGCGCGGCTGCGGGGGTTGGGCTGGGCGTCGGCGGCCTCCAGGGCGGCGAGAAGGTCGGCTCGCAGGCGAGCGGTCCGGTCGGGGTCCTCGAGCTTCCGGCCCTGGTCGTCGACGACGTAAAAGGCGTCCACCGCCCGCTCGCCGTAGCCGTCGATGTGGGCCGAGACGATGGACAGGCCGGCGTCGGCGATCACCTCCGCCAGGGCGGACAAGAGGCCGGGCCTGTCGCGGCCGGTGGCCTCGATCACGGTGGCCGCCTCGGAAGCGTCGTTGTCCAGCATCACAGTCGGGGTGATGGCGAAGGCCGCAGCCCGGCCCAGCTCCGCCGGCGGGCGGCCGTCGCGCTTCAGGGGCTCGCCCCGGCCTGCGGATTCCAGCAAGGACATCAGCCGGTCCAGGGCCCGGGGATTGTCGGCCCCGAAGGCCGCCCCGGAGGGGTCCTGCACGAAGAAGACGTCGAGGGCCTCGCCCCGGCGGGAGGTGTGGACGCGCGCGCCCATGACGTTGGCGCCGGCCAGGTTGAGGGCGGCGGCCAGGTCGGCGAAGAGGCGGGGCCGGTCGGTGGCGGAAACCGAGACCTCGGCGGCGTTGAGGTCGGGGCGGATCCGGCAGGCGATGGCCGCCCCTGTTTCGGCGGCCCGTCGGACCAGGGCGCCGTGGGCGCGGACCTCCTCGTCGGTGAAGGCGGTGAAGTAGGCGTCCTCCATGGACTGGGCCCACCCGGTGAGGGCCGGGCTGGAGACCGCCAGTCGCATGCGCGCGTCGTAGGCGGCGTTCTCGTGGTAACGGCGGATGGCGGCGGCGTCTTCGGCCCCTCGTCCACCCCGGAACAGGGCCTCGGTGGCCCGGTAGAGCTCCCGCAGGAGCTGGCCCTTCCAGCCGTTCCAGACTCCCGGTCCGACGGCGCGGATGTCCGCCACAGTCAGGACCAGGAGCAGCCTCATCCGCTCCGGCGTCTCGACGATGCGGGCGAAGTCGACGACGGTCCGCGGGTCGGAGATGTCGCGCTTCTGGGCGTAGTCGCTCATGACCAGGTGATGCTCCACCAGCCAGGCGACGAGTTCTATCCGTTTACGGCTCTGGCCGAGACGTTCGCAGGCCTGCCGGGCCGCCCGGGCGCCGGCCTTTTCCTGACCTCCGGCGCCGCCCTTGCCGGTGTCGTGCAGGAGCATGGCCAGGAACAGGGCCTCGCGGTCGTTGATCAGGGGCATGATGGCGGTGGCGAGGGGGTGGTCCTCGGCGTAGCGACCGTCGGCGATGCCGGCGATGACCCCCACCGCCCGCAGGGTGTGCTCGTCCACCGTGTAGGAGTGGTACATGTTGAACTGCATCTTGGCGACGATGCGGCTCCACTCGGGCAGGTAGCGGCCGAGGACATCGGCCTCGTTCATCAGGGTCAGGGCCCGCTGGGGGTCTCGGCTGCGGGCGAGGATGTCCAGCAGGACCTCCGCCGCCACCGGATCCCGGCGCACCCGGGGCCCGATCTCCGCAGCGTGCCGGGAGGCGGCGGTGAAGGCGTCCGGGTGCAGGTCCAGTCCCTCGCGATCCGCATGCAGGAACAGGCGCAGCAGGTTGACCGGGTCGGCCTCGAAGACCGCGGGGCCCTCGACATGCAGGCGGCCGCCCTCTGCGAAGAAGCCCGGAGCCACCTCCCTCCGGCGGGCGCGGCCGCGGCCCGGCAGAAGACGGGACAGGGCGCCCGGGTGGGATTTGACCCTTTCCTCCTCGAGCTTGGCGGTGAAGACGCGGGTCAGGGCGCCGACCTCCTTGGCGATCAGGAAGTAGCGCCGCATGAAGCGCTCCACCGCCGGGGCGTCGCCGCGGTCGCCATAGCCCATCCGCCGGGCGATGGCCGGCTGGAGGTCGAAGGTGAGCCGCTCCTCGGGCCGGCCAGTGGCGAAGTGCATGTGGCAGCGCACCGCCCAGAGAAAGTCGATGGCGCGGAGGAAGCTGGCCACCTCCCGGCGGTCGAACATGTCCAGCTGGATGACGCCGCTGGCCCGGTCGGCGCTGGCCACGGGGTTCAGGTATCGGGCGATCCAGAACAGGGTGTTGAGGTCCCGCAGGCCGCCCTTGCCCTCCTTGATATTGGGCTCGACCATGTAGCGGCTGGCGCCGGCGCGCAGATGCCGCTCGTCCCGCTCCCTGAGCTTGGCGGCCACAAACTGCGCGCCCGTGCCGCGGACCACCTCATCGCGGAACCGTCGGATCAGGTCCTCGGCCAGGGCTTCATCGCCGGTCAGGTGCCGGGCCTCCAGGACCGAGGTGCGGATGGTGAAGTCCTCCCGCGAGAGGCGTAGGCACTCGTCTACGGTCCGGGAGGCGTGGCCGACCTTAAAGCCCAGGTCCCACAGCGCATAGAGCATGAACTCGATCACGCTCTCGGCGTGGGGCGTCTGCTTGTAGGGACGCAGGAACAACAGATCGAGGTCGGAAAAGGGCGCCAGGGCCCCGCGGCCGTAGCCTCCCACAGCCATCAGCGCCAGGCGCTCGCCCTCGGTGGGGTTCCGAGCCCGGAAGACATGGACCGTGGTGAAGTCGTAGAGGGCGCTGACCACCTCGTCGGTCACACCGGACAGGAGGCGGGCGGTCTCAATCCCGCCGGCGCCGTTCTCCAGTCGCTCCTTGGCGATCATCCGACCACGGAAGAGAGCCTGGCGAAGGATGTCGAGGGCGCGTCGCCTCTGCTCGGCTTCGTCGCCGATGGCGTCCAGGGCTGCGGCGGACAGCCGGGCGCGAAGGCTGACGCCGTCGAGGACGTGTTCGAGCCGGGTCGGACGCAGGCGTTTGGACATGATGGACAGATATAGTCCCAAAAACTCGCCCACGTCAGGCGGGACAGCCGCAGTCCCGCGAGGGCCCGCCGCGATTGCCCTCGCCCCGATGCCGGAGCATGATCGCCCCCGGGCCGGGAGGGACCCTGCATGACCGATGCGCCCGCGCTGGAACTGACAGACGTCACCCGACGGTTCGGCGACCGGGCGGTCGTGGACCAGTTGAGCTTTCGGGTCGCGCGCGGCGCTGTCTTCGGCTTCCTGGGCCCCAACGGCGCCGGGAAGACCACCACCCTGCGGATGATCCTGGGCCTGGTGGCGCCCACCTCAGGCCGCCTGACCGTGCTGGGCGCTGCGGACGGCCGCCGCGTGCGCGACCGGATCGGCTTCCTGCCGGAGGAGCGCGGCCTGCATCCGCGGATGACGCCCCTTCAGGCCGCCGCCTTCCTCGGCGCCCTCAAGGGGGTCCCCGCCCGCGCCGCCCGCCAGAAGGCCCGCAGCCTCCTGGAGGGCCTCGGACTGGGCGCGTCGCTCAACACCCAGATTCGCAGGCTGTCCAAGGGCATGGCCCAGCAGGTGGCCCTGGTCTGCACCCTGGTCCACGATCCGGAACTCCTGATCCTGGACGAGCCCTTCTCGGGCCTGGACCCGGGCCACCAGCAGGCGCTCGAGATCCTGATACGGGAACGGGCGGCGGCCGGAGCCACCGTGGTCTTCTCCACCCACGTCATGTCCCACGCCGAAAGGCTCTGCGACCAGGTCGTCCTGCTGGCGAAGGGCCGGAAGGTCTTCGATGGCACAGTCCCACAGGCGCGGAGCCAGGCGCCCGGCCGCCTGATCCTGGAGGGCGACCTGACCCCTGAGGCCATCTCAGCCCTGCCCGGTGTGGCCGAGGTCGCCGCCTCGGACCTTCCGGAAGGACGCCGCCTGGAGGTCTGGCTGGCGCCCGGAATGGAGCCGCACCAGACCCTGTCCGCCGCCTTCCGGGCGGGCCTTCCCGTCCGACGATTCGAGTCCCGCGAGCCTGGCCTGCACGAAGCCTTCCTGCTCCTCACCGGCGCACGCGCCGCCCTTCCGGAGGTCGAAGGCGCATGAGACGCCTGTTCCTGATTCTTCGCCGGGAGTACCTCGCCTACCTCCTGACTCCGGGCTTTCTCCTGGCCCTGGTGACCTTCCCGTTGATCTTCGCGGCCAGCGTCTTTCTTCCGACCCTTCTCTCGCGTCAGGCGCCGGCCCCGCAGCTCATCGTGCTGGACCTCACGGGAATCGGGCCGCAGGGCCCTGGCGCCTACGTCGCGGCGCAGATCCGGGAGGGTCGGGCCCGCAACCTGCCGCAGGGGCTCGCCCCCGTGTTGGTGCAGACGCCGGCCAGCCTTTCGACTGCACAAACGCCGGACGCGGCGGGACGGGCCGTGCAGGCCTACTACAAGGCCTTCGGCCAGGATCCGCCGCCTCCCGCCGTCCTGGTGCTGGCGGGATCGGCGCAAGCCCTGGACGCCCGCCTCTGGACGCCCCGCGCCCGCCTGCTCGACCTCTCGGGCCAGCTGGAGGACTCCCTCACCGACTGGTCGCGGGAAACCCGCCTTCGGTCCCTGGGACTGTCGTCCGAAGCGATTCGCGCCGTAACCGGGTCCGGCGTGTCCATCACCGCCTATTCCCCGGCGTCCCGGACCGGCAAGGTCACACTGACCGACAGGCTGCCTCACCTTGCGGCGCTCGGTGTGAGCTATCTGCTCGTGACCATGATCCTGGCGGGTTCGGGAATGATCCTGACCAGTGTCGTCGAGGAGCGGTCCAGCCGGGTCATAGAGGTGCTGGTGACCTCTGCGCATCCCGCCGAGCTACTGCTCGGCAAGGTGCTCGGAATTCTCTGTCTCTTCTTCACCGGCCTGGGGGCCCTGGCGGGGGCGGCGCTCCTGATCGCTGGACAATTGCCGCAAGGCGCCGTCCAGGAGTCGGTTCGGGCGGTCCTGAACGGCGGGCTCCTGGGCTGGGCGGCCTTCTTTCTCGCGTTTGGATTCCTTCTCTACGGCTCCATCTTCGCCGGACTCGCGGCCTTCTGCGAGACTCCCCGGGAGGCGCAGAGCCTGGCGACGCCGCTGAGCATGCTCATGCTGATCCCCCTGCTGCTGGTGATCTCGGGCCTCCAGGCGCCAGACTCCCCGATCCTGCGCGCCGCCGCCCTGTTCCCCCCGTTCACGCCCTTTCTGATGCTTCTCCGGATTGCTGATGGCGCGCCGGCATGGGAGCTGGCGACGGGGATCTCCCTCATGGCCCTGACGACCGCCGGGGCGATCTGGGTGGGGGTCCAGGCCTACAGGACCGGCGCCCTGACGCAGGGCTCCGCGAACCTCTGGTCCATCCTGCGCCGCAGCCTGCAGCGCCAGGGCTGAGTCGAACCTCCGAGAAAGGCCGCCCGTCATGTCCCTCCTGCCGCCGACGACAAACGGCGATTACAGAGGCCACCCGTCCGCGCCCGTCTTCCTGCTTCTGGCCGCCGGCCTGACCCTCGTCCCGGGCCTGATCCACAGCTTCCTGCCGGATGGCGGGGCCGGGGTGATCGCAGGGCTGGACATGGGCGACCGGCGGGACCTTGTGATCAGCCTCTTCCGATGGCAGGGGGCAACCCAGCTCGCCTTTGGCCTGGCCCTCCTGGCGGTGGCCCTGCGCTATCGCAGCCTGACCCCCCTCTTCCTGGTCCTGATCCTGGTCGAGCGCGGGCTCATGGCCCTGCACGGCTGGGTTCTGTCGCCGCCCGCCTCGGGCCATCATCCGCCGGAGCACTATGGCAGTGTTGCGGCGGTGGTCCTGGCCGGCCTGTTCCTGGCCCTGTCCCTGCGCAGGTCTACCCGCCCCTGACGTCCCCGTTCAGGGCGGCGAGGTCGGCGGCGGAGTCCAGGGACGAGCCGCCGGCCCTGCGCCCGAGGGCGTAGTTCGGGGGAACCACCTCCGGGTCGGCCCCCGGCGCCGTCGGCGGTGAGTAGTAGCCCAGGGCGTAGGATCCCATGGCGTAACCCAGGAGATCCTGCAGGACGGGGTCGAAGGTCCGGGCGATCTCGGGCGGACAGGCCAGGTACTGGTTCTCCTCCTGCCTCAGCCAGCCCAGGGCGTAGGTGATGTTCAACCCAACCCGGTCGGCATCCGAGCTGTTGGCCCCCCCGCCATGGACAACGCTTCCGGTGTAGACGAGGACAGAGCCCCGGCTCATGACCGCCTGGGTGACCTCCGCGGGATCGGCCCGCCGGTCGTCCGGCCAGCCGGTGGAGCCCGGCACGACCCGGGTGGCGCCGTTTTCCCGGGTGAAGTCCGTCAGGGCCCAGATGGTGTTCAACTGAGGCTCGAGGCCCTTGAGGTGGGTTCCCCAGGCCCAGCGGTCCTTGTGAAGGCTCTGGGCCTTTTCGCCCGGCATGATGCGGATTACCTGGCCGAGATGGAGCTGGTAGCGCTCGCAGGCGGTCAGCAGCAGCCGGTCGCACTGGGCGAGCACCCGCGGGTCCTGGATCAGGTCCCTGCAGAGCGGGGACCGGGCGGCCAGGGCGCCGGTCCGGGTGGTCCTGAAGCCTGTGAAGCCGTCACGTCCCGGTGCGGTGGCCTGGACCCAGGGATCGAGCTCGGCGCGGATCGCATCCGCCTCGTCCGGGGTCAGGACGCCGTCCAGGATGACGGCGCCATCGGCCAGGAGGCGCTCATGGACCCCGTCAGGGTCCGCGTCGGCGGGAAAGTGGGCGAGCTCAGTCACGGTTGGCTCCCTGTCATTTCCGGGCGGATAAAGGCTGCCGGAAGGCCAGAGGCGCCTGACGCCGCTCAGGCCCTGATGTCGACCCTGCGCTCGGGATCCCGGGGGCGGCGGTCGTCATCAGCCCGCATCTCGGACTTTGAGGAGGGCTCCGCAGGCTTGACGGCGGTCTCGGTCTGGGAGCCGGAAACCGGTTGGACGCTCTGCGGCTGGACATACATCCAGGCCATGGGGTCAAACGGCTGAACTCTCATGTCCGCCTCCGTCGCGGCGCCACCAGATCGAGATCCTGAGGGGACAGGACAAGAAGCGCGCACAGGCGAAGTATAGTCTGTCTTTCCTCGGCGTCAAATCCGCCATCCGCCGAGGCCACGGCGCAGGCGGCGGCGGCCACGGCGCGAGCCGCGGCGGGCTTCTCGCGCAGGCGGCGGATGGAGGACTCGGCGATGGCGTGGGCCATGTCCGGATCGCTGTTGAAATCGGCGATCCGCGCCTCGAAGGCCTCGATCACGTCCTCGACCCCGAACACGTCCAGGGCCGGGAGGGTGCGCATGCGCTCGGCGACCCGGCGGGTCTCTTCCGGCGTAACCCAGCCGTCCGACTGGGCGACCAGGGCGCAGGCGCTGACCAGGGCTTCAAACTGGACCAGATCGCCCGGGGTCCAGGCGTCCTGGAATTCGACCGCAGCGCCCGGTCTTCGTGGGTTCTGGCTGAAAGCGGAAAGGCTCATGTCAAGGCTCCTCTGTAGCTTGGGAGCGCCCGACGCCGGACCCGGTTGGCTTTGGGGGGGGAAGGGAAGGCCCCGGACCCGGCATCGAGCGCACCCGATGCGGTCCGACATCGCGCCTCGATTGAAGCGCCAGAGGGGCCCGGCCCGCCCCCACGAAGTGGGACACCGGGCCTCGGGGCGCAAGGGGTGGGTCGAAAAAATCCGCCCCCGACCCCGGCGGGGTCTTTGCCCGCGGAATTCCGGCTCACGCTGGTCCATGAAGGCCTGATCCCTTTCCCGGACACCCGGGAGCCGAACAGGTTGAGGCGGCGCGGCCGGCGCCGGTCAATCCGGGCCGGATCCGGGGGCCTTCCACCCGGGCCGCGACTGTAGGACAATCGCCCTCCAGCAGGAGGACCTCCATGGCCGGGACGCGACGGGGAAAGAGGATCGCAGTGATCGGCGCGGGCGCCGGAGGCATCGCCTCGGCCATCCGCCTGCGCGAACGCGGCGTGAGCGACGTGGTGATCTTCGAGAAGGCCGGGGAGCCGGGCGGGACCTGGCGGGACAACACCTATCCGGGCATCACCTGCGACGTTCCCTCCCACCTCTACCGGTTCTCCTTCGCCCCCAATCCGGACTGGAGCCACAAGTACTCCCCGGGCCCCGAGATCCAGGCCTACATGCGCAAGGTGGCGGCGGACTACGGGGTCGAGGCCCGGATCCGGTTCAACAGCGAGGTCCTGTCGGCGACCTGGAGGGAGGGCGCCTGGGAGATCGTCACCACCCAGGGACCGGAGGGGCGGTTCGACGCCGTCATCACGGCGGTGGGGATCCTGCACCATCCCGCCTATCCGGACATTGCGGGCCTTCGAGACTTCGCCGGCGCGGCCTTCCACACCGCCCGATGGGACCATTCCATTCCCCTGGAGGGCCAGCGGATCGGGGTCATCGGCACAGGGTCCACGGCCATCCAGGTCGTCCCGGCCATTGTCGACCGGGCGGCCAAGGTCAGCCTCTTCCAGCGCACCCCGCAGTGGATCCTGCCCGAGCCCAACCTGCCGATCGCCGAGGAGAAGCGCGCCGCCTACCGGGCCGACCCGGCCCTGCTGGAGGACCAGTACGCCCACCTCGCCCAGGCCTTCAACGGCGCCTTCTGCGCAGCCGTCGCGGGGGAGGCGCCGGAGGTCTACGCGCGTATGGCCCAGGCCTGCAGGGACAACCTGGCCACGGT
>NZ_JADBZL010000213.1:0-8277 GCF_020402505.1 Phenylobacterium sp. | reverse complement strand
GGACTCGTCCTCCTCCTGGGCCTGCCGCAGTCGAGGCTCCAGTTCGAGGGCCCGGGCCAGGGTCACGGGGTTGGCGGGATTGGCCGGAACCATCTTGGCGAGGCGGTCGACCTGTCCCAGAGGCATCTGCAGCACCCGGCCGACGTCCCGCAGAACCGCGCGGGCCTGCAAGGTGCCGAAGGTGATGATCTGCGCCACCCGGTCGCCCCCGTAGCGCTGCTGGACGTAGGCGATCACCTCCTCCCGCCGCTCCTGGCAGAAGTCGATGTCGAAGTCGGGCATGGAGACCCGCTCAGGATTGAGGAAGCGTTCGAAGACCAGGCCGTAGCGTAGCGGGTCCAGGCCCGTGATCAAAAGTGACCAGGCCACCAGGGAGCTGGCGCCGGAACCCCGGCCCGGGCCGACGGGGATGCCCTGTGACACCGCCCATTTCATGAAGTCCGAGACGATCAGGAAGTAGCCGGAGAAGCCCATGTTCTGAATGACGGCGATTTCCTGCTCCAGACGGGCCTCGTAGGCCTCGAGTGGGACCGCCAGGGGATGTACGGCCAGGCGGGCGCGTAGTCCCTCCCGGGCCTGGCTGGCCAGCTCCTCGTCCTCCGTCCGGCCCTCCGCGATGGGAAAGCGCGGCATGATCGGATCGCGCTTGTTGACCATGAAGGCGCAGCGCCGGGCGATGTCGATAGTGTTGTCGCAGGCCTCCGGAAGATCCGCGAACAGGGCGCGCATGTCCGCCGCCGGCTTGAACCAGTGCTCCGGCGTCACCCGACGGCGCTCGTCCTGACCGATGAAGGCGCCGTCCGCAATGCAGAGGAGCGCCTCGTGGGCCGTGTAGAGGTCGGCGGTCGGGAAGTAGACGTCGTTTGTCGCCACCAGGGGCAGGTCATGGGCATAGGCGTAGGCCACCAGCGCCGGCTCCGCCGCCGCCTGACTGGCCAGGCCATGCCGCTGGAGCTCGATGTAGAAGCGGTCGCCGAAGGCTGCAGCCATGGCCGCCAGAGCCGCCTCGCCCTCCGCCTTGCGGCCGGCGGCGAACAGGGGATCCACGGGGCCGTCGGCGCCGCCGGACAGGAGGATCAACCCCTCGGAATGGGCGGCCACTGCCGACCAGGGCACGGATGGCTCCTCGACGCCATCCGCCTCCAGGTAGGCCATGGAGGACAGGGTTGAGAGGTTGAGATAACCCGCCTCGGACTGGGCCAGCAGCACGATCGTGGGGGTGCGCGCCCAGCGCTCGGGCGGCCGGCCGCCGATCCCGGTGACCGGCAGGGCGCAGCCGATTATGGGCTGGACCCCGGCGTCCTTGGCGGTGACAGAGAATTCCAGGGCGCCGAACAGGTTGGCCCGATCGGCGATGGCCACTGCCGGCATGCCCTGCCCGGCCGCAATCCGCCCGAGCGCATCCGCCTTGGCCGCGCCCTCCAGAAGAGAATAGGCGGACCGAACGCGCAGATGGATGAAACCGCCCTCGACCGTCATCGCCTCTTCCCGCCCGTCCTCGTCAGACCCCGGGGCCTGAAACTCAGGCCGCCAGCACGGCCACCTGGCACATCATCCAGACAAAGCCGGCCACCGACAGAAAGGCCAGCGATTCCCTTGCAAGTCGAGCCATGACTTGATCCCCCAGTTACGTTCCTGAAATGTTCTTATTCCGGTTTTGTTCTCATTGCAAGGGGGTCTTCCGGCACGGACTCAAGCCGGGACGATCCGCCCCTGGCGCAAGGTCAGGACACGGTCCATCCGCTGGGCGAGTTCGAGGTTGTGGGTGGCGATCAGGGCGGCCGCCCCCTGCCCCCGGACCATGGACCGCAGGCTGTCGAAGACCGAGGTCGAGGTGTCCGGATCGAGGTTGCCAGTCGGTTCGTCGGCCAGGAGGATCAACGGCCGGTTGGCCAGGGCCCGGGCCACGGCCACCCTCTGCTGCTCGCCACCGGACAGCTGGGCGGGTTGATGTTCCAGCCGCTCGGCCAGACCGAGGTCCGACAGAAGGGCCGCCGCCCGGGCCCGGGCAGCGGCTGATGAGCGGCCCGCCATCAACTGGGGCAGCATGACGTTCTCGATGGCGGTGAATTCCGGCGACAGGTGATGGGCCTGGTAGACGAAGCCGATGGCCGAGAGCCGCACCCGGGTGCGCAAGGCGTCGGACAGGTCCGTGCAATCCCGCCCCTCGACGATAACCCGCCCCGAGGTGGGCTTCTCCAGCAGTCCGGCGGCGTGGAGGAGCGAGGACTTGCCCGAGCCGGAGGGCCCGACCAGGCCGACGATTTCGCCGGCGGACAGGTCGAGCTCGACCCCATCGAGGACGTGGAGCAGCCGGTCGCCGGACCGGTAGGTGCGGTGAAGGTCCCGGAGGGACAGGACGGCCGCCTCACTCATAACGAAGCGCCTCCACGGGATCGAGGCGGCTGGCGCGCCAGGCGGGCGGCAGGGTGGCGAGGAAGGCCGCGGCGAGGGACCAGCCGAGGATCAGGAGCACCTCCGCCCAGTCGATCCGCGCCGGGATCCGGGAGAGGTAGTAGACGTCGGAGGCGAAGACCCGGGCGCCGGTCACCCACTCCACCGCCTGCTGGATCGGGCCGATATAGGTGCAGAAGACAACCCCCAGGAGAAGGCCCGTCAGGGCGCCCGCCACGCCGACGGCGGCGCCGGCCATGAAGAAGATGCGCAGGATGGCGCCCTGCCCGGCGCCCATGGTCCGCAGGATGGCGATGTCGCGGCCCTTGTTCTTCACCAGCATGATCAGGCCGGAAATGATGTTGGCCGCCGCAATGACCACCAGCATCATCAGGATCAGGCGCATGACGTTGCGCTCCACCTTCAGGGCGCCCCAGAAAGCGGCGTTCCGCTCGGTCCAGTCGGAGACGGACGCGGCGGGCCCGGCCAGGGCGGCGGCCTGGGACTTCACCGCCGCAGCGCGATCCGGGTCGGAAAGCCTCAGTTCGATGAAGTCCGGCGCGCCCTCACGCCCGAAGAACAGGGCCGCCTGCTCGATGGGCATGTAGAGAAAGCTCTGATCATACTCGCTCATGCCGACGCTGAAGAGGCCGGAGACGATAAAGGTCTTGCGCTGGGGCGCGTCGCCGAAGGCGGTGGCGGCGCCGGTCGGGGAAATCAGTGTGATGGGATCGCCGGGCCTCAGGCCCAGGCCGGCGGCGAGGCGCTCGCCCACGAGGACGCGGTCGCCGCCGTACTCTCCCTCGCCCCAGCCCTTGAGTCCGCCGGGCGTGACATTGTCCGCGACGAGGCGGGTCGCCAGAAGATCGGCACGGGCGACCCCGCGCACGATGGCGCCCGAAACCTGGCCGTCGCCCACCGCCATGACCTGACCCTCGATGACCGGGGCGGCCTGGACCACGCCGGGCAGTCCGGAGAGGCTGCGGGTCAGCGCGGCGGTATCGAGGCCCGAGGCGGGGGAAGACGCGACGAAGACATGGCCGTTGAAACCGAGGATGCGCGAGAGGCGTTCGGCCCGGAAGCCGTTCATCACGCTCATGACGATGATCAGCACCGCCACGGCCAGGGCGATGCCGACGTAGGCGATGACGCCGATCATGGCCACGCCGCCCTCGCGACGCTTGGAGCGCAGGTATCGCCCGGCCACCATCCGCTCCCAGCGGCTGAAGGGGCCGGCGGGGCGGACGTCGAAGGCTTCGTAGGCGTGGGCGTCGGGCATGGGCTCGGACTTGCGGAAGACCCGCCCGCTATGCCCCGTTTCGTCGGCGAAAAGAAGGCCGCCCGGGAGCTGGGCGGCCTTCTCCATCTCGGGGAACGCTCCGACCGAAGTCGGTACCGGGAAGAAAACGCGTTTTCCCTGGCTGGTCCCGCTTTTCGGGAGATCGCCTCAAAGACGGGTGTGCGGCGCCCGGTTCATAGGCGGACAGCCCCCGCGGCGCCCGGGGATTGGGCGGCCCTGATCTCAGCTGACCTGGCGCAGGGGGGTGATCGGGATGACCTGAAAATGAATCAGCAGGAACAGGAGCACGAAGAGGACCGCAGAGATCACCGTGGTCAGCAGGAACTTTTCCTTCAGCCGCGGATTGACCGGAGAGGCCGGATCGCCCCCGCCCGGCGGCTTGGTCCCCGCCTCGGCATGCGACTGGGAGCCTAGGGGCAAGACGCCGAACAGGACGGTCCACCAGAGGGTCAGGTAGATGGCGATGCCGGTGAAGAGGCTCACGCGTGGCCACCTTTCGGCGTTTCCATGAGCTCGACGAGGACGCCGCCCATGTTCCGGGGATGGACAAAGATCACCGGCGTGCCATGGGCGCCGATCCGCGGGACTCCATTGTTCAGCACCGTGGCGCCCTTGGCGGCCATGTCGTCCCGGGTCGCCAGGATGTCCTCGACCTCGAAACAGACATGGTGCTGGCCGCCGGCCGGGTTCTTCGCCAGGAAGCCATGCAGGGGCGAGGCCTCGCCGAGGGGCTCGATCAGCTCGATCTGGCTGTTGGGAAGGTCGACGAAGCAGACGTTGACGCCCTGCTCCGGCATGGCCTTGACCGCCGAGATCTGCGTGGCGCCGAGGACGTCGCGATAGAGCTTCACGGACTCGGCGATAGAGGGGGTGGCGACCCCGACGTGGTTCAGTCTTCCGATCATGCCGGATGAATACAACGCCGGCGGCCGGTCGTCATCCATGACCAAGGGTCACTGGGTGAACAGGGCCGCCCCGCCGTCGCGCAGGTGGCTCCGCGCCGCCGCCGGCTCGAAGACCGCGCCGGCCGCCAGCAGGGCCTCGATCCGCTCTGGCGCCAGCCCGAACTCGGCGAGGACCTGGCGGGTATGCTCGCCCGCATCCGGGACAGGATGCCGGAAGCCCCCGGGCGTCCGGTCGAAGTCGGCGTAGCTGCGGACGCCCACCGCCTCGCCGAGGCGGGGATGGCGCCAGGCGACGAAGACGTCGTTTTCTGCGAGCCAGGGATCATCGTAGGCCTCGTAGCCCCGCACGCAGGGGGCGCAGGGCACGCCGGCGGCCTCCAGGGCGTCCAGTGCGGCGGCGCGGGGGCGTCCCGCCAGGGTGGCCGCCAGCCGCCCGGCGAGGGGCCCCTCGGGGGGTGCGGTGAGGGCGTCTGTGGGGTCCGCCTGCGTCCCCAGCACCGTCAGCAGGGCCTCCGCCTCGGCGACCGTCTCGGCGGCCACGGCGAGCCAGCCGTCCTGGCACTCATAGTAGCGATGGGCCGGGCTCAGCCCCACGCAGTCGATCCCGCCCGAAGGCGCAGGCGGACGGCCCTCCCAGGTGACGACCTCGCCCAGCTGGAAGGTCAGGCTCTGGGCCAGCAGGCTGGTGATGACCTCCTGCCCCTCCCCGGTCCGACGTCGGGCGTTCAGGGCCGAGATGATGCCGAAGGCGACCACGCCGGCGGTGGCCACGTCATTGACGGCGATGGTGTGCAGGACGGGCTCGGCGTCGCCGCCCTGGGCGGCCATCATGCCGCCCTCGGCCTGAAGCAGGGGGTCGAAGCCTGGCAGGGGCGCCCTCGGCCCTGCGTCACCATAGGCGTTCACCGAACAGGAGATGATCCGGGGATTGATCTGGCGCAGGGCCTCATAGTCCACGCCCAGACGCTTGCGCACGCCAAAGCGGTAGTTGTCGAGCACCACGTCGGACTGCCGGACGAGGTCGAAGAACATCTCCTTCGCCCCGGGTTGTTTGAGATCGATCCCCAGTCCCCGCTTGCCGCGGTTGCAGGTCAGAAAGGGGCCCCCGTCCGAGCGGAAGGGATCGCCCTCGGGGGACTCGATCTTGATGACCTCGGCGCCGAGGTTGGCCAGGACGGCCCCTGCCAGGGCCCCGGCGATCACCGAGCCCATGTCGAGGACGCGGACGCCCTCCAGAGGTCGGCTCGCCCCGGGGCCAATGGTCCGGGGCTGGGGCGGCCCCCAGGCGGGGAGCGGCCCGGCGGTGGGCAGGGACCGGACGGAGGCCGGCGTGGCGGACAACCGGGCGGGCGGTCCGGGCATGGCCAGAGGCCCCCGTACCGGATCGTCAAACTCAAGCCTCAGACCCGCATGGCGCACGGCATCTCCGGCAAACCAGTCGGTGCGATTCCCGACCGGCGCGCAGGGGACGCCGGCGTCCGCCAGGAGGCCCAGCCAGTGACGCCGCGGCTGGCTCCGGAAAACCTCCTCCAGGACGTCGAGGGCGAGGGCGGGGTTGAGGACCAGGACCTCCCAGTGCGCGCCAAGCCCGAGGGCGTCGATGGCCTTGCGGAAGAAGGGCATGAAGAGGGTGGCGAGGAAGAACCACTCTCCGTCGCCGCACTGGTAGAGCCGATAGCTGGGCGAGGCGCCCTGCGGCGCGCCGCGCGGCAGGCGGGGCTGGTCGAGCACCATGACCACGCCGCCGACTTCCGAGACGCCGTGGAGACCGCTGACGGTCACCGCCTGCCCCTGCCCCGAGGCGCCCCGCTCGTAGAGGGCTGCGCCCATGGCCCCGGCCGCCATCACCGCCTGGCCGTACCAGCCAATGGGCAGGATCAGGTGAATGGGGCTGTCGCCGTGGGCGCCTTGCCGGAAGGCGATGCCGGAGATCGCCGCCAGCAGGCTGTGACGGGGCGGCATGCGGCTCCAGCGGCCGCAGGTTCCGTAGGGCGGCATCCAGACATGGATCAGGTGGGGGGCGCCGTCCCGCAGGCTGGCGGCGTCGAGGCCCAGGGCCTCCAGGTCTCCGGGCGGATGATCGAAGACGGCGATGTCTGCGGCGCGGGCGAGATCCTTTGCCTGCGCCAGGTCCGCCGGGACGGAGAGATCGAGGGTGACGACGGTCTTGTTCCGGTTCCAGGCCGAATAGCCGGGATGATCCTTCAGCCGATCACCGCCGGGCGGTTCGACCTTGACGATCTCGGCCTCGAAATCGCCCAGCAGCATGCAGGCCATGGGCCCCGCCACGCCCTGCGTGAAGTCGGCGATGCGCACGCCCAGGTAGGCCGACATGCCCCCTCCCCCCCTTTTTCTGTTGGGAGAAAGGTCGGCGAAAGCGGCCGCGCTGGCAAGCCGTTCGCAGCCGGCTCAGAGCCTCAGGAGGGTGGTCTGGACCACGGGGCGGCGGCCCCAGATGCGCTGGGCGGCCTTCTTGAGGGCGCGCGAGATGGCGGCCTCCACCTCGGCGTCGATCTCGCGCTGGTCTCCGTCCAGACGGCGCACGGCGGCCTCGGCGGCGTCGGCCAGGTCGTCGAGGATGTCGTCCAGAGGCCGCTCGGGCTCTCCCGGCAGGCCGATCGCCCGGACCTGGGGTCCAGAAGCGATGCGCCCGCGACCATCCAGAACCAGGGCGGCGTGAAGGACCCCGCTGGTCGCCGCGTGCCGGCGCTCCCGCAGGGGCTCTCCATCCTGGGGCGTCAGGAAACCGCCATCGATGTAGATACGCCCGGCGGGCACCTCATCGATCACCTCGGCCCGGCCCGGGGCCAGGCGGACCATGTCGCCGTTGCGGGGCGCCACGGCCTGCGGGACCTGGAGGTCGCGGGCGAAGGCGGCGTGTTCGAGCAGGTGGCGGCGCTCTCCGTGGGTGGGAATGGAAATCTGCGGCCGGGCCCAGGCGTACATGTCGGCCAGCTCGTCCCGGCAGGGGTGACCAGAGACGTGGATGCCGGGATGCTCCCGGTCGGTGATCAGTCTTATCCCCCGCTCGGAGAGCCGGTTCTGCATGTCCCGGATGGCGATCTCGTTGCCCGGGATCACCCGGCTGGAGAAGATGACGGCGTCCCCCGCCCCCAGGCGGATGTGAGGATGCGATCCGTCGGCGATGCGCGACAGGGCCGCCCGCGGCTCTCCCTGGCTTCCCGTGCAGAGAAGCAGGACCTGCTCGGGCGGCAGGTGTGAGGCCTGAGCCTCGGAGATGAAGCCCTGGGAGTCGACGTCCATGCCCACGTGACGGGCGGCGGCGGCCATCCGGATCATGGACCGGCCCACCAGGCAGATCTTTCGGCCCGCCGCCCGGCCGGCGACGATGGCGGTCTCCATCCGGGCCACGTTGGAGGCGAAGCAGGCGACCGCGACCCGACCGGTCTGAGCGGCGATGACCCGGATCAGTTCCTCGCGCACGTCCGCCTCGGAGCCGGCGCGGCCGTCGACGAAGACGTTGGTGGAGTCGCAGACCATGGCCAGGACGCCGTCATCCCCCAGCTGGCGCAGGGCGCCGGCGTCAGTGACCTCGCCCAGGAGGGGCGACGGATCGATCTTCCAGTCCCCGGTATGCAGCACGACGCCCAGGGGCGTGCGGATGACCAGGCCGTTCGGCTCGGGAATGGAGTGCGTGAGGGTGACCATCTCCACGTC
>NZ_JADBZL010000212.1:0-4287 GCF_020402505.1 Phenylobacterium sp. | reverse complement strand
GACGACCACTCCAAGACCTCCAAAGGCAGCCGCCTCCCGGACCGGGAGGCCCACTGGAGCGTCGAGCGCCATGCAGGCCTTTCCTCATCGGAGAGATGTCAGCGGGTGCGCGCCAACGCTTATGAGGGTAGGGAAGCCACCTTGAAAACAAACAGTCAATCCTGTTTGTATATGCAGCTGATCAGAGAGTGGCCCGTGACTCGCAGGACTGACCGAAGGACCCGGCGCCTGGCGCAGACGCCCGCCAGGCTCGCGCGCGCCGCAGGAGCGCATCGATGACGGCCCCTCCCGCCCGTCTGACACAGGCCCAGCGATCCGGCAGAACCCGCGAGCGTCTGGTGGCGGCTGCGATCGACGCCCTCTACCGCTACGGTTACGCGGCGGTGTCGACGACACTTGTGGCGGAGCTTGCAGGCGTGTCGCGCGGTGCGATGCTGCACCAGTTTTCCACCAAGGCCCACCTGATGGCCGAGGTGGCCGAGACCACCCACCAGAGGAATATCGCCGCCTATCGGTCGACTCTGTCCAGGAACTCGTTGACGGCCGAGGCGCGTCTCTTGACGCTTCTGGACGTCGGCTGGATGCGGCACGGTTCGCCGGACGGCGTGGCCCACGACGAGATCCGGTCTGCGACCCGGTCCGACCCCGAGCTCGCCGAACGCGTCATGCCCGTCCTGCTGAGGCATGCCGAGGAAACCCAGGAGACCTTCTTCCGACTGATGGCGGCGGCGGGAATCGCCGACAGGCCGGTCTCGGACGCCCTGCTGACCATGGCCGTGGCGGCTCTGCGGGGACTGGCGCTTGAGAAGGCGCTGGGGCAGGACGAGGCCCAGGTGGAGGCTGCGTTCCAGCAGCTGAGGCGGACCCTGGGGGCTGACATCCGCGACAGGCTGGCCCGGACGGAGGAGCCCGGGGTCATCTACGTCTGAGCGGGGCCCTGCCTCCCGCCCTGGTCCGCTTCGCCCGAAGGCCGGAGTTGGGGCGGGCGCCCTAAGCCGCCCGCCGCCCCTCGACCTCCGCCAGGCGCTGGATGGTCACGTAGTCCGTCTTGCCGGTGCCCAGGACCGGGATCTCGGGCACCTTTACGATCTTGCGGGGCACGGCGATCTCCGGGGCGCCGAGGGACTGGGCGTGCTCGACAATGGCCGTGGCGGCGGCGTCGTTCCGGTCCGTGAAAAGGATGAGCCGCTCGCCCTTCTTGGGGTCCGGCATGGCGATGACGGCGTGACGGTTCTCCGGCCAGAGGGACAGGACGAGGTCCTCCGCGGCGGTCAGGGAGACCATTTCGCCGCCCACCTTGGCGAAGCGCTTGGCGCGTCCCAGGATGGTGATCCAGTTGTCGTCGGTCATGCTGACGATGTCGCCGGTGTCGAGCCAGCCGTCAGCGGGGGGCTCCAGCGTGCCGTCGGGACGCAGGTAGCCGGCCATGACGTTGGCCCCGCGCACGAGCAGCTTGCCGCCGCCGGAAATGCCCTCGACGGGCTCCAGACGCGCCTCCATGCCGGGCAACAGGCGGCCCACCGTACCGCGGCGGTTGTCGTCCGGGTGGTTGATGGCGATGATCGGGGCCGCTTCAGTGGCGCCATAGCCTTCGAGGACCGGAACGCCGCCGAAGCGGTCGCGGATCAGGTTGTGGGTCTCTTCTCGAACCTTTTCAGCGCCTGCGACGATGAACTTCAGTCCTGAAAGCTCATCGCCATCGCTGGCCCGGGCATACTGGTTGATGAAGGTGTCGGTGGCCAGAAGGATGGCCGCCCGGGTATCCTTGATCAAGGGCGGGATCTGCTTGACGTGCAGGGGCGAGGGATACTCGAACACCTTCATCCCGGTCAGCAGGGGCAGGAGGATGCCCCCGGTCAGGCCGAAGGAGTGGAAGATCGGCAGGGGATTGAACAGGACCCAGTCGGGGTCGATGTCGATGAAGTTCGCCGACTGGGCGACATTGGCGATGAGGTTCTGCTGAGTCAGGACGACCGCCTTGGGCGCGCCGAAGCTGCCCGAGGTGAAGAGGACGACGCCGATGTCCGACGGCTTGGCCGGAGACGCGAAACGCAGGGGCAGGGCGCCTGCGGCGGCGGCGAAGAGCTTGTCGGCCAGTCCGACCTTCTCGCGCACATCCTCCAGATAGGTGACGGTCGCTACGGTCTCGAGGGCGTCCACCAGGTCGTGCAGCTGCCCCTGCTCGATGAACTTCTGCGCGGTGAGGACCCGCTTGACGCCAGCCAGCTCGCAGGCGGCCTTCAGGTTGCGGATGCCCGAGGTGAAGTTGAGCATGGTCGGCACGCGGCCGAAGGCGTGGAGGGCAAAGAAGGTGACCACGCCCGCCGAACTGGCCGGCAGCATGACCCCGACCCGCTCGCCCTTTTCGGTCATGGCGGCGATCCGGCGCCCGAGGGCAAAGGCGGCGCGAATGAGGTCGGTGTAGCTGAGCGGATTGCGGTCCTGGTCTTCCAGGATCAGCTTCCTGGCCCCGAAGGTCGCCCTTGCGTCCACCAGGGCGCTGAAAATCGTGCCGCCGCCTCCGATATAGTCGCCCAGCTTCGCCACGGCCGTCTCCCTCTGGATTCTCTCTCTTCAAGAAAAGTAGACGGCCACCGGCCGGTTGAAAAGACCGGTTACAGTCCGTGATCCGGCCCGAAGGCGCGGCGGCGGCTTGATCCGGGCGGCGTAAGGGCTGATCTAGGGGCATGGCCACCGTCATCGATACGCGCCAGGGGCCGCGTCCCCGGCACCCCGAGAAGCGCAACCGCCCGGACACCCCGGTCCTGCGCAAACCCGACTGGCTGCGCGTGCGGGCGCCGGGCTCTGAGGGCTATGCGGCGACCCGCGCCATCGTGAAGGCCCACGGCCTGGTGACGGTCTGCGAGGAGGCGGCCTGCCCCAACATCGGCGAGTGCTGGACCCAGTCCCACGCCACCATGATGATCATGGGCGAGATCTGCACCCGGGCCTGCGCCTTCTGCAATGTGGCCACCGGTCGCCCCGAACCCCTCGATCCCACCGAACCCGCCCGGGTGGCCGACGCCGTGGCCAAGATGGGGCTGAAGCACGTGGTCATCACCTCGGTGGACCGGGACGACCTGGCCGATGGCGGCGCCGCCCACTTCGCCGCCGTGGTGCGGGAAATCCGCGCCCGCGCGCCCGGGGCGACGGTGGAGATCCTGACCCCGGACTTCCTGCGCAAGCCGGTGGAGGCGGCCCTGGAGGTGATCGCCTCGCGGCCGGACGTCTTCAACCACAATCTGGAGACCGTGCCCCGGCTCTATCCGTCCATCCGTCCAGGCGCGCGCTACTACCATTCCTTGCGCCTGCTGGAGCGGGTGAAGGAGGCCGACCCGGAGGCCTTCACCAAGTCCGGCCTGATGGTCGGCCTGGGCGAGGCCCGGGAGGAGGTGCTTCAGGTCATGGACGACATGCGCTCGGCCGGGATCGATTTCCTGACGATCGGGCAATACCTGCAGCCGACCCGCAAGCATGCGGCGGTGGCGCGGTTTGTCCATCCCGACGAGTTCCGCGGCTATGAGGAGGCGGCCCGGGCCAAGGGCTTCCTGATGGTCTCGGCCAGCCCCCTGACCCGGTCCTCGCACCATGCCGGCGAAGATTTCGCCCGGTTGCAGGCGGCGCGGCTGGCCCGCCGGGGATAGGCGCGGTGCGCCACCGGCTCTCCCGGCGTTCGCCCTACGCCCCGGAGGCGCTGTTCGGCCTGGTGGGGGATGTGACCCGCTATCCCGAGTTCGTGCCCTGGGTCCGGTCGCTGCGCACCTGGAACGCCCGCACGGAGGCGGATGGGGCCGAGTGGATGGACGCCGAGGTCCAGGTGGCCTTCGGCCCGGTCCGCGAGCGGTTCTCTACCCGGGTGCGGCGGGACCCCGCCCTGAAGCGGATCGACGCGGACCTGATCGCCGGACCCTTCCGCCGCCTGCGCAACCGCTGGGACTTCGTGCCCGAGGACGGCGGCACGCGGATCGACTTCGACATCGATTTCGAGTTGAAGAGCCGCCTGCTGGAGGGCCTGCTCGCCGGCAATTTCGACCGGGCGGCGGGCCGGCTCCTGACCTGCTTCGAGGACCGGGCGAGGGCGCTGTTCGGGGATCCGGGGAACGCCTGAGCCGCCGTTGCGCCCCCTCACCCGCAGGGGAGCAATTAAGATACTGTAATTCCTCCACCTCTTGAGGGGGAGGTGGACCGCGAAGCGGGCCGGAGGGGGTGTGATGCGCCGCCGTGGCGCCCCCTCACCCCGCTTCGCGGGGAGCTCCCCCGCAGGGGAGCAATTAAGTACTTGTAATT
>NZ_JADBZL010000211.1:0-3890 GCF_020402505.1 Phenylobacterium sp. | reverse complement strand
CTCCCGCTCGAGGGGAACCTCGCCCCCGTACTGCTCGACCAGGATGCGCGCCGCCGCCACCAGGTTCTTCGCCTTGGTCCGGAACAGGCCGATGGAGGCGATGTAGGGGATGATCCCCTCCTCTCCGAGGGCCAGCATCTTCGCGGGCGTATCGGCGACGGCGAACAGACGAGCCGTGGCCTTGTTCACCGAGACGTCCGTCGCCTGGGCGGAGAGGGCGACCGCCGCGAGCAGGGTGTAGGGCGAGGTGTAGCTGAGCTCCGTCCGGGGGTCGGACTCGGCCGACTCGAACCGTTCAAAGATGGCCTCGATCCTGGCGCGCTCCGCCGGGGATTTCCGGGGCGCGGCGCGTCGCTTTGCGGGAGGTTTGGACATGCGGGATCATCTCCGTCTCCTGCGGCCACGACAAGGTCTTGCACAATGCTTAGACCTAAGCTATCTAGTTTAGACCTAAGCAAGAGGTTCCACCATGCCGACCCGCCGCCACATCCTCGAGGTGCTTTCCGCCACATCGATCCTGGCCACCACCGGATGCGTGGCCGCCGCTCCGGGGCCTGACCCCTACGCCGCCTGGAGAGACCCCGGCCAGGGGGAGACCGATCCAAGGCGCTTCGTTCTCGCGCACGGTCTGCTGGCGCCGAACCCGCACAATCGCCAGTCCTGGCAGGTCCGGCTCGAGGGATCGGACGCGATGAGCCTCTTCATCGACCGGACCCGCCTTCTGCCGGAGACGGACCCCTTTGGCCGGCAGGTCGTCCTGGGATGCGGCGCCTTCCTGGAGATGGTCGCTCAGTCGGCCCCGCGGATCGGTCGAACGGCAGACATCCAGGTCTGGCCGGACGGCGCCCCGGAGGCCGCGCTGGACGATCGCCCCTTCGCTCGCGTGACCCTGCGGCCAGCTCCCGGCATCGTCCCTGGCCCTCTGTTCGAGCAGATCCCGAAGCGTCGGACCGAAAAGGCGCCGTTTGTCCCGACGCCTCCGGCCGACGCGGCGGTGGCCGCCGTTCTGCAGGCGGCCCAGGCGCCCGGACTGATCCCCGGCGAGACCCGGGAGGCCGGTCTGCGGCGGAGCCTCATCGACGTCTGCCTGGAGGGCTGGCGGATCGAGACCGGGACGAAGCGTACCCACATGGAGTCCGTCAACCTGATCCGGATCGGGAAGGCGGAGGTGGCGCGAAACCCCGACGGGATCGCCCTGTCCGGGGGCATGATGGACGTCATGGCCGGCCTGGGCATTCTGACGCGAGAGGCCCTGGCCGATCCGAATTCCAGCGCCAGCAAGTCCAGCAACGACATGTTCGAGAAGATGATCGAGGCCACACCGGCCTTCTTCTGGATCCGATCGGAGACGGCGGATCGGTCGGCCCAGCTCGCTGCGGGGCGCGCCTACGCCAGAGCCCAGCTCGCCGCCGCGGTCCAGGGACTGGCCATGCACCCCTGGAGCATGGCCCTTCAGGAGTTCCCGGAAATGGCCGGGCCCTATGCAAGGGTTCAATCCCTGCTCGGGGCGCGCCCCGACGCGCCGGTGCAGATGCTGGTCCGACTGGGCGCCGTACCGTCTCCGAGCGGACCGACGCCAAGGCGCAGGCTTGACGATCTGCTCCGCGTATGACGACACCCGGAGGATGAGCGAACGACCTCCGGACCTGAACGCGTTTTTCACGGACATTGCGATCATCGACCAACTGGTCGACGCGTTCTTGGCGCGCAGGTTGCCAAGGGGCCTGTCCCTCGCCGGCTTCGGCGTGTTGAATCACATGGTTCGGATGGGCCAGGAAACCGCTTCCCCGGGCGCCCTGGCGCGCGCCCTCCAGGTGACCCGCGGAGCCGTCACCGGGGTGCTCCGCAAGCTTTCGGCGGAAGGCTTCATCACCCTGGAGCCGGACCCTAGGGACGGCAGGGGAAAAAGGGTGAGACTCACCCCCGAAGGCTTCGCCGCCCGACAGGCCGCCCTCGACGCAACGGCGCCCCTCGTGGCCCGTTTCGAAAGCGAGATGGATCTCGCGGCCATCCGCAGGATCCATCCCGAGCTCCGAAGGATCCGCGAGTACCTCGACAGCAACCGGGACCTGTAGCGCATTGACCGTTGCCGCCTCCGGACTTTCCGTCTACCAGCACAGGGCGTCCTATCGGCGACGCCTCTGAGTTCCGTCGGATGACCACGCCCTCCCGGCATCCCGTCGCCTTCGAGTTCTTCCTCGAAATTTCTGTGATCGACCAGCTGGCCAGCACGGAAATGGAGCGCGTGCTTCCGGAGGGCGTCAGCATGGCCAGCTTCGGCCTCCTGAACCATCTGGTCGCCAGGGGCGGGACGGAGTCCCCGGCCCGGCTCGCCAGGGCGCTCCAGGTCTCCAAGGGCGCGGTCACCGCCCTCCTGAAGCGCCTCGAAGCCCGCGGTCTGGTCCACCTGTCCCAGGATCCCCGGGACGGGCGGGCCAAGATCATCGCCCTGACGCCCGAGGGCCGTCGGCGGCGGGACGAGGCGGTCGCCGCTCTTGATCCCCTGCTGGAGACCTTCCTCGCCGCCCTCCCGGCGCCGGACCTCGCCGCGGCCCTGCCCCTTCTCCGGCGCGTGCGGCTGGAACTCCATCGCCGTCGCCAGGGAGGTTGAAGGGCTTCCCCGCAGGCGCGTCTCGGGCTAGGTCATCAGGCGATGAACGATCTTGAACTCCTGAATGTCGAGATCCGTCCGCACCGGTCCCTGTCGGACCGGGGCTTCATCATCCTCATCTCCGTCATCACCGCCATCCACTGCGTCACCGCCGCGGTCTTCCTGTCCATGGGGGCCACCCTGGTGCCCTTCTTCCTGGGCCTCGACGTCCTGGCCATCGTCGTGGCCTTCGCCGTCAGCTTCGCCTCGGCCCGGCGGATCGAGCGGGTGGTGGTCACGGAAAGCCGGGTGCGTCTGACCGAGGAGACCCCCCGCCGGCGTGTTCTGGTCTGGGAGGGTCCGACCGCCTTCACCCACCTGTCCGCCGAGACCGAGGACGACCGGATCGTCGACCTGCGCCTGTCGGTTTCGGGACGCGACGTCCCGGTCGGACGCGCCCTTGGACCCAAGGCCCGCGAGGAGCTGAAGCGCCGCCTGGAGGCCGCCCTCCAACAGGCCAGACGCCCGCAGGCTCTGGCCTGGTGAGCCCGGGCCCGGTCTTCAGCGACGACGAGGTCGAACGCTACGCCCGTCATCTTGTCCTGCGCGAGATCGGCGGTCCGGGCCAGCAGAAGCTCAGAGCCGCCCGAATCCTGATTGTCGGCATGGGCGGGCTCGGGGCCCCGGCCAGCCTTTACCTCGCTGCGGCGGGGGTGGGCGGACTGGTGATCGCCGATCCCGACCGGGTGGAGACCTCCAACCTCCAGAGGCAGGTGATCTTCACCACCACGGACCGGGGACGGTCCAAGGTGGACGCCGGACTTCGTCGGCTCACCGACCTCAATCCTCACGTGGAAACCCAGGCCCTGCAGCTGACCGTCGACGCCCTGAACGCGCGCGACCTGATCGAGGGCTTTGACCTGGTCCTCGACGGCACCGATGATTTCGCCACCCGGCTGGCGGTGAGCGACGCCTGCACGGCGACCGGGACCCCCCTTGTCTCCGGCGCCATCGGTCGGTGGACGGGTCAGGTGGGCGTCTTCACCGGCCGCCCTTGCTACCGCTGCCTGGTCCCGGAGATTCCGCCGGAGGTCGAGACCTGCCAGGCGGTGGGCGTGATCGGGGCCCTGGCCGGCGTCATCGGCGCCATGATGGCCCTGGAAGCGATCAAGCTGGTCACCGGCGCCGGCGAAAGCCTCGCCGGCCGGCTGCTCGTCTATGACGCCCTCTCGGCCGTGACCCGAACCGTGAGGGTCGCGCCGGACCCCCACTGCCCCTCCTGCGGCGGCGATCAGACCGG
>NZ_JADBZL010000210.1:0-3126 GCF_020402505.1 Phenylobacterium sp. | reverse complement strand
TGCCGGTCGCAGATGGCGCGCAGGCGCTCGAGGTAGCCCCTGGGCGGCGGCAGGACCCCGGCCGATCCGGCCACCGGCTCGACGATCACGGCGGCGATGGTCTCGGCGCCGTGCAGGGCGACCAGGCGCTCCAACTCGTCCGCCTTCTCGGCGCCATGCTCGGGCAGGCCCCGGGAGAAGGCGTTGCGCTCGGGATCGAAGGTGTGGGCGATGTGGTCGACGCCCGGAAGCGTCACGTAGGTCCGGCGGTTGTTCACCAGGCCGCCCACGGAAATGCCGCCGAAGCCCACCCCGTGATAGCCCTTCTCGCGGCCGATCAGGCGCACCCGTTGGCCCTCGCCGCGGGCCCGGTGATAGGCCAGCGCCATCTTCAGGGCGGTGTCCACCGACTCCGAGCCCGAATTGGTGAAGAAGATCCGGTCCAGCCCGGGCGGCGCGACCTCCGAGAGGGCGGCCGCCAGCCGGAAGGGCAGGGGATGGCCCATCTGGAAGGTCGGGGCGAAGTCCAGGGTAGCCAGCTGCCGGGAGACGGCGGCGGTGATCTCTTCCCGGGCGTGGCCGAGGTTGCAGCACCAGAGGCCGGCGGTGCCGTCCAGGACCGTGTCGCCGTCCACCGTGCGGTAGTACATGCCGCTGGCCTCGGCCAGGAGGCGAGGGGCGTCCTTGAACTGCCGGTTGGCCGTGAAGGGCATCCAGAAGGCCGACAGGTCCGGCCGGTTGTCCCCGTAGTCCGCGCTCATGCCCTTGCCCCTCTCGCTCAGGAACCGGGGGCATCTTAGCGCCTCCGACCGCGATTGCGAGGCTTGCCACCCCCCTTGGCGCCGCTTATCAGCCGGATGCAGGACAGACGGGCGATCAGGCCCGCGCCGGGGCAGGGGAGAGACCGCCATGCAGCATCAGCGCCTGGGCCGCAGCCCGATCGTCGTATCCAAGATCTGCATGGGGACCATGACCTTCGGGTCCCAGGCGGACGAGAAGACCTCCCACCGCATCCTCGACCGGAGCCTCGAGGCCGGGATCAACTTCTTCGACACTGCGGAGAACTATCCGGTGCCTCCCCAGGAGTCCTGGGCGGGCCTGACCGAGGAGATCTTCGGTCGCTGGATGAAGACCAAGCGCCGGGACGAGATCATCCTGGCGACCAAGGTCTGCGGCCCCAGCCATGGCTGGATCAAGGGCTCCCAGCGCGCCGGCATGACGGCCCTCGACCGTCACAACATCACCCGCGCCATCGAGGACAGCCTTCGCCGCCTCGGCACCGACTATGTCGACCTCTACCAGACCCACTGGCCGGACCACGGCGCCCGCTACGAGGACGCCCTGGAGACCCTGGACGAGCTGGTCCGGGCCGGGAAGGTGCGGGTGCTCGGATGCTCCAACGAGACCTCCTGGGGCCTGATGAAGGCCCTGTCGACCTCGGAGCGCGAGGGCTTCGCCCGCTACGAGACCATCCAGAACAACCACAGCCTGAACAACCGCCGTTTCGAGGACGACCTGGCTCAGGTCTGCCGGCAGGAGGGGGTCAGCTCGATCCCGTACTCGCCCCTCGCGGGCGGCGTGCTGTCGGGCAAGTACAATGGCGGCGCCCTGCCGGCCGGGGCCCGTTTCAGCCGCTACCTTGAGCTGGGCGGCCGGCAGGCGACCATGGCGCGCCGCTTCGTCAACGAGAAGAGCCTGTCCTCGACCGGGCGCTTCGCGAAGATCGCCGCCGAGGCGGGCATGTCCCTGGTCACCCTCGCCACCGCCTGGTCGAAGCAGCACGACTTCGTGGCCTCGACCATCGTCGGCGTGACCCGCGAGGACCAGCTGGACGACATCTTCGCTGCGGCGGACGTGGTCCTGTCGCCGGAGGTCCTGAAGGCGATCGACGAGGTCACCCGCGACATCATGTACCCGATGGGTTGAGGCCCTCGAAAAGGACCCGCCCCTTGGCCGCGCCGGATCCGATCCTCGCTGACCCTGCGGGCGTACGTCCGGTCCCCCAGAACCCAGCTCTGGGGATCCTCCTTCGCGTCCTCGCCATGGCCCTCATGGCGCTTCTCGCCGCCATCGTGAAGTTCTGCGCGGAGCGGGGCGTACCCGTTCTGGAGATCATCTTCTTCCGGAACGCCTTCGCCTTCATTCCCGTGCTGCTCTACATCTGGAAGACCACGGGCTTCGGGGTGCTGCGGACGCGCCGCCCGGGCGCTCATCTCGTACGTTCCGGCGTAGGCCTGACCGGCATGGTCTGCGGCTTCACCGCCGTGAGCCTCCTTCCCCTGACCCAGTCGACCGCGATTTCGTTCTCGGCCCCGCTGTTCATGGTCGCCCTGTCGGCCCTCATCCTGAAGGAACCGGTCGGCGTCCACCGGTGGATGGCCGTGGCCGTGGGCTTCATCGGCGTCCTGATCATGGTCCATCCGGATCCCCGCCAGTTCGTCGGAATCGGCGTCCTCTTCGCCATTGCGGCGGCTGTCGGATCCGCGGGCGCCATGATCGCCATCCGGGAGATCAGTCGAACCGAGCCCGGCCCGACCATCGTCTTCTACTTCACCCTCGCAGGCGCCGTCCTCGGGCTGGCCAGCCTGCCCTTCGGGTGGGTCCTGCCGGGTCCGGAGGTCCTCCTCCTGCTCATCGGCTCCGGCCTGATTGGCGGGACCGGCCAGCTGCTCCTGACCGAAGCGATCCGCCGGGCGCCCGTCGCCGTCGTTGCGCCATTCGATTACACCCAGCTCGTCTGGGCGGGCGTGATCGGCTTCCTGATCTGGGGTGAGACGCCGGCGATGCTGACCCTCATCGGGGCCATGGTCGTGGCCGCCAGCAGCACCTATATTCTGTGGCGGGAGATCGGGCGCTCCCGAAGCTAGGTCGCCCTCAGCCTTGGAGCCAGTTATGCAGTATCGTTGGACGTGCGCCGCGATCGGTGCAGCTTTGGTGATGGGAGCGGCCGGGTCCGGCCATGCGGCGATCACGGTGCTGGGTGGTGGTTTCGCCCAGGCCTGTTCTGAGGCCGCCATGACTGGCGAAGTCGACAAGAAGTTCGAGGAGCTCTGCACCCTCGCCCTTGAGACCGAAGGCCTGAACCTCCGGGACCGCGCTGGCACCCTGGTCAACCGCGGCGTCTTCAAGCTCCGCCGCCAGGAGTAC
>NZ_JADBZL010000021.1:0-14060 GCF_020402505.1 Phenylobacterium sp. | reverse complement strand
TGAGGTCCGAGCCATCGAACTCCGGATCCCAGAAGCAGCGCTGCGAGCAGTGCAGGATATCGGCGCCGGCGTCGGGCAGGGCGGTCAGCCAGGCCTCCAGCGCCTTGGGCGTCGGCGCCATCTTCACCGTGAAGTCCTGCTGCTTCCACTGGCTGATGCGGATGATCACCGGATAGTCGGGCCCCACCGCCTTGCGTACCGCCCGCAGGATGTCGCCGGCGAAGCGCGCCCGGCCGGGCAGATCCTTCGAGCCATAGGCGTCCTCGCGTTCGTTGGTGCCGTCCCAGAAGAACTGGTCGATCAGATAACCGTGGGCGCCGTGCAGCTCTACGGTCTCGAAGCCCAGTCGTTTGGCGTCGGCCGCCGCCCGGGCGAAGGCGTCGATGGCGTCGGCGACGGCCTCCTCGCTCATGCCCTCGCCGAACTTCTTGCCCGGGCTCGACAGGCCCGAGGGGCTGTCATAGCCGCCCTCGGGCTTCCACTCGGGGTCGCGCGAGCGCACCGCGCCCACATGCCAGAGCTGGGGGGCGATGGCCCCACCCTCGGCATGAACCTCGTCGGCCACCCGCTTCCAGCCCGCCAGCTCCTTCTCGCCATGGAAGCGGGGCACATTGCGGTCGTTCAGGGAGGCGGCGCGGTCCACCCCGGTGCCCTCGGTGATGATCAGGCCCACCTCGCCGGCGGCGCGGCGGCGGTAGTACTGGGCCACCTCTTCCGTCACCACGCCGTCCGGAGAGAAGGACCGGGTCATGGGCGCCATGACCAGGCGGTTCCTCAGGTTGAGGCCCTTGAAGGACCAGGGCTGGAAGAGGGCTTCGGCGGCCATGGGCGGCGTCTCCTGCGTCGGGTCCGTCTCGGCAGACCCCGGTTTCGGTATGTCGGGGCGACCTTATGCACGCTCGTGGCGCCGGCGTCAGGCGAAAATCCGGGTCCGACCGGAGGCGGGAGCGACTTGCATTTTGGCCTGCGCTTCGCCATGGTCTGAGCAATGCTCAAATGGGCCTTGAGGCCGCACCGAGGAGTCCGCCATGAGCGACGGAGCCGTTGACTTGAAAGCCGAGGCGCGCGCCCGGGCCTATTCCATCCCGCTGGACGAAATCAACGTCGCGGACCCGGAGCTCTTCCGGACCGACACCCACTGGCCCTATTTCGAGCGCCTGCGGAAGGAGGACCCGGTCCACCTCCACCCCGAGGGCCACCACGAGCAGGGCCCATTCTGGTCGGTGACCAAGTACAACGACATCATGGCCGTGGACACCAACCACGGGGTCTTCTCCTCCGAACCGGCGATCACCCTCTTCGACCCGGACGATGACTTCACCCTGCCCATGTTCATCGCCATGGACCCGCCCAAGCACGACCTGCAGCGCAAGACGGTCAGCCCGATCGTGTCGCCTCAGAACCTGCACATCATGGAGCCTCTGATCCGCAGCCGGATCCAGAACACCCTGGACTCCCTGCCCATCGGCAAGCCCTTCGACTGGGTGGACACGGTCTCCATCGAGCTGACCACCCAGATGCTGGCCACCCTCTTCGACTTCCCCTTCGAGGACCGTCGCAAGCTGACCTTCTGGTCCGACATCGCCACCGCCGACCTGACGTCCAAGCTCTTCAAGACCGAGGATCCGGACACCGAGCGGAAGATGTACCTCTTCGAGTGCGTCGACTACTTCACCCGCCTGTGGAACGAGCGGGTCAACGCCGAGCCCAAGGGCGACCTCATCTCCATGCTCGCCCACGGCGAGGCGACGCGGAACATGGACCGCATGGAGTACCTGGGGAACCTGATCCTGCTGATCGTCGGCGGCAACGACACCACCCGGAACACCATGACCGGGTCGGTCCTCGCCATGAACCAGTTCCCCGACCAGTTCGCCAAGCTGAAGGCGAACCCGGACCTGATCCCCTCCATGGTCTCCGAAACCATCCGCTGGCAGACGCCGCTGGCCTACATGCGGCGCACCGCCCTGCAGGACTACGAGCTTGGCGGCAAGACCATCCGCAAGGGCGACAAGGTCGTCATGTGGTACGTCTCCGGCAACCGGGACGACGAAGTCATCGAGAACCCCAACAGCTACATCATCGACCGCGAGCGCCCGCGCCAGCACCTGTCCTTCGGCTTCGGCATCCACCGCTGCGTGGGTAACCGCCTGGCCGAACTGCAGCTGAAGATCCTCTGGGAAGAAATCCTCCAGCGCTTCCCGGAGATCCAGGTCGTCAGCGAGCCGGAGCGCGTCTACTCGTCCTTCGTGAAGGGCTATGAGAGCATGCAGGTGGTCATCCCCTCCCGCCTGTAGGGGGGAGATTCATCGACGTGGGTTGACCCTTTCACCCGGCTTCGCCGGGAGCTCCCCCCAGGGGGACTGTTGCGAAATCCCCGGATCAGGGGGCCCTGTCGATGACGACGGAGGATTTCTGATGTCGGTGAAGTCGACGGGACAACCTGGCGTTCGGCCGTTTCGTGGGCCGGAGCCTTGAGGATGAGGTTCCCGATCACACGACCCTTTGTCGGTTCTGCGACCGGCTGGTGAGCGCGAAGCTTCTGGAGCGTCTGTTCGGCGCCATCCTGATCGAGGCGGCCACCTCGCGACCCAGACGGGGCAAGGCGGGCTCGACCTATGGCGACAAGGCCTATGACACACCCGCCCGCCGCGCCCGGCTGAAGCGCCAGGGGGTAAAGCCCCGGCTGATGCGCCCGCCCAGCCAGTATCACGCCCTGACACGCCCGGAGTCCGTCCAGACACCTCACAATCACCCCCAAAACCCACCTACAGGCCGCCAAGACACGCCTTCAGCGCCTCTCCGGGATCATTGGGGCGTATTGCAGGGGTCCCCAAGGGGGAGCTGTCGGCGAAGCGGACTGAGGGGCTGCGGCGCTGGCGCCTCAGGCGTTGGCCGGCGGGCCTTCCAGCCAGGCCTTGAGGATGGCGATGACCTGGTCGCCCGGGTTGTAGCCGCGGGTGACGACGCCGTAGGTCCCCTCCGCGCCGGGGCCCGCCACCAGGGTGGGAAAGCCCGTCACGCCCGCGCGCTGCGAGACGCCGTAGTCCGCCCAGGTCTCGTGTTTCAGGTCTTCGGTCTCGAAGTCGGCGAGGAAGGCCTCGGGCGCCACGCCGTAGTCGGCGGCCAGCTCGGCCAGCACCTCCGGGCGCGTGATGTTGCGGTCCTCGGCGTAGAAGGCCTTCTGCAGCCGGCCGAGGTAGGCGATGGCGCCTTCCGGGTTGTCGCGCCGCACCCGCACCACCGCCCGGGCCGCAGGGTCGGTGTCATAGAGGAAGCCGGGATCGTCCAGCACCGCGCCGCCGAAGGGCAGTCCGGTGGCCTCGGTGATGTGGGTCCAGTGGCCGCGCAGGCTGTCCTTGGCCTCCTGGGTCATGGGGGTCTCAGTTCCGGGGCGCAGGCCGCCCATGATCAGGCGCACGGGCAGGGCCCGGCCGAAGGCGCGGCGGATGTCCTCCATCACCGGCGAAAACCCATAGCACCAGGAGCACATGGGATCGGCGAAGTAGATCAGGTGCGGCGCGGTCATGGCGGGGCTCCGGAGGCGTCGAGGCCAGCCTACACCCGGTCCGGGCCCACGGCTATTGCGCGCCCGGCGACTCCCGCAGGGCTGGCGGTTCCTCCGGGCCGGGGGCTTCGAAGGGCGCCTCGGGCTCGGCCTCCGCGGGCGGCGGCGGAGTGGTCTCCGACCCAGCGGCTGGACTGACCTCGGGCGGGGTGTCGGGCGCCGTCACGGGCGCGGTTTCCGGGACGGGGTCCTCGGTGATGCCGGCCGGTGCGGCGGCGTCCGTCACGGCCGGGGCAAGCTCAGGCTCCAAACCGGGGACCGACCCGGCGGTCTGCGGCGCCTCGGGCGCCGGCGCAGGCGGTTCGATCATCTCAGCAGCCGGGTCGAAGGCAGCGCCGAGCAGGGGGGCGTTGCGGGTCAGTCGCTCGGCGGCGGCAGGGCAGACCTGGGGGAGGGTCCAGCCCATCCACTGCTGGGCCACACTCCGCGTGGGCAGGTTGGCGGCGGGGGCCCAGATGGCGCGGCCCTTGGCGATGGCCGCCTCGCCCCGGGGGCGGAGGGCCGTCAGGCTCGCCTTTTCGGCGGCCTGGAGAGCGGCCGAAAAGCTCTTCAGATGAGCCTGCCCCTGAATCTGCTGATCAGCGTAGACCTTGAGGTCCTCTTCAAGGGATGAACCGGGTCGGCGGTAGGTTTTCTCGATCCGGGTCACGTCGGGCATCACCCGATCATGCTGGGCCAGGTAACCCTCCAGAGCGCCGAAGCACCAGCCCACCAGGCCGTAGTCGTCGCGCGGCGTGCCGGTCGGCAGGGGCGGTTCCGGCTGCGGCGCCGCTTCCGAGGGCGCCGGCCCGGCGGTCGCCACCGGCGCATCGGCGTCGGCGGGCGGCGGAGCCGGCTCCTGCGCGGCCAGCGCGAGGACGATAGCGAGAGCGAGGGCGATCATGCGTTCGGGCTAGCCTCGGAATCCGGCGCGGGTGTGGCGGCGGGCGGACCTGAGTCGCCCCCGCCGGGGTCTCGTTCTCTATGACCTCACCGGCCGCGACAGTCACCGGTAAACAGCCCGCAAGGGCCAGGAGGGCGTTGGCGGCGGGGGCCCAGATGGCGCGCCCCCTGGCGATGGCCGCCTGACCCCGGGGTCGGCGCGTTGGGCGCGGGCATGACGGGCTCGTCTTCAGAGGATGACATCATGTTTCGATCTGACGCCCGCTTCGCCCTGGCATGAACATGATCTCGGGGCCGTGGCGCACCCCCAGTCCTGAAGGTCACCAGGATCAAAGGTGGTGGATGACCATGATCACCGAAAGGGAGAGAAGCCAGCCGACCAGAATGGCGTTGCCCACCCCGCCGCGAGCGACGGCGAACATTCCCTGTTGAGCGAAATAGGCGAGGTCAATCAGGGCGAGGAAGAGCATCATGCCCGCAGCGACCAGGGCCAGGGGGGCGCCCAGCGCCATATTGCCGAGACTCGCCAAGGATGAGGCGACCAGCAAGATCGCCAGCACCGCGTCCGGCAAGACGAAGGCCTGCTCATGCCGCCTGTAGCCCGGTGGCCACGCCGACTCATCGTGCTCTGCCCGAAGCCACCAGATCCAGAACACGACAATTCCGAGCGCGGTCGCCAGCTGCAACCCAATCAGCACGAGGTTCGCCACATGGCCGCTCACGATTGGATTTCCATAGCGACCGGATCGCTGTGCGCGCCTTGGAACCGGTGCATCCGCGGGGGCGCCAGATCGCGCCTGTAGACATCCTCCACGGTCTCGGCCCGACGGACCACATCGGCCTGGTCGCCGCACACCATGACCGTCGCGGGCCGGGGGAGCGCATTGAAGTTTGACGCGCTCGATTCCTGATAGGCTCCGGTCTCCAGAAGTGCGATCACGTCGCCCGGTACGACCTCCGGAAGCCGGGCGCCGAGGACGATCTGGTCGGCAAAGCAGGAGTGTCCGACAAGATCGGCGGTCATGGCGACGGGCCGGTCGGCCTTGTTTGCGACAACATGCCTGAAACGACTGCGTTCGAAGTGCCCGCCCGCGAGAAAGAAGGTTGTGGTGTCCGTGAGCACCCAGGCATACGGAAAGGGCTGACTCTGCCGCTTGACGGTCTTCACCCGCGCCAGATGGATGCCCGCGTCTCCATACATTGATCTGCCGGGTTCGATTTGCAGGCGCACCCCCGCTGTCGATATGCGCGCAGCCTGCAGCTCGCGCCGAAGCGCACGCACAGAGGTGGCCGCATACTGCTCGATTGACGGCGGCGTGGCGCGGAACCGGTGTGAGGACAGAACGGGTACAAGTCCGGCCAAGGCCCTGTGGTAGAGGCGGGCGCCCAGCCCGCGTAAGCCCGCAAGGAGCGGAAAGCCGAGGGCGGTCAGAACGAACTCCGAGCGCGGCAACTCTTCATTCAGCGGATCTCGCGGGCTGGGCCAACCGCCGCCGATGTCGATCTCCCGGGGCTGCCAGCCGTCCCAGGCGGCGACCAGTTCACCCGCCAGCTTTCCGAAGCGGGACATCAGGCCTTCCCAGAACCAGAGACTGGCGTGGTGGCGGCCCTGGTGCACGTGCAGCCCGACCATGTCGATGTTGGGAGCCGCGATCGCGCGCCGGCCCATTTCGACAAGGAACTCCGGCGGGATGCCGGACTTGTAGACCTGGATGGCCATATCGATCGGGATGGTCAGCTGTGAGAAGTCGGTCGGTCGCCACAGGTTGGGTACAGTCGGCTTGACGCGCAGACGGATCTTCGCCGTGCGATCCTGCTCGGCCGCCACGGCCTGGATGAGGTCGATCTCATCGACATCCTCGACCGTAATGCGCACCCCTTCGTGCACACAGTGGGCCAGGTAGTCGCGGCTCTTGCCGCCGCCGTTGACCGAGACGCGGGCGCGGTCCACCGGGGTGCTCAACACACCCTCCAACTCTCCGGGCGAGTAGACGTCGGCGCCGGCGCCCTCGTCCGTGAGGACCCGCCGGCTGGCCAGGGTGGTGTTGGCCTTGAACGCCGGCATGACGTCCACCGGCCCCTCCCACTCCGCGGCGAAGGCGGCGCGGAAACGGCGGACGTTGCGACGAAGCTGCGTCTCGGACAGCACAAACAGCGGCGTGCCGAACCGCGCCGCCAGTTCAACGGTGTCGAGCTCGTCGATATAGAGGCGGCCCTCGCGGGTGGAAAGACAGTCCGACCGAGACGTGGGCCCCTCATTAACCCTCTGCCCGCCGGGCGTCTCGTCGGTCGTTCTCAGTCCCATTTCACGCCCTCCATTCCCTCAAGCAGTTCCCGACCGAAGAGGGCCGGGGTCTGGAATCCAGGAGACCACTTCCCCGCCAGCACGGCGCGCGTGATCTCGCGTAGGCAGAGTGCGGTGAAGCGATAGGCTTCCGGTCCTGTCAGCGCCACCCGCTCCTGGGTCCTCCCGTTGGAGGCGATCGCAACGACATAGGTCCTGCCGTTGCGCAGCTGGCGGGCGGACGAGCCCTCCGGCAGAAGTGACATCAAGTGGTTCAGGATGAGATCACGCAGCCACAGAAGCCGGCCCTTCATCATCGCCACCGCCAGCCCCGGAAGGACAGAATAGGTCGAGATGTTGGCGATGCCGGTCGAAACCCAGGCGGTGAAGAGGTCCCCGAGCCAGGGGTCGTAGACCGCTCTGAACCTCCTGCCTGCAACCTGAAACTCCAGTTCGGTTTCGGCGGGCCGGGCTGGGACAAGGACGCCGCCGACACGTCGATGCCCGGGATGGTCAATGTGCGAAAGCATTCCCTTGAGGGTGCCGCGCGAGACCCCGCCATCGGTCGCCAGGGCGATCACCAGTTCATTCGCGTCCGGCAGTTTCTTCTTCGCGAGCCCCGCCACGATATCGGAGGGCGCCACATTGAAGCCGGCGCCTGGCATGATCATGATGTTCGCGCGGCGCGCCTGGTTGTCGAATGTAAACGCGTGGGACGTGTCCTCCACCTCACCCGCCAGGTCGACATAGTGGGCGCCTGTGGCCAGGCAGGCTTCAATGAGAAGCTTTTGGGTTGTGAGAAACTGACCCGAGAGGTTGAGCAGAAGACGCACCCCCTTCAGCCGCCGCTCGGTCTCGCCCGGGTCGTTCAGGTCGAAAACGGCCGACTTGAGGCCCAGGCGCTCAGCCACCGCGCGCACCGCCTCCTGGCGACCGCACAGGATGGGCTGCAGTCCGGCTCTCACGAATTCCTCGGCGCAAAGCCGGCCGGTGTATCCCGCTGCGCCGTAGATCATGACTTCCGACATGGTTGCCCTCGACTCCAGGATTGGGCGTCAATCGGGTGGGGTCGGACCGCTTCGGACAGGCCCCTCGCTGCACCGACTCACGACCAGACCCCCTTCCGATGACGCTTCCGGGTCCGCGGCTTCAGCCTGATCCGTCTACGCCGGTTCGCCTCAGTCCCTGCAGAAGGATGACTACATGCGAAGAGGAGGAGCCAAATTGACAGTGATCAAGACAAGACAAATCTCTTCTTTGCACCGACGGATCTCAGACTTTGGGTGTTTCCGTGGCAGTCACGCCTCGAAGGACCAGGATTTCTCAGTCCTGTGCTGAAGGGGGCTGCAAACACCCTCCGTGTTTCATGGCGTCTTTCCAAACGCACGGCGCAGCCGGAACACCTGGATCCGCCGGGGCCGCTTGAGGCCCTCAGCAGCCGGTCTGTCGCCGGGTTAGGTTGCGGTCGGGGGAGCCTCGGAATCGGGCTTGGGTGGCGCGGCGGGCGGACCGTAGCCGCCCCCGCCGGGAGTTTCGATCTCGATGGCCTCACCGGCCGCGACAGTCACCGAGAAACAGCCTGAAAGGGGATGGACGGCGCCGTCCGCCCGGATCAGGCGCTGGGCGCCGGCAAGGGCGGGGCCGCCGCCGGCCAGTCCCTGGGGCGCACAGGTGCGACGGGTGGACAGGAGGGCCGCCTCCATGGGGGCCAGGAACCGGAGCCTTCTGCGCACCCCATCGCCGCCTCGGAAGGCGCCCTCGCCTCCGGAGCCTTTGCGGATCTCGAAGGTCTCCAGTCGCACCGGGAACCGCCGTTCGAGGATCTCCGGGTCGGTCAGCCGCGAATTGGTCATGTGGGTGTGGACGCCGCTGGCGCCCGGCCCGCGCACCGAGGCCCCGGCGCCGCCGCACAGGGTCTCGTAGTACTGCCGGTCGGCGTCCCCGAAGGTGAAGTTGTTCATGCTGCCCTGGGCGTTGGCCATGACGCCGAGGGCGCAATAGAGGGCGTCGACCACGTGCTGGCTGGTCTCGACATTGCCCGCCACCACCGCCGCCGGCGGGGTGGGCGCCAGCAGTGACCCCTGCCGGGTGCGCACCCGCAGGGGCTCCAGGCAGCCCGCGTTCAGCGGGATGTCGTCGTCCACCAGGGTGCGGAAGACGTACAGGACCGCCGCGTCGACTATGGCGGAGGGTGCGTTGAAGTTGGTCGGAGCCTGGTCGGTGGATGCGCGGAAATCGATCTCCGCACCCTGCCGGTCCGGGTCCAGGGTGATGCGCACGGCGATCTCGCCGCCGCCGTCCATCGGGACCTTCGCCTCGCCGTCAGACAGCCGGGTCAGGGCGCGCCGCACGGCGCTGGCGGCGTTGGCCTGGACGAAGGTCATGTAGCGGGCGACGACTTCGGCGCCCTGGTCCCGGATCATGGCCGAGAGGGTGTCGGCGCCCGCCTGGCAGGCCGCAAGCTGGGCCTTCAGGTCAGCGAGGTTGCGGTCCGGCGCCCGGCAGGGCCAGGGCCCGGCCAGAAGGGCCTCCCGGACCTCCGCCGCAAGGAAGATCCCGTCCCTCATGATGGGCAGGGCGTCGAGAAGAATCCCCTCTTCCTCAAGGGTTTGCGAGAAGGGCGGCATGGAGCCGGGCTGGACGCCGCCGACGTCGGCGTGATGGCCCCGGGCGGCGACGAAGAGGTCCGGCGGACCCTCCGCCTCGGGCCGGGTGAAGACGGGCATGACCACGGTGATGTCGGGCAGGTGGGTGCCGCCGGCATAGGGATTGTTCAGGGCGAAGGCCTCGCCGGGTCGCAGGGTCCCGCGCCGATCGCGCACCGCCCGGACCGAGGCGCCCATCGAGCCCAGGTGCACTGGCATGTGCGGCGCATTGGCCACCAGCCCGCCGTCGGCGTCAAAGAGGGCGCAGGAAAAGTCGAGCCTTTCCTTGATGTTGACCGAGTGCGCGGTCCGCTCCAGAGCCGCGCCCATGGCCTCGGCCACGCCCATGAACCGGCGATTGAAGAGTTCCAGGGTTACGGGATCGGGGCGATCCAGCCGCACCTCCCTGGGGGCGGCGCCAGCGAGGCGGCTCAGGCGGACCAGGCCGTCGGCCTCCGCCGCGGCCCGCCAGCCGGGCAGGACGGCCAGCTGGGTGTCGTCGCGGACGATGAGGGCCGGACCGTCGATACGGGTGAGGGCTGCGGCTTCCACCACGGGGGCTGCAAAGGACTGCGAGCGGCAGGTCATCTGCATAACGCTCATCGTCGCGTCCAGGGGGGCGCCGGGGGACTCACGAGCGTCGCGGGGGCGTCGCGCGGACAGGGGGGGGGAGCGTCGCATCGACCGCCTCAGCCTCGACCCGGGCGACGAGGACGGCGCGGTCGGTCTCGGTGAAGCCGAAGAGGCGGCGATGGGCGACCTCGAAGGCCTGCCGGACCTCGCCTTCGATCCCAGGGGGGACCGCCAGGACGGCGTCTGCGCCGTCATACCGCAGGCCGAGCCGGACCTGAACCTCGCCGCCGTCGATCCCCTGGGCGGAAAGGCCGGCCAGGGCCTCGGCGCTGAGCTGCTCGGCGAGGTCCGCCGCCGCCCCGAGGCCCGCACCGTCGAGGGGCGCCTCCAGACCCGCCTGGCGAAGGACGGTGGGCCGGGCCTGGCCCATGCCCCAGGCCGACAGGACGCTGCCCTGACCCGGGCAGAGGACCTCGTCGATGCCCAGGGCCTCGGCGACGTCGCAGGCCACCTGGCCGGCTGCACCGCCGAAGGCGACCAGGGCGTGCTCCCGGGGATCGAATCCCCTCTCGGTGGAGATGCGTCGCACGGCCTGGGCGGTCTGTTCGACGGCCACGGCGAGGAAGCCCTCCGCCGCCTCCTCGGGTCCTGGAAGGTCCATGCGCGCCGCCAGGTCTGAAAGGGCCGCCCGCGCCGCCGCCGCATCCAGAGGCGACCTGCCCTCCGGACCGAAGACGGCCGGAAAGCGCGCCGGGTCCAGTCGGCCCAGCACCAGGTTGGCGTCCGTCACGGTGGCGGGCCCGCCGCGCCCGTAGGCCGCCGGCCCGGGATCGGCCCCGGCGCTGGCCGGTCCCGCCCGCGCCCGGTCGCCGTCGAAGTGGAGGATGGAGCCGCCCCCGGCCGCCACGGTCTCGACATCGACCATGGGCGCGCGCAGGCGCACTCCGGCGACCTCGGCGGTCTCGCGCCGCTCCAGGTTGCCGGCGAAGCGGCAGACATCCGTGGAGGTGCCGCCCATGTCGAAGCCGAGGACCGCCTCCGCCCCCGCCGCCCGGGCCGTCGCCGCCACCCCCGACACTCCGCCGGCGGGACCGGACAGGACCGCATCCCGACCCCGGAAGGCCGAGGCCCGGACGAGGCCGCCGGCGGACGTCATGAACCAGAGGGGCGCCTCGCCGACCGCCGTCTGGACCTGGTCCACATAGGCCCGCAGCACAGGGGTGAGGCAGGCGTCGGCCACCGTGGTTTCCGCCCGGGGCAGGAAGCGGGGCAGGGGCGAGACCTCGTGCGACAGGGCGACGAAGGGAACACCGGCCGCCTGGGCCAGCCGCCCGGCCAGCTGCTCATGGACCGGGTTGAGGTCGGAATGGAGAAAGGCGACAGCGACGGCGTCGTAGTCAGGGGCGACCTCGGCAAGACGGGCCCCCAGGGCCGTCGGATCCAGCGCCTCCACCACCGATCCATCGGCCGCCAGGCGCTCATCAGCCTCCAGGACCCCGGCGAACAGAGGCTCGGGCTGGCGGATGTCGAGGGCGAAGAGGTCCGGCCGGGCCTGGTCCCCGATCCGCAGGGCGTCGGCGAAGCCCCGGGTGGTGACCAGCAGAGTGCGCGCGAAGCGCCGCTCCAGGAGCGCGTTGGTGGCCACGGTCGTGCCCATCCGGATGGCGTCGACCTGTGCGCCCGGGAAGGGCGCCCCGGGCGCGACGCCCATCAGGCGCCGCATGCCTTCGACGGCGGAGTCCGCCCAGGCCGGCGAGGCCGAGAGGAGTTTGGCGGTCGTCTCGCGGCCGTCATCCGTCCGTCCCACCACGTCGGTGAAGGTCCCGCCCCGGTCGATCCAGAAGGTCCAGCGCCTATCCAAGGGGCCTCCGCCGCCGCTCACCGCGGCTTAAGACCACACCGGGGAAAGGTGCGTCCAGAGGCGCTTTGGTGCGGGAGGTCCGCCTTTCGAAAACGTAACGATCCTGAGGCGAGCGATGGGTGTATGCAGTGGGTCGGGGGAAGGGGCGCGCTGGCCGTCTGTCGGCTGCGCTGGCTTGGGACATTGGCATGAGTTTCTGGAACAGAATTGCGGCCATGGCCGTCCGGCGTCCGGATCCGGGCGACTGCGATTGTCCGCCCGGGCCGCCCGGCGCCGACCCGGCCTTCTCCACTGCGGTCACCGCCCTCGGGGCCAAGCTGGCCAAGGCCGACGGACGCGCCCGGGTATCCGAGTTCGACGCCTTCGCCGAGGTCTTCTCCCCGGAGGCGGCCTCAGAGGGCGACATCCAGCGCCTCTATGAGCTGGCCCGGCAGACCACCCACGGTTTCGAGGGCTATGCCCGCCAGCTTGCCCGACGTTACCGAAACTGCCCGAGCCTGCTTGAGGACGTGCTGGACGGCCTGTTCCACATCGCGGGCGCCGACGGCGCGATTTCCTTGGAGGAGGAGTCCTATCTGGAACGTGTGGCTGAGCTGTTCGGTTTCGGCCCGCTGTCCTTCCGCCGGATTCGCGCCGCCCACCTCGGCTCCCCCGCCGATGACCCCTACATCGTTCTGGACGTCCCCCACGACGTCACGGACGAGGGCCTCAAGACCGTCTGGCGACGCCGCATCGCCGACGCCCACCCCGACCGCGTCCGCGCCCTGGGCCTGCCCGAGGAATACCTCGACATCGCCCACGCCAAGGCCGCCGCCCTCAACGCCGCCTACGACGCCATCCGCCGCGAGCGGATGGAGATGGCGGGCGCGCGGGGCTAGGAGCGGCGGCGCCTCACGCAATCCCGGCTCTGAATCCGACGGAAGCCTTCTGACCTCCGACTACCGCAACCGGCGCGCAGGCGCCGGGTTCGACGCCCCGGATGACGCAGGCCATGGCCCGCCCACGGGCGCCTCCGTAGGTGGCGACCAGGCGCGCTTCCAGGTCGGTCCAGATCCGGGCGGTTTCGCCGGCGGCGGCGTCGAAGGCCCTGGCGAAGTTTCCCCCGACCTGGCCGCGGGGGGTCCCGCCGAAGGGGGGCGTATCGGACCCATGGCGGCGGTCCTTGTTCAGGTCTGCGTGACGGGTTCGACCCTGGCAGAACAGGCCTTCGGGGAAGAAGAGGAAGCAGCCGGACATCAGGCCTGCAGGCGGCGACCCCGCGTCATCGGGGGCCAACCAGGGAATGGGGCCGGTCCCGCCCAGCCCCTGCGGACTCCGGAGCGAGACTTCGGAGGGCGGAAGCGGCCGGTCCGTCCAGTTGGTGTGGGAGTAGAAGTCCTGGGCGGCGTGCAGGGCTCGGCCGAAATGGTGATCGAAGGCGCACAGGACGTCCGGGTCCCCCAGCTGTAAGGTCCCGCAGCGCCCGCGCACCTGTCGGGGCGCGCCGCCGGGGTCCACCAGCCGGTCCGCCGCCCGAACCGCAGCGTCCAGCTCGGCGCGAATCCAGTCGCGGCAGGCGGACAGGGCCGCCGCGCCGCGGCCGTCGGGAAGGTCGCCGCCATCGCAGTGGGCGGGGTTCCAGACGGTGATGGCGGTGATGTCGGGTCGGCGCAGGGCGGGCTCGAGCCGGTCCCGGGCGGCGACGGTCCAGCAGTCCGCGCCGCCACCGGGCGGACAGCCCAGGGCCGCGTCGAGGATTCGGCGATGCTCCCCAGGACCGCCCTCGACCGGGAAGGGATCGAAGGCCATGGCGGGGAGCGGGGCGAGAGACAGGACCGCGCACAGCCCGAGAAAGAGCCAACGCTCAAACAGAGGCCTCAGGGCGGACGGGTCTTTGCGGAAGATCCTTTTCGTGAACATGCGGAGACTCCTTCGCCTTGACCTAGCCGCAGCGTGCAGGCTTGACGGACCTTCTCGCCGCCCGTCCCGCGAGCCAACCCGTATTCTCCGCGACCCGACGCTTTTTTCACGCTCATTCACGATTTTTTCCTTCAGGGCCTGGCCGGCCGAGGGGGCAGGAAGGGCCACTGGAAGGGTGCGTTCCGCGCAGTCTGACCTCGCGATCGAAGGGGCCGCCGCATGTACATGGAACGGGTCGCATGTAGCGACGTGACGGAGGCCGCGACGGGCGGTGAACCTGCCAGGTCGAGGTCGGCGACCCAACGCGCCGTGCGGCGCAACCCGCCGCGGGTGGAACGGCCTCATCCT